>JAZKCY010000001.1:327183-654366 GCA_040387855.1 Patescibacteria group bacterium
CTATTTTATTCTTGTTAATGCTCCAAGTAAAGCACATCAAGATAAAATAAAACTGAAGTAGGGAATTATAATTTTCCTTCTCGCTGCGCTTTATCTCGCATTGATTTGTTTAAGAATTTCTTTCGAAGTCGAACTGACTTTGGAGTAATTTCGATGTATTCATCATCTGACATAATTTCCATGGCTCGTTCGATAGAGAGGATGTAGGCAGGAGCAAGATAGATACCTTCGTCTGATCCTGAAGCTCGCATGTTGGTGAGCTGCTTTCCTTTGGTTGGGTTTACATAAAGATCATCACCTTTTGTAACACTTCCGACAACCTGACCTTCATATACTTCATAACTTGGTTCTACATAGAGAGTTCCTCGCTGCTGAAGGTTGTCGAGAGAGAAGGCGAGACACTTTCCTTTCATCATTGAGATCATAGATCCGAATGTCTGTCGTTCCACTGTTCCAGCATATGCTCGGAATTCTAGGAATCGTGAAGAAATAATTCCTTCTCCCTTAGTATCTACAACGAACTGTCCTCGGTATCCGAGCAAACCTCGAGTTGGGATTTCAAATACCAATCGTACCTGACCTCGCTCTTCGGTCATGTTCATCATGATTCCTCGTCGTCGCTGGAGCTTTTCAATAACAGCACTTGATGATTCTTGAGGAACGTCGATAGTTACTTCTTCAAAAGGTTCTGATTTTACTCCATCAATTTCTTTGATGATAACTTGTGGTTGTGATACTTGGAGTTCATAACCTTCTCGTCGCATATTTTCAAGCAAGATCGCAATGTGCAATTCTCCTCGTCCGTATACTTTGTAATTTTCACCTGTAAAGTCTACTTTGAGTCCAACGTTGATTTCGAGTTCTCGTTCTAGTCGTTCTCGAATTTGTCGTCCTGTAACAAACTTTCCTTCTTGTCCGGCAAATGGAGAATCGTTAACCAAGAATGTAAGAGAGATAGTAGGTTCATCAATCTGAATAGCAGGAAGCGCTTCTTGATCCTGTGATTCACACACAGTGTCTCCAATATAGATATCAGGAATTCCGGCCATCATCACAATATCTCCAGCTTCGGCAATATCAGTTTCTGTTCGAGTTACACCTTTGAATGTAAATAGTTTAGTTAGCTTTCCAGAGTGAATAGTTCCATCTGGTGTTTTTGCAAAAATGTTTTGTCCCATTTTCATCTTACCTTCGTATACTCGGCCAACAGCAAGTCGTCCTAGGAAGTTGTCGTATCCAAGGTTGAACACCTGCATTCGAAGTGGAGCTTCTGTATCTGCTTGTGCTGCAGGAACTTTTTCTAAAATAAGATCAAGGAGGGGAGTAAGATCTTTTGATTCATCTTCCATCTTTAGCTTTGCAACTCCTTGTCGTCCGATAGCATAGATAGTTGTGAAATCGAGCTGATCGTCATTTGCTCCAAGTTCGAAGAATAATTCAAGAACTTGATCATGTGCACGCTTTACATCTGCAGCAGGTTTATCAATTTTATTTAAAACAACGATAGGCTTAAGACCAAGCTCGAGAGATTTCTTAAGTACGAATCGTGTCTGGGGCATAGGACCTTCCTGAGCATCCACTACAAGAAGCACGGTGTCGATAGATCGCAGCACACGTTCCACTTCAGAACCGAAGTCGGCGTGGCCCGGTGTGTCCACAATGTTGATCTTTGTATTCTTATAGAATACTGACGTGTTCTTAGCGTAAATAGTAATACCTCGTTCCTGTTCAAGGGCGTTTGAGTCCATTGATATACCTTCTTCCACCATACCTGTCTGGCGCATCAAAGCATCAGTAAGAGTTGTCTTACCGTGGTCCACGTGCGCAATAATTGCAATATTTCGAATTTCCATGTGTCTTCTAACCTTAAAATGCCTATAAATAAAAAGAGAGCTCGAGCTCTAATTAGGCTATTATCATAATAAAAAAAGCCTCATGTGTCAAACATTTGGCTGATCGGGTTTCTTTGGTTCAGGTGCATTTCTTTCGAAGATGCCCAGTGAGCACAGAAAGAAGGCCGCAATAGCGATAAGGCCGCACACAGCGCTCAGAAGCTTCAACAAACTACGAGCTAGTTTTTGAACCCCCTTAGTTACTATTTGAGTCATATTACCTCACGTTTGTACATAGGTTCGGGATAAGTATACCTGAAACCATGGTACGATTGAAATGGAACCATGCTCACCCAAATTACAAGAAAGGAGGCCGCATGCGTCTACCACCATTGAAGCCGATAATTCGTCTGTTTACGTCTCGGCTTGGCGAAGTTGCTCGACGCTTGTTGCGTCCGCTCGTTACACTCGAAGAAGCAAAATCAATTCTTGGTGATCCATATGTCATCGATGCTGCTACAGCGGCATCGGTGTGGAATATGGAGGTGCCTCATGACCTACCGATTCCATTTACCAAGAAGCGACTTATGCGTTGTGCAAAAGCAAATGCCAAAGGTGATAAATGGCGGCTCGTGTGTTGTTTGGGAATTTCAGTTCTCGACATGCACACCAAGCGGCCTGAAGATTTTTATCACTCGAGCATTTGGCAGCAACACGAACGACCGCAATGGATGTCGGAGCACGATGCTCCGTGCTACATGCTCATCAACATGAAGCTTCGGCTTAGGGATGCGGGGAGGGAGCAAATGATGCGGTATTTGATGAACCGCAAAAGAGTGTACGCCTGGGCTCACTTTCCTACAGTCGTTGAAACCATCGTTACGCTGACTCACAGCCAGCGAGAAACATGCCTTACTGATGGCATGCATGTAGACCTTACCGAAGGAGATACTATTCCAACGGTCCAGGTCTTCGACGACGGGGTCAACATCTCGACGACTAACAAAGATGTCGTCGCGATGGGAATCAACACAATGGGCATAGTCTTGTGCATTATCCCTGAGTCGCTCTCGTAGCTGCTTGGGTTTTTTTATTGCTAAAAATGATCACACTATTTTTAAGCGTGATCATTTTTTAGTTTGTGTATCAAGTAAATTAGATAACTCGTCGGCCCTGGATAAGTCGAACTGCGAAGACAATAACGGCAGCTACAAGAAGAAGGTGGACTAATCCGCCAACTGTTGGAAATCCGATAAAGCCTACAAGCCAAAGTACCAAAAGGATAATTGCAATTGTAGATAGCATAAGCGAATGTGATTATTTCAATAACTACCGACCTTTACTCAACTGTAGACGAAGCTCTGCTGCAGCTCTTACATTTGCTGAGCCTGCTCTAAGCAATAGCCGCGCTTTGAGCTTTTTTCACAAATGATAAAATTACACTTATATATATGAATATGAAGTCATTATCATTACTGCAGCCATTGGCAATAGTAGATATAGAAACAACCGGGGCGAGTCCTTCTCATGACAGGATAATTGAAATTGCGATTATCAGATTTGAAGAGGGCAAAGAAATAGAGCGCTTTTCTACACTTGTTGATCCGGAGTGTTCTATTCCTTCCGGAATATTTTCTTTGACAGGTATTACAACCGATCATGTAAAAGATGCTCCCACTTTCTATGACATATCTAAAGATGTAGAAAGGTTATTAAAAGGAGCTATATTTATTGCTCACAATGTGCGGTTTGATTATTCTTTTGTAAAACAAGAGTTGTCACGCCTCAATATTTCTTTTTCAGCTCGACAATTGTGTACAGTGAGACTTTCAAAATATTTGTATCCTGAATTTCAGAGACACGATCTTTCTACTATTATTTCTCGCTTTAATTTTGTTTGTGAAGATCGCCATAGAGCTTTAGGTGATGCTCAGGTATTAGTAGATCTCTTGTATTTAGCAGATACAGAGCATAAAGAAAAATTTACAGAAGCAGCAGAAAAGATAATTGGTAGATCAAGATTGCCTACATTTTTAAACGAGTCTGTTATTAAATCTCTTCCTGAAGGACCTGGGGTATATATCTTTTATGGGGAAGATGGTGAAAAATTATATATAGGTAAAAGTGTAAATATTCGACAGCGGGTAGTATCTCATTTTGGAGGTATGACAAAAAATACACTAAGATTTTTGGAAGAGGTGAGAGATATAGAAGCTCGGGAGACAGCCGGAGAGCTTAGTGCGCTTTTACTTGAATCACATTTAATAAAAACAGAACAACCACTTTACAATAAACTTTCTCGAAAAATGAAAAAGCTGTGCTGTGTGATAGAAGATTCACATAATGGATACAAATCTATTCGTATAGAACAGTATGATCAAGAAGAGCTTGAGCACTCTCATAAAATAATTGGCATTTTCAGAAGCATGATGCAAGCAAAGAAAATGCTTGATGCGTATGCAAAAGAACATTCATTGTGTCCGAGGTTGTCAGGACTTGAGAAGGGAACAGGGGCATGCTTTTATACCCAGCTAGGAAAATGTAAGGGCGCATGTGCAAGTAAAGAAGATACACTTGCCTATAATCTTAGATTTGATGAAGCTTTTTCAAGCAGAAGATTAAAGGCATGGCCATACAATGGTCCTATCACTATTACGGAAACAAAAGATAAAGATACGGGAATTACTCATATTATCAATGAATGGCGGCTCGTAGGCAGTATTCAGTACGATGAAGGCGGCCAGCGACAGTTTTTACCTCAGAATCATATATTCGATTATGATGCCTATAAAATCCTCGTTCAGCACCTAAAAACCTATAAACAAAGGGTTAAAATCATCACTCCATTTGAGATGAAGAATCTATTGACTTTATGATATAAAAGTGATATAATATACATATTAAGTTAAGTATATAAATACTATGACTACACACGTATATCACGCAAAACACAAGGATCATAAAGAGCTTGCCGCAAAGCTTCAGCTTGAAGTTGATTCAATTTTGACCACTGTCAAAAATAAAGGTGAATATTCTGAATTCCGAGAACGAGAAGTAATTGATATTCATGACATTAGTGATAAACCACTTATGACAGAATTAATTGATCATCGTATTCATGAAATTGCTACTCGGCATCAACGGCCAAGTAAAGTTTTGAAACAGACAGAACATGTTTTAAAACATACTGAAAAGGTTGGAAAGAATATTCATAAAGTAGTTAATTATCTTTTCAAACCGTTCGAACTCTAAAAGAAATCCACACAAATGAGTGATCATACGTGTGATATAGTAAAGCTATGCGACGAGCATAGCTTTATTATATGCATCTCTTTATCGAACTTAGTCTTCTCATAGTAATTGCTCTTATTATTGCTTCAGTAATGAAGGTGTTACGACAGCCACTTATTGTGGGCTATATACTCACAGGAATTCTCGTGGGGCCTTTTGCGTTAAACTTTTTTCACTCTACAGAAAGTATTCATATATTTTCAGAATTAAAGATTGCGATTCTTCTGTTTATTGTGGGGCTTAGCCTTAACCCTCTCATATTTAGAGAAGTAGGAAAAACAACATTGCTCACAGGGTTGGGCCAAGTCTTTTTTACCTCGGGAATTGGATATGCAATTATGCAGCTCATGGGATTTGATGCAATCACATCTCTTTATGTTGCATTAGCTATTTCATTTAGTAGTACTATTATTGTTTTAAAAATACTTACTGATAAGGGTGATTTAAATAAGCTGTACGGTAGAGTGTCTGTTGGATTTTTGTTGGTTCAAGATGTTGCGGCAATTATTGTACTACTTATCGTCTCTACAATTCCGCGAGTGACAGGAGAATCACTTTCTGCTGCCGTGGCACTGCTATTTCTAAAAGGTTTTGCAATAACTGCACTCATTTACATTATTGGTAAAAGAGTACTTCCTCGAATAAGTAAGTTTTTTGCTTCATCACAAGAGTTGTTGTTCTTGTTTTCGTTAGCGTGGGGATTGGGATTGGCATCACTCTTTTATTCGCTCGGGTTTTCGATAGAAGTGGGAGCGCTTATTGCAGGAGTGCTACTTTCAGTATCACCATTTTCATATGAAATTAGTTCACGAATAAAACCATTGCGTGACTTTTTTGTGTTGCTCTTTTTCATAATGTTTGGAACTCAAATTATGCTTACTGAGCTTCCGTCACTCATAGGACCAGCACTTGTTCTTTCAACGATAGTATTACTTGGAAACCCACTTATTATTTTCGTGATTATGAATGTGCTCGGATATAAACGGAAAACAAGCATTATGGCTGGTTTTACTGTTGCACAAGTAAGTGAGCTATCGTTAATTCTTATTTCTATTGGCTTTGCGAGTGGCCATGTTTCTGCATATATAGTTTCGCTTGTGACACTGGTATGTATTATCACAATTTGTGGATCAACATATCTTATGTTGTTTGCCGATACTATTTACCCACAAATACATAGATTGTTGGGAATCTTCGAATTGAGAAAGAAAAGAAGTGTACAGCAAATGACAAAAGAACAACATCCCGAAATAATTATCTTTGGGTATGACCGAGTAGGTAGTGATTTTGTGTATGCCGCTGAGCAATTAAAAAAGCAGTATATCGTTGTAGATTTCAATCCGCGATCTATTCAGAAACTTAAAGAAAATAACATTCCGTATGAATATGGTGATGCAGAAGATGTAGATTTTCTTCAAGATTTAGGACTTAATAATGCTGAGATGATTATCTCAACATTGCCCGATTTTAACGCCAATATGCTTTTAGTTCAGATGTATCGAAAAGATAACCAGAAGGGAATTATCATGGTGCTTTCGCATGATGTAGAACATGCAGAAGCTTTGTATAAAGCTGGAGCAACCTATGTGGTTATGCCTCACTACTTGGGTGCTCATTATGCATCATCTATGATTTCTCGTTTTGGATTTAATTCTTTTGAGTTTGAAGAAGAGCGAAATAAGCATCTTCAGCACCTCGCGCAGCGTCAATCTTAATCGTAGCTTCATTAGTTGCTCATCCTTGACTTATCCACAGATTTTCAGTCTGCTATTGACGAATTTTTTAATAGGAGTAAGCTAGTATCTGGCTTCGTACCAATCGGGTTCTCAGATTTCTTGTTTTTCTCGGAGGTATTGCATGACGGTTGTAGACAACATGGATGTTGGAGCGGCGCTTGCGCTCATGCGTGAAGAGTTGCCCGCGACGCTTTCTGGGGATGAAGTGAAGGCTGTGTGCGATGAGTGCACGGATCGGAGGTTGGCGGCACTTGCGCCCTCTACCGTTTCGACGGTCAACGTGACGTGCATGGACTTCCGGTTCTGCATCAAGTCACGTCATGCGTTGCGCACGATGTACGGGGTCGAAAAGCTCGTCGACCTCGTGACCTTCGCTGGTGGAGCCTACAGCTTCGCCGCGACATCAGGTGCGCCGTGGTGGCAGGTGCACAAGCACGTGTGGATCTGGTGCGTGAAGATGATGGTGCGCTTCGTGATGTGCATCAGCCTTCGGGTCGCCATCTACAAGCATGGCGTCGAGCGCATCGTGCTCTGCGGTCATGAGCAGTGTGGCCTGTGTTGCCTTCACGGGCATCATTTCGACACGATGGAGGATGACAGGGCGTTCCACCAGGATCGTCTCCGGGCCGCGGGTAAGTGGCTGCGGAAGAAGTTTCCCGAGGTAAAGGTTATCTGTTTGTGTTTCCTGTATATGGACGGTGAAGGAGACGTTCAGCTCAAGGAGTTCGAACAGATGTAGTTCCAATGGGGGTGCGATATCGCATTCCTTTTTTATTTGGGAAAAGCAGAAATAATATGATTGTATTGTAATTTAGCATTAAGAGGTATATAATTTTTTCTTGTGTCTTTACTTCGAGTTTAATGATTTCTTAATAATTTTATGAACGGAATAGTTGATCAATTAAAGAAGAACTGGATTTCAGCTCTCTCAGTGGCACTGGTATCAGTACCGCTTTCTCTTTCACTAAGTATTGCTTCAGGAGCGGGTCCTGTCGCCGGAGTCATTACTGCAATTTGGGCCGGGTTATTTGCCGGAATTTTCGGAGGAAGTAAATTCAACATTGTAGGCCCTGCAGGAGCACTCGCTGGGATTTTAGCTTCTATTGCTTTTGTGTATGGTGCTGCTGTACTACCTTTGATTGCTATTGTTTCTGGATTTATGATTTTGGTTGTTTGGTTTTTTAAATGGGACCGATATCTTATTTTCGTTCCATCTGCTGTGGTGCATGGTTTTACGCTCGGTGTTGCACTTACTATTGGTTTTGGTCAGCTCAATTTTGCATTGGGATTGAAAGATCTTCCAAAACATGAACATCTCATTTCAAATATATTAGAATCATTAAAACATATCGCATTCTCTCAAACATGGTCTGTGATTCCTTTTATAGTAGGTCTTGGACTAATGTTTACTATTCTTAAATACAAACCTCGTTGGCCTAATACTGTTATTGTTGCTGCTCTAGGTATTTTATTTGGATACCTTACAAGTATTGGAACAATTCCACTTACTATTGATACTCTGTTTACAAAATTTGGCGACCTTATCCTTCGACCGTTCAATATTCCGACATTGTCTCGAGATATGTTTAACCAAGTGATTTTCCAGTATTCTGCAGTTGTTGCATTCGTGGTAGTTCTTGAAACATTGATATCAGCAAAGATTGCAGATGGAATGACTAAGACAAAATTCAAGCAGCGAAAGGAAGTACTTGGAGTGGGACTTGCAAACATTGCTGCAGGTATCTTCGGAGGTATTCCAGCAAGTGGAGTATTTGCTCGAACAGCCATCAATGTAAAAAGTGGAGCAACATCAAACTGGTCTCAAATTATTAATGCTGTTTTTGTTGCTATTCTAGCTATGGTATTGCTCCCAGGATTTAAGTTTATTCCTTTATCTGTAATTGCTGCAATTCTTGTATATGCATCTATAAGAATGGTTGCAACACATCATTTTAAGAAGCTCTATAAATTTGATCGATCAGCATTTTGGATTTCTATGGCAGTAGCTATAATTACTGTTGTTTATGATGCTACAGCAGGTATTCTTGTCGGAACCCTCCTAGCATTGCTTGTATTTGCTCGAAAGCTATCGAGTGCTCAATGTAATGTAACTATTAATGAAGAAGATGGTCAGACAGATGCTACTGAAGTTCTTAATGAAAATGTGAAAGGAAAGGAAGTCGTGTATAGATTTGCTGGAGAACTCACATATATCAATGCTAAGAGCCACATAGAACGATTACAGAGAATTAGTTCAGATAGTGCTATAGTTCTCAACTTTAGAAATTTATTTTATATAGACGTAGATGGAATCGAAGCCCTAGATGAAATTATTGAAGATTTAGACCGAAGAAATCAGTCGGTATTTGTGACGGGAGTAAACGAAAATATCATGAAGTTTGTAAAAGATCATGAATGGTTTAAAAAGCTTGTACATGAAAATAGAGTGCTTACAACAACGGATGCTGCAATTGCTCAATCAAAAACTATTTCTCTAAAGAATCTATAACAAAAAAGCCCTGAATAGTCAGGGCTTTTTGCTATTCGAGAATTGCGTGAGCTATACCTAGTTCTACAGCATCGGAAGGTGTGAGTACTGTATTGTTTGCCATAAGTTCTAAAACTTTTTGCACGGTAAGCTTTCCATTTGATTGATCAGCTATTACTGAAGCGTATTGAAAATCTTTAAGTTTATCTTCTTTAACAATAGATTCCATTTCTGGAGTAGTCATTCGTTTTGGCATATCAAAAGTTCGTCCGGCAAGATGGAGAAGGAGAGTTGTGTTTGGAGTTATGAATCTGTTTTTACCTGTGAGAAAAATAATAATTCCACTTGAATCAACATCTCCTGATCCAATGGTGTTGAGAACTGGCTTGTACACACTTCTCATACTGTCATAAAAACTCATGCCGATACCAGTTGGACCGCCATGGGATGTAACCACAAGATTAATTGGCTCAGTAGGATTGTCGATAACGAGATTTTGAATTCGTTCGATCATGTCAGCAAGTATTCCACCACTTACACCACCAATCCACTGTATAGTTCGTGCAGGAAGATATGGTAAAACTAATTTTTCTTCAGAACTAACTTGATAACTAATCTTTTGACTTGTGGCCATGTGTAAAATATTCTAACTGCTAACGTACTAAAGATCTTAGTAGTTATATTTTACCTTTGCCATCTTTGCTATACAAATTAATAATACACAGGGCCCTCTATTTGAGGGCCCTGTGTAAAGATATTATCGATTTATCGCTCTTCTATACCAAATTCGTCTTCCAACAGTCTTTTGTCTAATTCTTCATCTTCATTCCTTGTTTTTGTATTTCCGTGTGATGCTTTATTTGAATTGTTTTGTTCTGAAATTTTTTGTCGGTTCTGGAGATTATTTTCACGAGCATTATTTTGTTGTGCCATCTTCTATGAACTAAATAACCAATAATATTTTGTATCACCGACTGTGATGTAATAAAAGACGCATATCTATCGTATATACTTACCACTGATTGTTTCAGACTATGTATAAAAAGTATTGTCAATAAAATAAAAAAAGCGCTCAAAGCTTGGAAGCCTGAGCGCTGGGTTTGTACAAAAAGGACGAAACGAAAGTTACTCGACGACGATCACCTGTCCGGGTGGTGGTGCACGGGATTGAAGTCGCTGGGATCGGACCACCGGTTGGGACGATTGTTCTGGCCTTGTCCCTGACCTTGGCCTTGACCCTGCTGGTTGTTGACATTGACACCGACGTTGTTGTTCACGCCGACGCCTTGATGATTGCGGTTGGTGGCCACAGCGTGGTTGTTGTTGTTCACCACAGGCCCTCCCACACGTACTTGGGGGGCTGAGTTGGCGTTGCCACCGGTTGCTCGAGAGCTACCGCCAGCACCACCTTGACCTCCCGTGCCACCATCTCCACCGTTTCCACCAGCACCGCCGGTACCCGATCCACCGGAACCACCGTTGCCAGTGCCACCAGTTGCATTGCCACCGTTGACCTTGGTGACGTTGTTGTATCGGGCGGGATCCTCGACGGCTTTGCCGAGGACATAGGCTGTACCCGTTACAGCTCCTGGCAGGACATTTGCCCCGACTCCTCGATCTGTGGACACGGCGGTTGCCGTGATCACCATCGGAGGAGCCAGGAGGCGATCTGCCGGCTGTGTTGTCGCGACAGCTGGCTGATGGACCGTGGATCGCACGACGCTTTGGTGCGACTCCATGATGATCCCGTTTTGGCCCCATGGGTTGGTGAACTCGGCGACGGTAACCTCCTTGACGGAGCCGTCGGCCATGATCATGGGGTCCGACTTGTACACCTTCAGCTTCGCGCAGCCGCTCGCGAGCGCAATGCTCGCGAGCAGCGCATACAGCACGATTTTGCTGTTCATGTGACCTCCTTGGGTCTTGGGTTAAGGGTCTGTTACTTCACGTTTTCGATGACGCGAACTTTGCCTGGGACGTTGATCCATCCACTGCCTGGTGGCTGATTGGGATCCCGGTACATTGTGTGCTCCGGAAACTCGAAGATCTCACCGCGGGTGCTACGGCCAAGGTATTGGCCATGTGCGTCTACGATGGGAACTAGTTCACGGAGATTGTATCGCGAATCAAACATCGCCACTCCCAGCAAGTTCACAGGATGGTCACCGGATTCGTGAAGCCGGTTCCTGTAGAACACTCGTTGCCCACGTGGCTCGATGTGGACCACATCGCTGACGAACTTGCTCTCGTCTACGTCGATGCTCTTTCCATCGGGAGCTGTGGTCACCGGAGCAATCCTGCGGGGTTCCCCAATAAAAACGGCCCCCGATCCCGTGGATCGGGTGGAGGCCATGGCGGGCGGCGGGGTCACCGTCCTGGTTGGGTTGGTGGTCGCTGCGACGCTCGGCTCGGCCGACGGCACCGTGGTGCCGTCGGCCGGAGCCGGGGTTGTGGGAACGGGGGAAACAGAAGCTCCGGGACCCGTGGGACCCGAAGTCGGAGGTGCTACTTCGAACATCTCCTTTGGCGCGTTGCCGAAGGTCATGACCGACGCCTCGAAGGGCGTGAGCTGCGAACCGTTCTTGAAGGTCAGCGCAACCCACTTCTTGCTGGACCGGCGCTGGAAGTCGTCGACCACCTTGTCGGTGAGCGTGACAACCATGGCCGAACCGCCGTAAGGGATCGTAAGACCCCGAACATGCGGCTCGGCACGCAGGACGATGTGAGCACCGTCAGGCAAGCCTGAGATACTCGCGACGGCCGGGACATGATCCGGGTGAAGGTTCGACATGCGAACTTCCTTCAACTGGTTCTTGTCGATGAGCGTCGGCCTTCCTGCCTCGGTCTCGCGGAACAGGATCTGCCACTGATCGTAGGGCAGGCCTTCGTGGTACACGACCGGCATCTCGCTCGGCTTGGGCGGCGGCGCCACCGCGAGGAGCGGGGGCGTCTTGGCCTTGGGCTTCGGCTTGTCCTCACCACGATCGGGCGTACCGGTCGGGGTGGGTGAGCCTGGCGGGACCGAACCTGGTCCGGTAGCCGGCCGGCTTGTGGGCCGGCCGCTCTTGATGCGAGGCGCCGTGGGGTCGGGATCGGAGGGCGTGCCACCGATCTTGTCCTTCACGAGCTTCACATCATCCGCGACCTTGTCGACTCGGGAGCCAAGCGCGCCGACCTTGTCGTCGACCTTCTTGTCTCCAGCATCCACGTACTCCTTATGAGTCATTGGATTGCCTGGCTTCGTACCCTCCATCTCGATCTCCGAGCGGAGCTTGAGGTACTCCTTCCACTCGGAGGGCTGAGTCGGCACGGGTGCGGCGGGGACCACGTTCACCGGCGGCGTATCGTTGGAGGGCGCCTTCTTGGCGTTCCACCAGTCGATGCCCGCAGTGATCAGCATGTAGAGGATGACGGCCAGGAGCACCGCACCGATGATGATGAACCACCTCAGGTTGCGCTGCCACCAGGTCTGGAGTTCGACCGGGTCCGACGAGGCCGGGCCGCCGACGATCGTGTCGTCGGGTCGCGGCGGGGTAGCGGCGGGGTCGGCGTACTGCCAGGCCTGCACCTTGTAGGTCACCTCGGGGTCCTCCTTGCTCAGGAGCTTGTTGACCTTGTCGGTGAACTTGGTGCCGGTGATCTGCCTGTTCGGCAGTGGCGGGGTGGGGCGGTCGCTGGCCTGGCCGGTACGGGTGACGATGTAGTAGTCGGCATCGGGAACGGGTTCCCAGCTGACCTTCACAACGTTCCCGTGCTGCGTGGCTTCGACGAGCTCCGGGGTAACGAGATTCGTGGGCATTGCATGCTCCTTCTAAGAGGGGGTGCGGTTGCGTGTTCGTGTTCCACAGCTATGCCAACAAGGCACAGCCGTAACTTTCTATTCTGTTGTCAAACCTCTTTTCTCCCTGCCACAATGGCCGGGAAATAAAAAAGAGGCTTCAATAGCCTGTGCATAATTATGCACTTTTTTATGAATTTGTCAAGCGACTTTCGTTGAGCTCTACTATAAGGACGTATAACACGCCAAATACTTATATACAGCAGAGTCTGTTATATGGCTAATATTAATAGTATTTAAGATGCTTACTCGTAAGCTTGAGTAGACTTTATCGTCTCTAGATAGGTAAGGTATATGATAGTTAGAATTTACTCATAAAAAACCTTTATACGTTATGGATCAAACAACTGGTTATTTTACAAATTTGGGTGATGTAACTGCTGCGTCTCTTCAGACTGCATGGTTTAATCTATTGCAGCATCTCCCAAAGATTATTGGAGCACTACTCATCCTCATTATTGGATGGATTGTAGCAAGCGTTATTGGTGGACTTGTAAAAAGAGTTGTTCGCGCAACTGGCTTGGATGAAGTTGTTGAAAGATCACAACTTAATCAAAAGCTTCGAGTGAGTGGTAAGTATAAATTGTTGTCTGGAATGATCGGTGAATTTGTGAAGTGGTTTATCATAATTGTTGTACTTATTGCTGCAGCAAATACCTTAAACCTCCCACAAGTAACTGAGTTCTTTAACGCAATTGCACTCTATATTCCTCGAGCAATTGTTGCAGTGATCATACTTGTCGTTGGATTACTCCTTGGTGAATTTGTTGCCAACCTTGTTCGTGGAGGACTTGAAGCATCAAAACTTCCAGTGCGTCACAAGCAAACCCTCGGTTCAGTTGCAAAGTACGCTATCATTGTATTTTCAATCATGGCTGCTCTTGTTCAACTCAACATTGTGCCTGAACTCATTCAGATTCTTTTTGGTGGATTTGTGTTAGCACTTGCTCTTGCCTTTGGTCTTGGAGGTAGAGAAGAGGCTGCACGATTTTTGGCTAGTTTCCGACAAGAACGTTAAGACATCTCACTCAGTATAAAGATGAACCTCGCAGAAATGTGGGGTTTAATCTTTGTATATAATGCTGAGTCTGTCCATAGACTAATCTTCCAAAAAATGGTACTGTATTATTCCTGTTCATATGTCTAAAAAATTAAACATAGCTCATATAGCTTCAGAAGTGGAGCCATTTTCAAAGAGTGGTGGCCTGGCCAATGTGCTCAGTTCGCTTCCAAAAGCTCATAAAGAATTGGGGTATGACGTAATTGTAATCACTCCGCTTTTTGAACACATCATTGATCCAAAAACTTTGGAACTTATTGGTGCTGCAGAAACAATTGAATTGAGTGAAGGTATATACGAGAAGGTAAGTTTCTACCGAGGCTATATAGATAATCTTGTTCCTGTATATTTCATTCAAAATCAAAAATACCTTAGTGATCTTAAAATATTGTATGGAGCAGAAAATGATAATGCGCGATTTATGTTGTTTAACGTTGCCGCATTGCATCTCATAAAAAAACTGGAATTTAAAGCAGACATTATTCAATGTCATGATTGGCATTCGGGTCTCGTTCCATATTTTCTCAAGGGTAGATATAAAAAAGATGAATTTTGGAAAGATACATCAACACTTTTTACGATTCACAATCTAACCTATCAGCTGGGACACAACTGGTGGGATATCCCTTCAGAAGAAAGAGATGACGGCCGATCATCATTACCAAAATTTGATGATCCAGCACTTGAAAAAGTAAACTTTGCAAAACGCGCAATTATATATGCAGATGCAATTAACGCTGTTTCTGAAACATATAGAGAAGAAATCATGACCAAGGACTTTGGTCAGGAATTAAATCGCGTACTCAAAAATCGAGAAAAGCGCGTGTTTGGAATTGTAAACGGGATTGATTACAACGAGTTTAATCCACTTACCGATCCAGGACTCATTCAGCACTATAGTGATAAGTCTGTACAAAGAAAACGTACAAATAAAAAATGGCTTCAAAAATTCTATAAGCTTACCGTCAATCCAGATATTCCACTTATCTGCATGACATCTCGAATTACAGAACAAAAAGGTTTTAAGCTTTTGATGAACATCATAAAGCTAATACTCAGATTTGAAGTCCAGATTATTATTATGGGAGATGGAGATAAGGAGATGGTGAGTTATTTTGAGAAGGTTCAAAAAGAATTCCCAAAGCAATTAGTTATAGTTCCATTCGATCACGAAAAAGAAACACTGTATTATGCTGCTTCAGATATCTTTCTACTACCTTCTCGATTTGAACCATGTGGAATCAATCAAATGATTGCACTTCGCTATGGATGTATTCCTGTGGTTCACCATATTGGGGGACTTGCAGATACTATTGTCGATTATGATCCACTTAAAAAGAGTGGAAACGGATTTACTTTCAAACGCTATAGCGCAGTCAATTTGCTTGTCGCCATTGTACGAGCTCTTGAGACTTTCAAGCACAAGCGAGCATGGAAAGAATTAACAATATCTAGTCTACGAGAAGCTAATTCATGGCTGCTTCCTGCATTTAAGTATATTGATTTGTATGAAACTACAATCAAGCTCAAACGTCGTTCAGATAGAGAGGATAAACAAAAATAATATATGCTAACCTGGATTAATTTTCTTCATATTTACCAGCCTCCAACACAGTCAAAAGAGATTGTGGATTTAGTAGTGCGAGAAAGTTATGAAACTATTGTGAGGGTTCTTAATTCATATCCCAAATTAAAGATTACACTTAATATCTCAGGATCTCTTATTGAGTTGCTTGAAAAAAATGGCCATCAAAACTTGCTTGCTGATTTTAAAAAACTAGCAGAAGAAAAAAGAATAGAACTTGTAGGCAGTGCGATGTACCATCCGCTTTTAGCTCTATTGCCAGAGTCTGAAATTGTGCGCCAGATTGAATTGCATAATGAAATATCAAAGAGATACTTTGGTGATGCCTATAATCCGAAAGGATTTTTCATTCCAGAAATGGCTTACAGTAAAAAAGTCGCAGATATTGTAGAAAAAATGGGATTTACATGGCTCATCTTGGATGGGATGCATGCTGCAAGCGTAACTCCAAACCCTGAAGTGCATTACACAATTGAAGGAACCAATCTCTCTGTGGTTTTTCGTGATCGAGAATTTTCAAAAACATTTCCACCTGAGTTTATTGTGGAGAACAAAGATAAGATACAGCATTCTGCTATCGTTATTGCTCATGATGGTGAATTGTATGGGCATTGGCACAAAGATGATCGTGGATACTATCAAAAAGCATTTCAGGAATCTGATATTCAGTTTAAGACAATATCAGACTACATTTCAGGATTACAAATCTCAGATACTATTAAAGTTCAGGAGGGAAGCTGGGAATCACTGCCTGCTGAAATATCTGCAAATGTTCCGTACGCATTATGGAACAATCCAAGCAATATGATTCATTCTATGATGTGGTCATTTGCTCGCTTTGTTTTAACAACAATAGAACATCATTCGCAGGATCAAAATTATATATCATCACGGCATCTGCTAGATCAAGGATTGGCAAGTTGTGCTTGGTGGTGGGCTACAAGTGAAAAACTTGTTGCAACATCTCCTATTTGTTGGAACCCAACGGAAATAGAAAAAGGAGCTGCACTCATGCTTCTTGCATTGCGATCATTGCGTCATGCAGATGATGAAAAAATTATTGCTGAAAAAAGCTTTGGTGAATTGCGAACTCTTATTTGGATTACCCATTGGCAATATGAAAAGAATAATAAAATACTGTAAATAAAATCGACGTTATACGTCGTAGAAACAGTAGAGAATTAACGCGGTAATTATCAGACACAATGGAAAAGAAAGAAATGAAAATATCGGTAATTTCTACAACATACAATAGAAAAGATCTACTAAAACAAACTATCGAGAGTGTGCAAAAGTCGATTGTGGCTCCTTTAGATTCTGTTGAATTTGAGCATATTATATACGACGATGCCTCAACTGATGGAACTGAGGAATTATTTAAAGATAATCCTTGGAAAAACGTAAAATATATTCGAGGAGAAGAAAACAAAGGACCTTCATATGGCCGCAATAGAGCAATAGAGGCATGTACAGGGGACTATATTTTTCTCATTGATAGTGATGACATAATCCTTCAGCGAACGCTTCATAATTTTGCTATCTGTGCATTAGAACATCCTCAGACACAATGGTTTGTATCTTCATTTTTGCATGTTGATAATGATCTCAAGTACATCGTTGGAGATGATTACTACACATGGAATTTTAAGGATACTCATGAAATGCTTACTGCTATTTTTAAAGGAGAACACTTTATACAAAGCAGTGTGTTCTTTACTAAAGATATATTCTTTAAAGCAGGTATGTTTGATGAGAATTTGTCGATGGGAGAAGATTTAGACTTCTTTATTAGAGTTCTACTATTGGACGAAATGCCAAAGTTTGAAGCATTTATATCACATCTACACCGGTTCCATACTTCAAATCTTTCAGATGGCATAACAAAGGAAAAGCATTTGAAACAAATTGATTTCTTCCGAGAAAAATATTCTGCTGAGCTTGCAAAGGCACAAATAAAAGTTTAAAACAGATACATCATATGGAGAAAAAAGTACCTTGGTATAAAAATTCTGTAGTCTATCAAATTTATCCTTGGAGTTTTAAGGACTCAAACGGTGATGGTATTGGAGATATCCAAGGAATTATTGAAAAACTCGACTATCTTAATGACGGTACTGAAAAATCTCTTGGAGTAGGAGCAATTTGGCTTTCGCCAATTTATAAATCACCCATGAAAGATTATGGGTATGATATTTCTGACTTCTACGCCATTGATTCTCGTTTTGGAACAATGGAAGATTTCTATGATATGACTGTCGAAGCTCATCGACGTGGTATTAGAGTTATTATGGACTTTGTAACAAGTCATACATCGTCGGAACATCCATGGTTTACAGAATCCAGATCTTCAAAAAATAATCCCAAACGCGATTGGTATGTATGGCGCAATCCAAAACCTGATGGTTCACCTCCAAACAATTGGATAAGTGTTTTCGGTGGTCCTGCATGGACGTATGATGAATTTACAGGACAGTATTATCTCCATCACTTTTTGAAAGATCAACCTGATCTCAATTGGCGAAATCCTGAAGTGCGAGAAGAAATGAAACGAATTTTGGATTTTTGGATGCATCGAGGGGTAGATGGCTTCCGTGTGGATGCAATCAGTCACTTCATCGAAGATGCCGAATTTAGAGACAATCCATTAAATGAATCTTATCGAGAAGGAAAAGATCATCCGTATTCAAAGTATCTTCATAAATACAGTAAGGATCAACCAGAGCTTAAAGAAGTAGTAGAACTTTTGTGTGACACGCTTGATAACCATGAAGAAAAATTTGTAGTGAGTGAAGCTCATCTTGGCGTGAAGGATCTTGTAAATGTGTACAAATATTCTCAAAAGAAAATTCATGCGCCATTCAATTTCAATCTCATCAACATGAGATGGAGTGCGCATGCATACAAAAAGTTTATTGATTCATTTGATGCATTGCTTGGTGAAGATGAAATTCCAACATATGTATTGGGCAATCACGATCAGCCACGATTAGCCTCACGTGTTGATTCTAAACGGGCACGAACACTTGCAATGCTTTTACTTACCGTGAAAGGCATGCCCTTTATTTACTATGGTGAAGAGCTTGGTCTTAAGAGTGTAAAAATTCCACAGCATAAATTGAAAGATGCGTTTTCAATTCAAACAAGTAAGAAGCATTCAAGTCGTGATCCTGAGCGAACCCCAATGCAATGGAATGAAGAAAAGTATGCTGGATTTTCATATGCCGAACCTTGGTTACCTCTTTCTCGAACATATAAAGAAAACAATGTAGAAAAACAACAAAAAGATTCAACTTCAATGTTTAGTCTCTACAGTAAACTTATACACTTTAGGAATAATTCTCAAGCATTAATCGAAGGCAGCTATAAGTCTTTGTCTACAGTATCAAAGAAAGTTTATGCATACATACGTGAATATAAAGATGAAAAGATATTGACAATACTTAACTTTTCGAAAGATTCTGTAACTGAATCATTTGATTTCTCAAAAGCTGAAATTATTTGTTCAACGTATATGGATACAAAGAAAAAGCAAAAGTTAGATGGGGAAGGACTCACCTTACGTCCATACGAAGGATACATCATAAAGATTTCGTAATTATGATTGAGGAAAAAATTACTTTCGCTTAAACATTTTATCAAGTTCGTTCATGCTCACTTCAATATGAGTAGGACGGCCGTGTGGACAGGTGTATCCGGCTGGGCATGCCAATAATTTCTCAAGTAATCTTTTGCGCTCGTCAGGTGCAAGGGGATCTCCTGCTTTTACTGCAGTTCGACACGCCATAAATGCTAATGTCCTTTCTGTTGTTCTATCAAGCTTTGATCCTGAATTTCTCCCTTCACGCATATCATTAATAAATTCAGAGATTAGTTCTTTATAATTTCTATCTTTAAATACGTCAGGAACTGCACAAAGCTTAAATGTATTTACACCAAACAAACTAATATCAAAACCAAGCTTTTGGAGTGTCTCAGCATGCTCATCTAAAATTATAGAATCAGAAGCTGGAAGGTTTATAAGTAGTGATTCAGGTAATTCAAACACAGCTCCCGTTGCATGTGAATTTCTAAATGCTTCTTTAAACTGCTCAAATAAAATACGTTCGTGCGCTGCATGTTGATCTACAAGTAAAATGCCATCAGCTGTTGGCGCTACTAAATATAAATTGTGAAGCTGAGAAATCTCCTGCATATTTTCAGGCTTTAGATTCCATGGAGTTACCATATCTTTAAGCATGTCGGCAGTAGATCCATCCATGCCTCGTTCTTTCATAAAATCACTACTTATTTTTTTATAGGTTATATTATTATTTTTGAGTGTAGTTACAACAGCTTCTTCGCACAATTCTAAGATATTCTTTGGATAGGCAAAAGCAACTTCTTCTTTTCGAGGATGAACATTTACATCAACACTTTCATAGGGAAGCTCAAGAGATACTACAAACACCGCATGGGTTCGTGGCTCAATGAGGGATCCAAAACTTTCTGTCACTGTGCGTGAGATAGGAAGGTGAGTAATACTTCTATTATTTACAAATAGATATTGGTGAGCTCGTGAAGATCCTGCAAGTTGGGGTTTACCAATGAAGCCATTTAGTCTTCCATACTGAGATTCATGAGTAATTGGCATCATCTGCATTCCAATATCATCACCTAATAATGCATGAATCCGTTCTTGTAGATTTTGTTCTTTTGGAACATTTACAATAACGTTCCCATCGTGCTCAAGGATGAAGCCAACTCGAGGAAATGATAAAGCGATTGTGGTAATAGCATCTACTATGTGACGTAGCTCGGTACGGCTATCTTTCACAAATTTTTTTCGTGCTGGAATTGTTGAGAATAAATCTTTAATTTCTATTTCAGTTCCTACTGGGATTCCAGCAGAGCTAAGTGTTGGCTCTTGAAAGGGAATTAGCTCAACCATGTATCCATGCTCAGCATCTGTTTTTCTGCTTTTTATAGTCATGTGAGACACAGCAGCAATACTTGAAAGTGCTTCACCTCGAAAACCAAATGATTGAATAGTATCCAAATCTTTTTCAGTAGTTATTTTACTAGTTGTATGAGGCAGAAAACATATTTCCAAATCTTCTTTGCTCATGCCTTTGCCATCATCTTTTACAACAATCTTTTTTAATCCGCCTTGTTCTAAGATTATTTGAATATATGTTGCACCTGCATCAAGAGAATTTTCAACTAGTTCTTTAATAGCGGATGCAGGACGATCAACTACTTCACCAGCAGCAATCTTTGAAACAATATGATGGGGAAGGTGATTGATAGTTTTCATGAAGTAGAATCATTATAATATAACAAAAGTTGCTATATAAAATTTAAGTTAGCTTTTTTATTACAATACTATCCTGATTTGTTTCATCAAATGTCTTCAAAAGTTCAGTAGCACGAGATGTAACATTTTGTGGAATCCCCGCAAGCTTTGCAACTGCAATAGCATAACTTCCATGCGCGCCTCCTCTTGTTAATCTATATAAAAATACCGGATTAGAATTTGATTCCTCAATTGCCATGTGATAGTTTTTTATCTTTTCAGGATAGTGAGATTCCAGTTGTTGGAGCTCGTGATAGTGTGTTGCAAAAAGAGTTTTTGCAGATTTATTATTCTGAGTTACCAAATATTCTGCAACAGCCCAGGCAATACTGATTCCGTCATAAGTGCTTGTACCTCTTCCAATTTCATCCATAATAATTAAGCTATCTTGAGTGGCATGATGAAGGATATATGCAGTCTCAACCATCTCCACCATAAATGTAGAAAGTCCTCGGCCGATACTATCTGCAGCACCAGAACGTACAAAGATACGATCAACTAATGAAATGGATGCACGCTTGGCTGGCACAAAACTCCCCATATGTGCCATAAGAGTAATGAGAGCAACTTGTCGCATGTACACACTCTTACCAGCCATATTTGGGCCTGTGAGCATTAGAAGCTGATGATCCTGATTATTTAAATTAGTATTGTTTGGAACAAAAGAAGTATCACGCAATTGTTCTACAACTGGATGTCGACCGTCTTCTATTTTTAGCTCACTAGGTGAATCAGGATTTCCTGAAGAGGTTATTTCAGGTTTTACGTAGCGCTCATGTTCTGCCGTTGTTGCAAAACTAATAATGCAATCAAGTTCGGCAACAGCATGAGCAACTTCTTGAATCCTTTTTGTATGACTTAAAATAAAATAGAGCATCTCCAAAAAGAGCGCGTATTCTTTTTTATTAATTAAATCTTCGCCATGAAGAACTTTGTCTTCATAAGTTTGAAGTTCGTGGGTGATATATCGCTCGGCATTTACGGTAGTCTGCTTTCTTATATAATCTGAGGGTACTAAATGCGTATTTGATTTACTGATTTCTATGTAATAACCAAACACACTGTTAAATCTAACTTTAAGTGAACCAATACCAGATCGCTCACGCTCGCGTTGCTCAAGATTTGCAATCCATACTTGGCTATCACGAATGCTGTCGCGGAGGGCATCAAGTTCTGGATTCACTCCCGATTTCATAAGTCCACCTTCACGAGATTCAATTGGGGGTTCAGGCACCAGCCGTTCATCAATATAATTAGCAACATGAATAATCTCTGGAATTGTTTTTAATTTATCTTGTATAAATGAAGAAGGGGAACTTATAGAATTTAATAACTCATAAACTTGTGACGCAGAAAAAAGTGTTGATTTTAAGTTTATTAAATCATGTGGAGTACCAATGCCAACAGAAAGGCGTGAGACTATTCGTTCAATGTCATACATTCGTGCAAGTTCGAGACGCACTTTTTCTCGAAGTGATCGTTCATGCAATACACATTCAACAGCGTTGAGACGAGCTTCTATGTGTTTTTTATTTCGTAAAGGCTCACGAATCCATCGGCGAAGGAGACGTCCTCCCATTGCTGTTCGGGTTTCATCAATGCAGTGTACGAAAGAGCCAATCTCTTCGTTGTCTCTAATAGTTGAAAAAAGTTCAAGATTAGAAATAGTAGAAGCATCGAGAACAACATGCTCATCAGGAGAGTATGTTTTAAGTGTATTAATATGCCCAATATTATCTTTTTGAGTGTGTGAGAGATATCCAAGTAATGCTCCTGCCACACGTACTGCCATTGGTTTATCATGCAAGCCAAAGCTTCTCAGTGTCTTAATTGAAAAATGCTTTTTTAATTTTGTTTCAGCTTGTTCTGCATGAGTATCCCATTCAGGGAAATGATAGACATTACTATTTTTTGTAGAAGTTAAGAGGCCAAGTAACTCTGCATCATTGTAAAGTTCAGAATTTAAAATACACTCTGATGGCATAAATCGCGCGAGCTCATTATTCAAGATATGAGTAAAATTTTCAGAGTAGGGGATTTCAGTTACTTGAAAATCTCCTGTAGATACATCTGCTACGGCAAATGCTATTGTTGATTCATTCTTAGTAATGCTCATCGTGTAGTTGTGTTCTTTTGCACGCAATGTTTTTTCATCCAAGATTGACCCAGGAGTAACAATTCTTACAACATCTCTTTGTACTATACCTTTCAAACTTGGATCACTCACTTGTTCACAGATTGCAACCTTGTGTCCCATTTTTACGAGCTTGGCGATGTAACCATCAGCAGCATGAAAGGGAACACCTGCCATAGGAATATCTCCATCTTTTCCCCGAGGTCGTCGGGTAAGTACTATTTCCAAAGCTTTTGCTCCAACAATTGCATCATCTAAAAATAATTCATAAAAATCGCCAAGTCTAAAAAACAGCAAGCAATCTGGATATTGCTGTTTAATATTCATGTACTGTTGCATCATGGGAGTAGAGAACTCACGCATATGTTCATAGTATACATGAAATTATGATCAAGATTGCTGCCATTGCTAAAAGGAGTAATCTGTCCTATAGTACTGATCAGGAGGAGTTGCGGTGGACTGCAGCTCTAAGTCCTAATGACAGTGGACAATGTGTGGAGTGTCACTCATGGCACGCACGTATATCGAGAGTCTCGAGAATCGAAGCCATCTTTCTGGTACCTTTGAGGTGTCGGGCCTGGGTACAACGTACGTGGGCAGGATCAAGATCGAGGTTGAGATCGGTACGGTGACGATCACGGGGACCAAAGGCCCCGACGTGATCGACGCCAAGGTCGTGAGCGGTAAGAACGCAAGCACGCTCGAGGTCAACGGCAAGAAGGTCACTGTTCCTGCCCGCTTCCACTCCTTCATCATGAAGGGGATGCTCGGCAAGGACGACATGACGCTCAACACCCGGGGGTTCCTTCGGAACGAGACGTTGACGTTGATCTACGGCGACGACCCCGACAACTACGAGGTGGGGAGTGCCGACACGATCCGTGGCTACTTCGACGGCGAAGGCCTCATCGAGGCTGGCGCAGGTGACGACTTCGTTACTGGCATCGGCCAGCCTGCTACCGGCTTCGGTCGCGTCGTAAACTTCAACGGTGGCTCGGGCAACGACGTCATTCTCGGTACGTCCGGGGACGACATCCTTACCGGTGGCACTGGCAAGAACAAGATCTATGGCCTGGGTGGCAACGACATCCTGGTCAGCGAAGGTGGCTTCGACGAGTTGTGGGGAGGGGCCGGCGACGACCAGCTCTTCACAACTGCGAACTACCTCACCACGGGCCCGACCGTTAGTGGGCTCTTCCGTGGAGGTCCTGGGATCGATCTTGTCGTGGTCTACGATGTGATCGATCCGTCGATCCTCGACTATCTCGACACTCGTACCGTGGAGGACATCTACTTCACGTTTGGCTAATAACAAGGTCAATAGAACATTAATGTACATCAACACAGCATATCCTCATGAGGGGAGATGCTGTTTTTTATTGTCTATAGTAACTATTTATACTACACCATATGCTTGACTTTTAATCTAATATATGCTATTATACACAACGAATGACCCCGCGTGTGCGGAGGTCTATGTTCCCAGAGATTTGGCAAGTTTGCCATTCTCAGTCTGATTTCACTCTCGGAGACTCGAAATGTCCAACATCCTCAGCCTCATCGTCGCTTCCGTCAAGAAGGCCCTCACCCCCGCCAACAACCCGATCGCACAGGCCATCCGGCCCGTCGTGATCGAGAAGATGGAAGGGCGGACCCTCTTCGCGGTCGCGCCGGCCCCGATCGAGATGCCGTCGATCAGCGTCGACCTGTTCAACGGGTCGATCAACGTCAACGGCACCAGCAAGTCCGACACCGTCAAGGTGTTCGGGCGAGTGGTCACCAAGACCGTCAACACCGACATGGGACTCGTCTCGTTCCCGGTGCTGAAGGCCGACTTCGTCGTCAACGGCATGTTGTTCTCCTACACGGGGGCCAACAGCAGCGAGTGGTTCACCGTGAACACCGGCGCCGGCAACGACGTGGTGGAGGTGAGCATCGTGACCGGAGGTGCCTTCGGGTACTACGCCGGGTTGATCAACACGGGCGCCGGTCTCGACAAGGTCCTCCTCAACCAGGCGGACCAGAGCGTGACCGTCGACACCGGCAACGACGCCGACTACGTGAAGGAGCTCGACGACCCCAACAAGGCCCGTCACAACATCCTTCTCGGCAGCGGCAACGACGTCGCGGTGGTCGTGGACGACTACGTCGACGCCGGCAGCGGTGACGACAAGGTCTACGCGGCCCACAGCATCTTCGCCAACCCGAAGGACAACTTCGGTTCCGTGATCTACGCCGGCGACGGCAACGACACGGTCTACGGCGGTACCGGCGATGACTTCATCTCCGGTGGCCGCGGCAAGGACACGATGTTCGCCGGGCTCGGGAACGA
Organism: Patescibacteria group bacterium; assembly: GCA_040387855.1. Taxonomy (NCBI): domain Bacteria; species Patescibacteria group bacterium. The sequence goes on from JAZKCY010000001.1 coordinate 352,812, forward strand.
CACGTTCCTGTACAACGCGTACGAGGTGAAGGACCCGGACAACGCCAACGGCGGCGCCGGTACCGACTCGGCCGTGCAGTACATCGACATCTCGCGTGGCGAGACGTTGGTGAAGTACCCCGGCATCTTCTCGAGCGTCGAGATCAAGACGTCGTACAAGTTCGACGGCAACAGCAAGGGCTGAACAAGCCCCGGCTAGAACGACAACGGACATACCAAGTACCTTAAACTAGTGCGAGTCACACGGCTCACAAGCACGACGGCGATCTCTATGAGGTCGCCGTTTACATTTTTGGATGATTTTGAATATAAATTACTTGCCATAAATCATATTATATGGTATTTTCTTTTTAGAAAGGCGCCACGTTGTGTGGCGCTTCGTCCGATAGGAAAGATTAAGGTAGTACTGCGGTAGTACCTCAATCTAGAATCTAGCAGGAGTGTTCTATGTTTCTCTCCCAGATCAAGCAGCACCTCGTGTGCTCGATGGGTCTCACCAGCCGCGCCCCCAAGCGTGGTTCGGCTCCCAAGCGTCAGGCGCCGCCGGTTCGTCCGGTCGTCGAAACGCTCGAGAGCCTGCAGTACATGTCGGCGACGATCCATGACGTCAACGCCAACGGCGACGTCGTCGTTGAAGTCACGGGTGACGTCGGGTTCTCGAAGAGCTACACCGTGGTCACCGCGTCCAACAACGCGGATGGCATGGCGACGCTCACCGTCTCGCACGGGTACTTGAACCCCGTTGTCACCACATGGTCGGCCTCGGTCGACACCCCGATCTTCGGGGTCCTGATCCAAGGCGACGGCACCAACAACGAGATCTTCCTCAACGGGCAGACGTCGGTGTTCGGTGGAGCGCTGATCAGCGTGGACAGCGGAGATGGCAACGACCTGATCGGGGCCGCCGTCGACACCTCGGTGATGCTCAACGGTGGTGCCGGCAACGACGGGATCATCTGCGGTGGCATGGCTGCCCTCGCCGAGGGCAGCAGCCCGGTTTTCATCTCCGGTGGCAGTGGCAACGACAACCTGCAGGGCAGTCAGGGCTTCGACGTCATCAACGGCGGCAGCGGCAACGACTACCTGCAGGGTAACACCGGCAACGATCAGCTCTTCGGCGGGTCGGGCAACGACCGGCTGTGGGGCAACCAGGGGGACGACTCCCTCAACGGCGGTGTCGGCGACGACTACCTGCGCGGCAACAGCGGCAACGACGTCTACTACCTCGACCTGACCTTCAGGTACCAGGGCCGTGAGGTGTTGGATGACACCAGCGGCCGCGACTCGATCTACTACGCGAAGGACACCAACTTCAAGGACATGACGATCAAGGGCCGCTTCGAGGTCTACCGGCTCGTCCCGAATGCGCCCGGCGTTTGAGCAGTACTGAGCATGAGGCTCGGTCAAAGTGACCCTTGGGAAAGAGGATTTGTATGTACAACAACGTGACAGGATGTCACATAAAGCAGCGACTTTGGGTAAAACCGGGTCGCTGCTTTCAATTTTCATAAAATCATGGGTTTATAGTATAGTTATTTCTACGTGTGTTTTTATTTCAATAATTAGTTTTATAAAGTATGGATTCTACAAAAACAGGAAGAGTGGAAGGGAAGATCGCCCTTGTCACAGGTGCTGCTGATGGAATTGGAAAAGCTATTGCAACCAAGCTTGCAGCAGAAGGTGCTACAGTAATAGTTGCCGACATTAATGCAGAACTAGGAACTAAAACTGCAGAGGAATTACGTGGGGTTTTTATGTCTCTTGATGTGAGTAATGAAGGTGCATGGCAAGATGCAGCGAGCTACATAACTAAAAATTACGGGCATCTCAATATTTTAGTAAACAATGCCGGTATCATTGGTAAGGGAGCTCAAGATCCTGAAAATGCATCACTTACTGATTGGCAGGTGATTCATAAAATAAATCTCGACAGTGTGTTTCTTGGGTGCAAATATGCTATTAAGCTTATGAAAGAAAAGGGAGGTTCTATTGTAAATATGTCATCACGATCAGGAATAGTAGGCGTGCCAGGAGCTGCTGCATATGCTTCAACAAAAGCTGCTGTACGAAATCATACAAAATCTGTAGCGCTCTATTGTGCACAGCAAGGATATCCTATTCGATGTAACTCAGTCCATCCTGCATCTATCCTCACTGCAATGTGGAAAAATATGTTGGGTGAAGGGGAAGCGTATACAGAAAATCTTAAAAAGTTTGCTAAAGATATTCCAATGCAGCGATTTGGTACTCCAGAGGAAGTAGCTGCTGCTGTTTTATTCTTGGCTTCTGATGAATCATCTTACACAACTGGATCAGAACTCAATGTAGATGGAGGAATTTTGGCCGGAACGACAACAAGCCCCGATACAGGGCTTGAGAAGAAGTAAAAGAGTTAATTATTATGCAGTAGGTGTAAGACTTTTTTCTACGACATCGAGAAGGTGTCGACTGCTAAAAGGTTTGGAAACAAAGGTGTTGACGCCATAGGCTTCAATGCCTTTTTCCATATTATGATTTGCCGAAATCATAATAATTGGAATAGCTTTGGTTTCATCTTTTGATTTAAGTTCTTTAGCAATTTCACGGCCGTCTAAACCAGCAAGCATAACATCCATGAGAATGAGATCAGGCTTAAATGTGTTTACAAGTTCGATAGTCTCTTCTCCTTTAAGAGTATATTTGGTTTCGTATCCTGCATTTTTCAACACCATCTCGATTCCTTTGGTAATAGGAAGATCATCATCAACCACAAGAATTTTCTTATTCATTTAATATCCGTATTGATTATATTTAAAACCCTGTATACTTCTATTTTCGCTGGAAGTATCCTTAATGTCAATAAGACTCAGTTTTTCTCCACGAGCTGCTTTCTCCCATGACTTTCGGAAAAAGTCTTTTGTTAGTTCGATTGATTTACTTCGACTGTCTGTTTTCTCAAAAAACGTAGAGAAAACACTATCTGCAGTATCTTCATAGAATCGAAGGAATTTTTCTTGTGTATTTCTCATATATTCAGTATAGATGCTAGGTATGAAGATTAAATGAAGGGGTCTTAACAATAAATCTTCTAATCAAGTTTTTGTACTTCAGCTCTAAATTCCTCAAGCATTTCAAGCATTTTAGCTTGGGACTTATCAATATCTTCTAAAATTTCTTTTTGCTGAGGGGTAAGATCTCCTGCCATTCCACCAATGAGCATATCCAAAAAAAGCTTTGATGAGGCAAGGGGAGTTCGTAGCTCATGTGATAGGTGAGAGAACAATTTTTTTGCTGAAGAATCAGACATGTTTTTTGATTGTTATTAGTAGTGAATCTAGATTGAATGGCTTTGCTATAAAATCATCAGCACCTGCATCCTTAACCGATTGTTCAGCTCCTGGATGAGCCGACATCATAATAATTGGAATTTGCTGTGTGGCTTTCTGACTTTTAAGCTTTTTACATATTTCGCGGCCGTCCTTACCAGAAAGGAGGATGTCGAGGAGTATGAGATCAGGAAGAGCTTTTTTGTTTTTTTCAATTGCCTCAATCTCTTCTGGGTGTTCTGCTGCCACAACTTCATATCCAGAATACTCAAGAGTAAAACGCATGGCTTCCATGATGCTGTGATCATCTTCAATTACCAGGATCTTTTTACTCATGTGTTTGTTTTGTGAAAGGCATAGTAAAGCAAAACTTTGATCCCTTTCCCTTAATACTTTTAACATCTATTTTGCCATGATGTCTTCGAACTATTTCGGAAGATATATAGAGTCCAATTCCGAGTCCAGGAAATGTACGTGCTTCCGGACCCGACACTCTATAAAAACGTGTAAAGATTTTCTTTTGCTGTTCTTTTGTGATGCCTATACCGTAGTCTTGAACAGTAATTTCTGCATTATGTTTTGTTTCACCAACATGAACAACTACTTTATGTGCCTCTGGTGAGTATTTTATCGCATTCGTTAGTAAATTTGTAATTACTTGTGCAATACGATATTTGTCACCCCATACTTTCTTTGTGAGAGTGCCTTTGATTGTAATCTTGTGTTGAATTGAACTTGCCTGAACACTTTCGATTGTATCTACAACAACTTCTTGTAAATCAAAAAATTCCTCATGAAATTCCAGCTTACCCAACTGTAATTTTGAAATATTGAGAAGATCATCAATAAGCAGCGTGAGTTTATTAATTTGGGTTTCCATCTTTTTAAGTGGAATGATCATTTGATCTTCACCTTTTCGTTTCATCTGCTCTAGAATAACCTGCGTGTACATTTTTAAAGAGGTGACTGGGGTTTTCAATTCATGACTTGCAACACTAATAAACTCATCACGAACTGAAACTGCTTTTTGAGATTCTGTAAACAAACGTGCATTGTGAATAGCGAGTGCCGCCCGAGCTGCAACTTCTTGTGCAACAGTGAGATCTGCTTGTGTATATTTTCGCCCCGATTCTGAATAAATAAAACTGATTGCACCAACAGGCTTATCTTGAATGATAATTGGAAGCATCATCACCGACGATAGCTGAAGCTTGCGAGCAAGTTTAAGGTGTTCTTCATCTCGTGCAGAAGCGACAAGCATTTCATCAGTAATAACTGGATAAAATTGTGTTTCACCCTTAGTAAGTACTTTAGTAAGTCCATTAGTCTCATCATTAATATCAGGTGGATCTTTTTTGTTGAGTTCAATAGCCCATTTTACTTTTTTGGGGTCTATGTGGGCTACAGCCAATCTATGTATTTGATTATCGGCAGTAAGCATATCTACTGCACACCAATCGGCAATCTCAGGTACACCAAGATCCGCAACAGCTTTGAGTGTTTTATTGTAATCAAGTGATGAAGATAATACTTTACTCACTTGAGCTAAGTATGAAAGATTTGATTCCACTTGTTTTCGTTCTGTAATATCGATATTAACTCCAATAACCCGAATTGCTTTTTTCTTTGCATTGCGAACTATTTTTGCTCGAGTCATCAGATGGTGAACACTTTTATCAGGCCAGATCACTCTGAATTCAATATTAAGTTCATTTTCGTGTTTCAATCCATATGCTGTTGCATCAGCAACTTTCTTCTTATCCTCAGGGTGAAGTAGTTTTGACCATTCGACGCTATTTTTTCCTTTAAAACCGCCATTTGGAAAGCCATAGAGGGCTTCAAAACCCTTTGACCATGTTGATATTCCTTTTACAAGATCCCATTCAAAAGTACCAATTTTTCCGGCTTTTTGAATAAATTCATCTTGATCTATGTGGTTTTGTTCCAAATGTGATGAGGACATATACGTAGTCTTTAGACATTGGCATAATACAGTATGGGCTGATACAAGTAAATAAAAACTCCCCACTTGGGGAGTTTTTGAAATTTATTCAGATTCTTCTTCAGAATCTTGTTCTTCTGTTGGAGCTTGTGTTCCTCCACTATGTGATGCTTTTTGTTCGTCTTTAGAACCTCCTTTTGAATTTGAGTTAGAATCTCGATTTGATGCCATAAAATTATTTAAATTATGTTACTAATGAACACGCTTTTAATGACGGGCTAGTTTATAACTCCTTACTTTAATGTTGAGCTGTTTTCATAATTAGACAACACAAAATCTTGTTGAGCATAAGTCTAAACTATACTCTGTAAAAAATAAGCGGTTTCTGCGTCATAGATAGCACATGGCGAACATAATTCTTTTATCTGGAATAGCAATTCTGTCTTTTATGCTTATATTTGTAGGCAATTTGTCACGTATCACAAGTGATATGGCTGTGGCACGTCCGGGCTATGCCTTCTATTTTCCAATCACAACAATGATGCTCATGAGCATCGTGCTATCATTTATTTTCTGGATTTTACGCCGATAGTCGTCTACTATAGAACGTATGTATAAAAAATTGCTCATCATTGGTGTTGCTGCTCTTTGTATGAGTTTGTTTGGTGTAGTTCAGATTCATGCTCAAGAAGAGTCTTCAGATGTGCAGGGTGTATGGAAAGCAAAAGTACTTGAGGTTACAAACCAGGAAACACGACTCGTTCCAGGTACTGATACACAGTCTACCTACCAAACTCTACAAGTAGAAGTTTTGGAAGGGGAAAGAAAAGGCCAGATTATAACTATAGAAAATGATTTCCTAAAATTAGAAAAAGGGGATGCTTTCTTTATGAATTATCTGAAGAAAGCAGATGGAACAGAATTATATTCTGTACGCGACATTGAGCGAAGGCCAACCATCTATTTTCTTATCGCACTTTTTGTTGCTGTGATAATCTCATTTGGCGGCAGACAGGGGATCCGCTCTTTAATTAGTCTTGCTGGTAGTTTACTTATTATTTTATATGTTTTATTGCCTGCGCTATTAAAAGGATACAACCCCGTACTTATGAGTACTCTCATTGCTACATGTATTTTGTTTTTAGCAATTTATTTTACACATGGATTTAACAAGGAATCTACAGCTGCATTTCTAGGTACTGTAATAGCAATTGTTGTAACTGGAATTCTTGCATCTCTTGCTGTGAGTGCTGCAAGCCTATCTGGCTTTGCTTCAGATGAGTCAGTGTTTCTAAATCTCACAACGAGGGGTACATTAAATATGCAGGGACTCTTATTGGGTGCAATCATTATTGGAGTGCTTGGAGTTCTTGATGATATCGCAATTACACAGGCGACCGTTGTGAGAGAATTATATGGCACCGCACCACATTTAAAAAGATTGGAAATATACAAAATTGCAATTCGTGTAGGGAAAGAACACGTTGGAGCATTGGTAAACACACTTGCTCTTGCATATACAGGCGCGTCGCTACCGTTACTACTATTGTTCTCTTCAGGAAGTACATCTGTATCCATGATTTTAAATTATGAAATTTTTGCGACAGAAGTTATTCGAACAATTATAGGTAGTATCGGACTCATACTCACAGTTCCGATAGTAACTGGCTTAGCTGTTGTGCTCCTCGAGAAGACAAGAGGACAAAAGCCTCACCATGCACACGGTCACAGCCATTCTCATAATCACGTGCATTAGTGTATACTAGTAAAGTACTTATTAAACAAATTACATGGCATCAATAGCATATTGCATGAAGTGCAAAGAAAAGCGGGATATGAAAGATGAGAAGGAGGTAGAAATGAAAGGTGGCCGACGAGCATTACAGGGAGTATGTTCAAAGTGTGGCACTAAAATGTTTAAGATCTTAGGTAAGGCAAAATAAACATTGAGATAGTAAAAATAAAAAGCACCCCGAAAATCTCGAGGGTGTTTTTTATTGCCCAGATTGACTCTAAACTAATTGTGTCCTGTCACACATTTTTTCGAAAGATAGAGATACTTAAGCGTCTTAAGTATTATCGTAAACATGATTGTTTATAGATTTTAAAAATAGAATTTTAAATTATGACTAAAAAATTATTATCAGGAATGCTTGTTGTTACTTTGCTTGCTGCTGGAACAGCTGTAGCAACAGCTGATACTTCAATGCATGGTTCAACAACAATGCAGACTCATTCAATTATGGTAGGTGATTATAAACATACGTTTAGTGCAAATCTTTCTGGAGGAATGGAAGTGCCACCTGTAACTACTCAGGGAATGGGTACTAGTGAATTTCATGTGTCAGGAGATGAGCGAACGATTCACTATAAGCTAGGAGTACACAATCTTTCATCTCCAGTTACAGGAGCTCATCTTCATTGCGCACCTATGGGACAAAATGGGCCTGTTGTTGTTCCATTAGCAAATCCAATGGGATCAACGACACATATGATGTCTGAAGGAATGATTACTGAATCTCAAATAACAGCAGCATCAGCAGCATGTAGTCCAAATATTCGCACCGCATCACATCTAGTACAGGCAATGCGGGAAGGACAGATGTATGTAAATGTTCATACTGAATTACATCCCAGCGGCGAAGTGAGAGGTCAATTAATGCTTCAAGATGGAAAGGCAAGTCCAGTATATTCTCATGATGATCATATGAAAATGTATAAAGATGGATACTCTATGATGAAAGAAGGTTATTCTTGGATGAGTAATCCAGACAAAATGTACGAAGGATATATGATGATGCACAAGGGCTATATGCATATGCATGATTCATACAAGCACGTTGATGCTGATCATCATGCAATGATGACAGAGGCTCATACTTGGATGCTCAGTGCACATCAAAAGATGCTCGATCATTATAATGCAATGCACAATTCTCTTATGATGCATTCACCAATGATGCATGCAACGTCTACTGCCACAACAACATCAATGTAGTCTATTCCAATAACTGTTTGAAACAATAAAACCTCAGAAAACTTCTGAGGTTTTATTATGTGTATATATGATAAAATGTAGCTAAAGTTTCTATAAAATTATTATGAAGAAATCTGCACTCATTACTTTTTTTGCTTTCATAGCTGCATTTATTACTCTTTTGGCTAGGGAAGCTATAAGCCCTACCGCTTCTCCACAAACTCTTCCTGCAAGTGTGTACAATGTGGTTCAAGTGGTAGATGGAGATACTATTAAAGTAGAAATAGACGGAACAAAGCAAACATTACGATTGATAGGCATTAACACTCCTGAAACTGTGGACCCACGAAAGCCAGTAGAATGCTTTGGTAGGGAAGCATCAAACAAAGCAAAAGAATTGCTTGCTAATCAAAATGTAAAAATTGTCGCTGATCCCACTCAAGACGAGCGAGATAAATATGATAGGTTGTTGCGATATGTATATTTAGAAGATGGAACAAATTTTAATAAACTCATGATTGAGCAAGGATATGCATATGAGTATACCTACGATGTTCCGTATCAGTATCAAGAAGATTTCAAAGCTGCTCAGCGATATGCCCAACAAAATAAATTGGGATTATGGGGTGCTACTTGTTCTCAAAACTAGTTGCCATATAATGTGATTCTCCTGGTTCTTCATGTCCATGGTTTACAAATGTACCGATGGTAAACATGAGTGCAATACCTAAAATTAAAGAAACTATATGGATACTAAGATGATCATGTTTTCGTACTGAATCAATAGTGTGGGGAAGGAGATCTCGTAGTACTACATAAATGAAACTTCCTGCAGCAAGGCCTAGCAATGGCAACTGGAATTGTTCAACAGCTGATACAAAGAATGTGAGAACAACACCAATAATTATAGTTCCAGAAATAAAGAAGTTACGAATAAGAGCTTGTCGGGAAGTGTATCCTGCCTCTTTAAGAATAAAAAATTCTGATGTTTCTTGAGCAAGTTCATGGATCAAAATTGCTAGAGCAGTAGTTATACCTACATAGGTACTAACTAAAAATGCAGTAGTAAGGAGAATGCCGTCGCCAATATTATGAAGTGCATCACCAATTTGTAATCGTCGAGCATCGATATGTGTGTGCTCATGATCGTGTTCAAGTGTGTCGTGATGGTGGTGAGTATCAGGAATTAATCTACTTGCAATCTCAACAACTAAAATTCCAGCTATCATCCACAAAAATACTGTACTTACTGATGAAGATTCATGAAGTACTTCTTCAACAAGTTGATAAATAATTACAAGAAACACACCCATTGAGAAGGTGATAAGGAATCGCAAATTATGTTGGAGCCAATTGTGTAATCGTGCAGAAAGAAAAATTCCTCCAATGAGAGATCCACACATAATAGCTACAACCGAGAGTGCAACTGGAATTATCATATAAACTCGAGTATATTCCAATTCATAAATTAATGCAAGTAAATTGCATTTAGACTGAGCACTGAGATAGTGATCCAGATTCAAAACCTCGATTAAATGAAGTGACCCGTTGTTCTGATGAACCGTGTGTCCAACTTTCTGGATTGGTTCTGCCTGTTGTTGCCTTTTGTATACGATCATCTCCAACCGCAGCTGCTGCATCAAGTGCTTCATTTATTTCACCCGGTGAGAATATTCCTAAGTCTTTTATTGAATGAGCCCACATTCCTGCATAACAGTCTGCTTGAAGTTCTGTTGCAACAGATTCAGCATTTGATTCACGTTCATTTAAACTCCCTAATATATTTTGTACATGATGACCGACTTCATGAGAGATAACATATGCTTCAGCTACATCTCCACCTTGAGCTCCAAGTCGAGAACTAAGTTCTTCAAAAAAAGTTTCGTCTAAATAAATAGTGCCATCCAAAGGACAGTAATGTGGTCCTACTCGTGCATCTGCACCACCACACTCTGATTGTGTTGATCCTCTGAAAAGTACCAGTGTTGGTTCTTGATATGTACGATTGTTTTCGGCAAATATTCGTTTCCACATATCATTGTTTGAACCCAATACTGTTGATGCAAATACTTCATAACTATCCGCTCCTTCAAAATCCTGAGCGTTGTATGTTTGCTGTTGCTGAAGCTGGTTTGGATCTATTTGTGTTATAACGTCAGTTACATCACCTCCATTAAGTAATGTAAAAATTATTCCAATAATTAGGCCCGTAATTCCTAAACCTCCTCCAATAGCCGCTGGCCCCATTGCGCGTCTATCTTGAACATTCCCACGTGATGATACTTTATCCCATAATGCCATATAGATATATAGACAGATTTTTTGTCTAAGAATTACACACGGGCTAATTATTCTGCGAGCGGTAGAGTGAAGTAGAACGTTGAGCCTTTTCCTTTAATACTTTTAACCCATAATCTTCCTCCTTGATTCACTATAATTTCATTACAAATGTAGAGACCTAAGCCAAGTCCTGGATATGTTTTTAATTCAGGAGTATTTATTTGATAGAACCGTGTAAAGATTTTATCTTGATGATCTTTATCAATTCCAATACCAAAATCTTGAACACCTACAATCAATTCTTTGTTTTTTTTCTTAATCTCAACAATGATTTTGTTTGCATGCGGAGAATACTTAATCCCATTGGTTAGAAAATTAATTATTACCTGGCGCACTCTATCTTTGTCGGCAAATACTTTTGAAGAATCAGCAGTTCTGACAGTGATTTTATGAGTAGCTGTTGTCGCTTGTACATCTGTCACTACATCAGTCAATAAATTCTTAAGAGAGAACTGAGACTTTTTGTATTCTAATTTACCTTTTTGGACTCGAGTAATATCCAAAAGATCAACTATAAGTTTGGTAAGTCTATCAAGTTGTTCTTCTATTCGAGTGGCAAACATATGACCTTTTGCATCATTTTTGTCTTTAAAATGTTGATTCAAAACATGAGAAAACATTTTAAGTGAAGTTACTGGAGTCTTAAGCTCGTGACTTACAAGAGCAACGAAATCTTCTTTTTGTTGGTCTGCCAATTTCTTTTCTGTAATATCACGACCAATAGCAGATGCTCCAATAATATTACCCTTAGTATCTTTAATGGGTGATACTGTAAGAGATACAAAAATTTCTTTTCCAGATTTATGAAAACGACGTGTTTCATAGTGTTGGATACGTTGACCCTTTTTTATGCAGCTAATTATATATTCCTCATCCTTATGAAGTGATGGGGGGATTAAAAAAGTAACATGCTTACCTATAATTTCTGAGTCTTTATAGCCATACATTTTTTCTGCTCCACGATTCCAGCTCGTAATTACTCCGTTCAAATCTTTACTCGTAATTGCATCGCTTGATGATTCAACAATTGCCGCGAGTCTCTTCTGAGCAAAATATGCTTCTTCAAGTTCTATCGTTCGATTTTCAAGATCAACCTGAATCTTTTTTTCATCAGTAATGTCTTGAGCTGTTCCAATCATCTTAACAACTCTGCCTTTTCTGTCTTTTATAACTCTGCCTATGCCTCGCACATATCTAATAGAACCATTTTTTCGAAATACACGGTGATAGAGAAGATATGGCTTTTTTGCTTTAAATGCCGTTTCAATTATTTTTTTTATTTCTGCTTGATCTTCGGGATGAATGAGAGATATATACTCATCAAAAGTTGGATTGTGTTTTGAGACGGGGAGATCAAATATCTTAAATAATTGAGGTGACCATATAATAGTGTTGGCTAAAACATCCCATTGCCAGTTACCAAGCTTAGCTGTTGTTTGGGCTAGCTGAAGTTCATTGTTTACAGATTCAATTGTTGCAATCTTTTCATGAATTACTTCTGTCATCAATTGAATACCTGTATACAATTCTGTGAATTCATCATCATTATCAGGAAGAGTGATTTTAGTAGAAAAATCACCAATTGCCGCTTTTGCAAAGAGGGGGCGAAGCTTTTTTAATTGTTTTTGAACATTTTTCTTGTAATGTTCTAGTCCGGGATCTTTCATTATTTCCATTCAATTATATATGTAGTACTGCCATCAGGATTGCTATATGACTCTACTTTACCTTGAAGTCAAAAATTCTCCAACATTGAACTGATAAAGCTCTTTGTATTATTAATTGCAAATTAGTTGCATTGTGGTAGTGTGCATATATGAAGCATGATTTCAGTACTATTTTAAAGAATAAGAAGTTTAAAGTTACTCCAGCTCGAGTGGCTATTCTTGAGGTGTTCTCAAAAGAATGTAAACCAGTAAATGCAGAGGAGATTTTTGATAGTGTGAAAGATACAAAGATAGATCAGGTAACGGTTTATAGAACGCTAAATTCGTTTGAAGAAACAGGTATTTTAAAAAGAGTAGATCTTCGAAAAGGATCTGCCTATTATGAACTTAATAGTGCTCAGCACCACCATCATATTGTGTGTACTATTTGTGGAACTATTGAAGGTTTTGATATGTGTTCTGTTGAAAAGATTTCAAAAGAAGTATTGAATACCTCTAAAAAGTTTAAAACTATTTCAGATCACTCACTTGAATTGTTTGGAAGTTGTACAAAATGCAGCAAATAAAAAACTAGCCATCGGCTAGCGGTTTGGGTCGCCCTGCATCTCTTCGGTCACGAGTGTGATTGTGACAAACTCGAGATCTGGTACTGGCGATGTCACTTCGGCGCAGTGTACGTCGAAGTTGAACAGGGCTGTTTCCGACTGAGGGAATCTTCGGTCCCTCCACCACTTTGCTGCTTCAGGAGCGGACTGTTCTAAAGCATTGATCGCATCGACCTGACGGACGATGTACCCTGGTTTGGGACCCAAGGACTTGCCATCGACTACTCCCGAAACGCCGAAGCCAATCCGGTCGAAGGCGATGCATGGCATCTCCACACCCACCCATTGGATCCGGATTATTACTGGGGCTTGACCATCGGGTGTTTCCACGATGACGATCTTTCCTGTAATCACTGGATTGTCGGGTATGACGAGTTCCTTTCTTTTGTACGAGTATGATTACAATAGTACTCAGCACTATATAAAACGCAAGGATTATTTTAATTGGATAGTTTTACTTAAATTTATTTTTCCTAAAACATGTAATTCTGTTATTGCACGGGTAAGGGCAACATAGAGTAAATCTTTTTTGATACGGGTTAACTCTTCATTTTGATTATGAGTAGTAATAGAATCATCAATTCCAACAATACAGACAATATCAAACTCGACTCCTTGTGATTCTCGCATCGTAAGAATGTGCACGTTAGAATTGCTTTTAAATTCAGAAATAAAAGGGGAGAGATATTCTGGGTTTTGAGCAAGAATACCAATGCTTTGTTCTGGATACTTTTCTATCAAGCTTTTAATATAATCTATTTCTTCTGCATTGCTTTGCATAACTAACTCACTCACATCTGGGCCTGATTTAATTTGTTCTGGAATAGAAATGTCATATCCCAATTTCTGAATATAATTCAGAATATTTTTAGTATTTCTATATACTTTCTTTAATAGTACTTGTTTCTCATCTGGAATAGCTTCACCGATCTGTTCCCATGAACGTATTGTCCCAAGCTGAATTTGCTGGGCCATGTCTCCCACATACACTATAGACTGGGTCTCTTTTGCTAGAGTGCTTTTAAAAAGACTAAGCTGTTCTGGTAAATAGTTTTGGAATTCATCTACTAATGCGAAAGAATATTCAGCTACAGTTTTTTCTTTTCTGAATGCTAGTTTCTTATCTTTGTGCTTTCCCTTTAAGCATTGTAAAAGTAAGGTGAGGTCAAAGCGATCTAGTTTCTTTTCTTTCTTTTGTTGAGCAAATAACTTCAGAGCTTCGACCGATAGTTTTTCTGAGTAGATTTGATTGAGTGTCGTAAATGGTTTTGCATTGAATGCGAGCTCGGGTTTTGATCTCAAGATCTGAAGCTTTTCAAATTCATATGCATCACGTTGTTGTTCTGTGGATCCAAATCTAATAGCATATGAATACTCTTGAGAATCTAGATCTAAAACAGTAAAAGCCCATTCTGAGAATGTAGTAATATGCACGCCTTTAATACCTAGCTCAGGAAGAAGATGTGAAAAGTAATCTTTTGTGCCGTTATCTTGCACTAGAATAATAATAGAACGTTCAGGATAAAGTTGAGATGTGTCTGGTGCTTGTACGAGATATGCTACTCGGTGAAAGGCGAGTGTTGTTTTTCCTGATCCCGCAGGTCCTGCAATAACTAAAGGTCCCTTGTGATGAGCTCTGATAACTTGATCCTGAGCTTTTTCCATTTGGGCCACAATTTCAGGAAGCATGAATCCTGATTTTCTGTTTGAGAAATGTTCTTGGTGAATAAGTTCACGAGGTGTACCTAAAGATTCTTTCGCAAAAAATATTACATTACCATCTACAATCATATACTGTTCTTTATCTTCGAGTAATGCATGTTTTTTTGTACCGTCTGGAAGTGTATAGAAAACAGGTCCTGGTTCTTCAAATCTGATAGATGCTACTGGCGCAACCCATGAATATATTTTTTCGTCACTCAAATGAAATTTTGCAAATCGGTATTCCACTTTTTCACCTGAATCTTTGAGGGTGAGATTTACTTTTATGAAGTAAGGAGAGTTATAAAGATGATCGAGTTCTTCAACCCGTTTTTCAAACTGAGCTTTAAGTGCCCAGTAGGTAACTTGATCTTCTCGAGCCAATCCTTTGATTGCAGACATGGGTAAACTGCTTCTATCAAATGCTGCTTTTCGAGCATCTACAATTTTAGTTCTAATAAACTCGATGTGGTTTTTAAGCTTGTGTAGTAAGGTTTCTTTACTCATGATTGTGATTTTTACATAAACAAAAAACCGCTAGTCGCGGTTCTTTCCAAATGGCCTGCTCAACGAGAGGTGTTTATGTGGTTTATAATTCCCAAACATATGAAGGTTTTATAGTACTGCTTATTTAAGAATTACGCAAGTTTGCACTTTTCTGCAACGAGCCGCATGAGCTGTTCATCACCAGCTTCGGTGAGTCCAGAAAAAGAAAGAATATAGTCACCAGCTCGAATAGCTCCACCTGTCTGATCTTTTTCTGGATTGCGTGTTTCAAAGCTTGTCATAATATGCGTGGGAGAATTTAGAAGTCTAAATGCTTTCTCCTGACTCATATTCATCCAGCGTTCTTTTTTATTTTGTGGAACTAATCCTACTGCTTGAAGTATAAGAGGAGATTGATCTTTTGATTCTGGATTATTTTTAAGTACACATAAAAAGCCGCTTGATCGATGTTGATCTGGTGCTCGGTTTTTATTTACAGACTCTAGAAATTCTTGAGAGCTTAGAATTTCAGATGTAGTGTTAATTATTTCTTGCATACTATGCCTGCTTTTTTAAAAGCTTCTTTCCAAAATTGAACATACTATCAACAACAGGAAGACTTTCTTTGCCAAGCTTACTAAGACAGTAGGTGACTGAGAGTTTATTAATTGTTTCTTCGTTGCGGATAATCATTCCCATTTCTTCAAGAGTCTTGAGCTTTGTTGTGAGGGTAGCAGAATTGATTCCCAATAATTCTTGAAGTTCTTTAAATCGAAGTTCGCCATTGCGTAGAGCATCAACAATCTTCAAACGCCAGCCATCACCAAAGACTTCAAAGGCTTTGATACATGCTGGTTCGTTGTTTGGTTCAGGTTGCTTGGAGTTTTGCATTGTGGTGTAGTTGGGTTTAAGTTTGCTTTAAAACTTAAAGTGCTTTATTATTTAAACTACTTTACTATATAAAGCAATAATAACATATTCAGACATTATGATCAAGATAAAAATAATTGCCGGATCGACACGGCCAGGACGGTTTAACACACAGCCAGCGCAGTGGATTTATAATCTCGCAAAAGAACGAAAAGATATTGAAGTAGAACTTTTGGACTTAGCAGAAATTAACTTGCCATTACTCGATGAAGCCGTTCCACCATCAATGGCTGGCGGGAAATATGAACATGAGCATACTCGAAAATGGGCAGCAAAGATTAGCGAAGCCGATGGATTTATTATTGTTGCCCCTGAATACAATCATTCAGTACCTGCGGCGCTAAAAAATGCTTTAGACTTTGTGTATCATGAATGGAGTTTTAAACCAGTAAGCTATATTAGCTATGGTTCACTTGCAGGAGGGGCTCGATCGGTAGAACATTTACGTGGAATTGCTGGGGAACTAAAGATGTATGATCTGCGAGAACAAATTTTACTTCCCGCATATTATGAAAATCTTAATGAGAAAGGTGAGTATCAATTTAATGAACGGCATGTAAAACAAGCTGAAGGGATGCTAAATGATATTACATTCTGGTCAACTGAGATGAAGGCATCTCGTGCAAAGCTATCAATATAGCTTTCCTATACACAGCTGTACATTGGATGAGCCTGAATAGTGCGATATACTTAAGTCACATTATCATGTGGTCTTATACTTCGCTTATTTGATGAAAAAGTTACATATATATTTACTTATAGCAGCACTACTTATTGGTAGTGTTGTTGTCGTTGGTATGATGATTGAAAAAAACAATCGTCTACCTGCTGCGGTTAGTCAATCCAGCATATCCAACACAACTCAGCGGGTTACTCAATTTATGCTGATAAATGCTGATAATGATCAGGCAATTACTTCAATTACTAATAACTCAGTAATAAATCTTGCTACATTACCTACAAAGAACTTAAATATTGAGGTAATTACTAATCCTGCTACTGTGGGCAGCGTTAGGTTCTCATATGACCAATATTCAGGATACAAGCTTCAAGATATCCCACCATATGCTATTGGAGGAAGTTCAACGAGTAGAGATTTCTATAGTTGGAATCTTACCGAAGGATCACATACCCTTAAAGTTACTCCATATACTGGTAAGGGAGGAACAGGTACAGCGGGAAGTCCTCTTACTGTAGAATTTTCTGTAATCAATCAAGTTCAACAAGCTACAATTCAAAGTCTTGAACTCTACAACACTGACTATAATGCACCAACTAAATTTTTTACTCCCATTACTGATGGCACCGTAATTGATTTAACTAAACTTACAACTAAAAATCTTACAATTAAGGCTAATCCATCTGCTGATACTTCTATTGTTCAATTTGATTTGGATGGAAAATTAAAATTTGGATATGAAACTGGTGCACCGTATTTTATGGCTGGAGATAATACTTCAAACTGGCCCTATGCATGGAATCCAACATTAGGTTCACATACAGTAGTGGTAACTCCATTTAAGCGAGTAAATGGATCACTCGTTGCGGGAGTTCCTAAAACAATTCGATTTTCTGTAATCAATCCAGCCCCAGTAGTTGTTGTACCAACTATGTCACTTGCAGCTCCTACGAGTATTACTTCAGGAGGGAATATTACATTGTCGTGGACATCTACAAACACTACGTCATGTGTAGCCTCAGGTGATTGGACAAATACTCAAGGTCCATCTGGAACCATTACATTCTCAGGAATTACTCAAGCAAAAACATTTACGTTAACGTGTACTGGTGCAGGAGGTAATGTTTCAAAGACTGTATCTGTAGCGGTAACTGAAGTAGTTGTGCCTCCCACTCCACCCACACCACCAACTCCGCCTACACCTCCCACTCCTCCAGATATAACCCCACCAGACACAACACCTGTTGTTGGGTATACGGATATAACACCTAAATTTGATTCTAAAATTGTATATGTATCATCATCACTAGGAAGTGATAGTAACGATGGATCACTTGGCGCACCGGTACAGTCGGTATCAAAAGCTATGACTATGATACGAAGTGGTTATCCAGATCAGATACTTCTAAAACGAGGAGATAGTTGGAGTGGAGAAATTACAAACTATATTACATCACTCTACAATCCAATCTCAGGTAGATCTGCATCAGACAGATTGGTAATTAGTTCATATGGCACAGGAAGTAGACCAAAAGTATCTTCAAATACCAACGGAGTCACTCTAGGTCATGGTACAAAACATATTGCTATTGTTGGAATCCATTTCGTCGGGAATTTTAAGGATGATGCAATACGACTTGAAGGTACTTCTGTTGGTGGTGAAAATATTCTTATTGAAGATTGCTACATAGAAAAGTTTGCAAAGGGAATTACTATCTCAGTTGCCCAGCCATATTCTCAAGTAACACAACAGAATTCACCTAATCTCATAAAGAATGTTGCTATTCGACGTAATGTTGTCGTTGATGTATTTAGTACTGTTGATGCGCAAGGGAATCTAGAACACCCTGAAGGAACATATTTTTATGGTATTAACGGCATACTTGTAGAAGATAATATATTTGATAACAACGGACGGCGGGCAAACGGAACAGGAGGTACAATCTTCGGACATGCAGTTTATATTACAGGTAGAAACTGGAACTCAGTTGTGCGAAATAATATATTCTCAAATGCAGCAAGTGATGCTCTTCAAGCTCGTGCTGGAGGAATAGTAGAAAACAACTTCTTCTACAATAATCCAATTCACCTTTCTTTTGGATATGTAAATGGAGGAGGACCACAACATTTAGGCGGTGTTCGAGGAACCGTTAAGAATAATGTGATGATTGGTACTCGTATTGTAGATGCGGGAGGACCAAATGTATCTGGTCCAGTAAATGGTAAACGAGGTCAAGCATTGGTAATGGCAAACATTGCTGAGGCTGTTGTAGAAAAAAATATTATTGCGTTTAATACACTGTCGACAAATCGTGCTGCTATTATTCTTGAGCCTGGATCTGGTGAATATGCAGCAGATGCAATAGGTATTCATAATCTTATGATACGAGATAATATTGTGTATCAATATCCTACTGCCTTTACAATTAATAGTCTTGGACTTGTTGGACTTGGCCGATACTCAGCAAGTAATATTGTATTACGAGGAAATCATCTTTCAGGTCTAGTTAAAGTAAGTTCTGCATATACTACTCCAGATGGACCATTTAATGCTCCTATTGAAGTGAGTCCAAATCTCAGTTCAAATTATGATTCATTTATTTTAGAAGCACGTAGTCAATCTAAAACAAATTGGCGATCTCAGTTTACTGCAACTGCAATCAACAATCAGGTGCGGAGCTTAATGTATTTCAAATAAAAAACACCTCAAGGAACTTGATCCTTGGGTGCATTATCAGACAAAGGATTTGCCTTTGTCTGATTTTGTTGTGGGGAACTACTTGGGTAGCAGAGGAAAATTGCAGCAACTATCGCTGCAGAAAATCCCACTGCTTGCATCCATGTGATTCCGCGGTTGACGATGATCGAATAGATCGCCGGTGGGCATGTTTGGGCGACGAGCATCACTACAAAAAGAATACCCACTTTTGCAGGCATAGCTTCGGATAGCAATGTGTTGAAGATCACCACGCCTCCGGTTGCGATCACTGCAGCAATGATGGTCATTGTCCAGTTGGCACGGTAGAGCGAACTTGTATCCATCAGTGCCGGAGTGATCAAGAGCGTAAGCTGAATACAGCTCACAACCACACACGTTACAAATCCAGATAGATTGCTCTTGTTCATGAACAATGGCCAGATGCCGAAGAGCAATCCCGCTGCGATGGCCATGATTTGATGTTTCATCTCCACAGACTCCACAAAGACTCGGAACATGACGCTCAGCGTAAATTACCACTATGAAGTAGTTTGTCAATTAACACATAATGCTATACTTATGTATATATGATAAAGAATAATAAAACAGCGTTTATAATTGGCGGGTCTATTATAGGGGGAATCATTATTGGATGTATTATTTGTTGTCTCATGATGATGTGTATGGGAGGAGGAATGATGAATCGTCATATGAAGATGAAAGGAATGTATTCTCAGAACATGAATGGAATGCACATGATGCCTGATGGAACAATGATGCCAAATGCAGGAGCTGTACCACCACGTGATACTCCTGGCATGCAAGGAATGATGGATCATATGAATGCAAATCTCGAAGGAAAAACAGGGGATGCATTTGATCAAGCGTTCTTAGAAGAAATGATTGTGCATCATGAAGGGGCAGTAGAAATGGCAGAAGCTGCATTAACGAATGCAAAGCATCCTGAAATCAAAAAGCTTTCTCAAGATATAATTACTGCTCAGAAGAAAGAAATTGCAGATATGAAAGCATGGCTAAAAGCTTGGTATAACAAATAAAAATCTAAAGTAAAAAACCACCCTATGGTGGTTTTTTACTTCTCAACTCCTACAACATCTTGTTAAACAGAGTACATTTTTTGTAGTTTTTCAATATCTTTATAAATATAGGAATCTGATGGAAGAGAAAATAATTCTACATCTAGCTTTGTACTTGTATCTGAAAATATTTTCTGTAACGCCATAAGTCTGCCATTACCTTCAAATGACATATAGCCATCTTTGTAGGGAATAATTTGAATTGGGCTTACAGAGGGCATTATTTCTATGAGCTGATCATTTGATATAGTCTCATCATTCAAAACCATAGTATCTTTTATATCAGAAAGTGCCTTCACTCTAAGATCAATTTTATCTAGTGCTGATTTTCTATTTATCGGGTGAATGAGAATAATAGAATGTATAGGTACTGATGTAAAAGTTCGTAAGGTGGCTTTGCGGGTAATATCAAGAACGATTTTTGCAAGTAATGCATCGCTAAGTGAGAGGTGACGTAATTCAGGGGTTTTATGTAGAAGCCATTTTCGGAACCGGTTTAGTCGATGAATCATAGTTGTAGTATAGCAAAAATATTACTTTTTCAAGATCATACTAGGGTGTCATAAAGCCTCAGCATTTTCGTCTCTAGATATATGTCAGACACAACAAAACTAACAAAAGTTGAAGCGTACCTTTCAAACGAACGTACACTACTCTCTTATATGCGAACAGCAGCATCAGTGGCTGTACTTGCTGTTGCAATGTTTAAGTTTTTTGAAGATGAATGGGTGATCTATTTAGGATTTGCTGTGTTACTACTTGGAGTTGGCGTATTTGTTTTGGGTACCTATAGATTTATTCAGGGAAGAAAACGAATTAATTCGATTACTACTTCGTAAGCCCAGCAAGTACTTCATCTAGTCGCTCATGTCCTTCTACAACTCCGTGCTCCATTCCAGACTGAATCATTCCATCGCGATCAGTTTGTGTTGAAAACACGGATGTCCCAACAACTCGAGTTCTGTTTCCAGGAAGACTTTCAAATCGAGCTGTTTCTAATGCAACATGACCTCGTTCTGGAAGACCTTCAAATTCAAATGTTCCCACAAGCAATTCTGGGGTTTTCATGTAGTGGGTGACACCGTTAAATGCATAAGCATTACCCTGAGGATCTTTTGAAATATATCTCCATGAACCTCCATTTTTTGCTTCAAATTTTTCAATTTCCATACTCATACCTCGAGGACCTACCCATTGTTTGTACAAATCAGCTTCTGTATATGCTCTAAATACTAAATCTCGTGGTGCATCAAATTCTCGAGTGATTATTATACTTAGTTGTCCTGGTTCTGCTACTATTGTTGTTTTATTAGCCATAATGTTTTTTCTTTAATTTTTCTAATACCTCATCTAAGCGCTCAAATTTTTCCTCCCATATCTTTCTATACTCCTCTATATATTCATATGCAAACTTCATCGCAGGAGGGGAGAGAGCAATATATTGATGCGTACCTTCACGTCGCTTTTCTATTAAATGTGCTTTTGCTAATACTTGAATATGTTTAGAGACTGCAGCAAGTGTGAGATCATATCGTTCTGCGAGTTCATTCACAGATAGTTCTTTCTTGGCTACGCGCTTTAATATATCTCGACGGGTGGGATCCGCGAGGGAATAAAAGATACGATCAATGTCTAATTTATATTCAACCATTTAGTTGAATAATATACTATATGAGTTTTTATGTCAAATAAAAAACCGACATGGTCAGAGGATCTGATTCATGCCGGCAACGGTGATCTTGAGGTTTTCGTACAGCCCGGGCACACCAACTGTGCTGTAGGATTGGCCATCTGGAGCAATGAACACGAGGTCACAGTCGCATACGAGCTCATTGCAGCCCGGGCAGGTTTGGTAGCGATCAAACACCTCCTGCTCGAGATCGATACCACGCACGTATGCGAGCGTGAGTAGCCAGCTGAGTACATCTGCAGCTTCGAGCTCAGACTGGTGATCTGCCATACCACCACGAAGAGGTGTATGTGGGCCTCTCGACTGGATGATGCTCAGTTCACCGACTTCGCTTACGAGCCTGCCGTAGATCTTCCAGAACTTGTCGCCCTGAAGGTGTCGCCAGCCGTAGACGGTCTTGAGGTGCTCTTGCCACCGTCTCAACGTCCAGCCGCGCTGCTCATCATGCAGCTTGTAATCCTTTGGGTCGGGACGGGTTGCATCATTGCAGTCGCAGGGCATGTGCGTGCAGTACAAGCAGCCATACGGCGGGAACTTGTACATCATCCCGCGCTCAAGGTCGACGCGACCATTGAAGAAATTGACTACGTTGTAGAAGTAGCTGACACTTCTCGCAAGTCGTCCGGGCAGGCGCTCGCTTTTCCGCTCCGCATCAGCGATCTTGCCGACGCGGTAGATCATATGGCCTGCACGTTCCGGGAACGAACCTCCGGTGTGTTGAACACGACGGTTGTACATCCGGTTGAAATGGTTCTGCAGTCCGAGAATGGTGGTTTCCATGTGACGCGCTCCTACGTGGTGTTGTGGTCGTAGTACAGAAGAACGACGATCGTTCTGTCGCTATACTATTGCTGTGGGTACCAATTTGCAAGTACTACTTCAATATTTGAGTCTCCAGTATTTACAAGTGTTTTAAATTTAGCCACATCTGCTAATCCATCTTGTCCGCGGTAGTGGTAGGGATATACGATCTTTGGTTTGAATGCGAGCACTGCTTGAGCTGCATCTTCAACACCCATAGTGAATGGAAGATTCATAGGAACAAATGCCATATCAATATCAGTGAGTGCTTTCATTTCTGGAGTTGGTCCGGTATCACCAGCAACATACACTCGGTAGCCATCTCGCTCAATTATGTATCCATTGCCTCGGCCTTTTGTATGTCTGCTATCTGTTGCTTCAGGATAGTTATACATAGGTACTGCGGTAATAGTGAAACCTTGTTCTGTTCGTGTCTGACCATTGTTCATTACAACTGCTCGTGATTTAAGATTTGCAGGAAGCAAATCAACTACTGCTTTTGGTGCGATAAGTGTAGAGCTGCCAACGATAGTATTTAATGTACTGGTACTTAAGTGATCTCCATGGATATCAGTTACAAGAATGATATTTGGTGGTTGAATTCCTTGAAAGTTTGCTGCGCCACCCGTTGGATCCAAAAAGATATTTTTATTTGCCCAAGTGAGAACTCCGGTTGCATGTGAAAGCGGAATCACTGTTACAGGAACATTTTGTTGCTGTGTATTTCCTGTCTGATTGGTTGAGGTTGCTAACGGTTGAGTCCCATCTGTTGTTGTAGTTCTATTTAAAAGTGAAAACAAGGCGATTATTATAATAATTACTAAAATTATGGGTATGATTCTTTTCATATAAGTTCATTATACCAACTAGTAATAGGTCAACAATACTAAGACGTGTGAGAACTAAGAATCTGTATTTTTAAGTATAAAAAAACCGTGTCGAAACACGGGTGTCATGAAATCTACGACAAGAACTGATGGTGCACTTACGGCTTGATCCACACCGCAGTGGACTCTGCTGAGATCGTCGTTGATGTGCTACCAGTGGAGCTCACGGTTATGCGAACTCCCTGGCCGGTCACGCTGTAGACGCCACCTCTTTGGAAACCGCTAATGCTCTTGCTAACCGTGGTGTCGGTCGAGTAGACCTTGAACGTGGCAAGTGCCACTTGGCGCATAGTGCCAGTGGTTTGCTGTTGGCGGATCACCAGCCGAGTATGTGTGGCCCGAGGACCACTTGGGTTGATGGTGTAGGTGAACTTCACCGTCGCCGCACCCGTAAGCGTATTACGGGCGACGATCTGCCGCTGCAGGTAGAGCGGTGGTTGTACCCGCGTTACCGAGGTTGTGGTCACCGCTCTAAGGTTGTAGGTGTAAGCAGCCTGTGCCACCGAGTCGAGAATCGATGTCGCGCCTCCACCGAGGCCAACCGACATCACAGTACGATTTTCGAGACATTCAACATACGGAAGCATGAAACGTAGTCCTTCTGCATGCAAACGAAAAGGAGCAGCCGTGCTCCTTGTTCATCTGCGGGAACTGAACCGAACGGTACAATACCAAAAAATCAGGAAAATCTCAAGCCTTCTTTTTTAAGTGCAGCTCGCAAGAGTGGAAGTGAACCTGGTCCCATGCCGTGAAGAGCTAAGATTTCTTTTTCAGAATATCTTGAGAGTTTTTTGAGGGAATCTATACCAGCATTAAGTAATGCTCTTTGTGCTGGTGCAGAAAGTTTTATTTGACTAATTTCTTTCATAAGCTAATTACATAAATACAAAATATGCAGCAATAATAATTGCTGCTTGTGCGAGTACATACGTAGTATCAGTAATAATTGCATACTTACTTTTACCTGAGAAAAGACTTGTTGCTTTAATGAATACTGCGACCATACACACAATGAGAATGGCAAATGGTAGGGAAAGAACAAGGGCGAGATTCAAAACCCATGCAAATAAAATAGTTCCTAATCCTTGTGACAAAAGAATTAATCCAAGAGGTCGGCCGGGAACAGCTGGTGTACCCATGCCTGCACGCCATTTGTTTCCAAACATTTTTGGTGAAAACCATAATGATCCAAGTGAGAAAGCAATAAAAGCCCCTATAATAACTGACAACCAATTTATATTAGTTAGAAGTGATTCCATAAAAATATTTATTAAATGATATTTAAAGTATAGCAGAGTTAGAATAATCTAGCATAAAAAAAACGCATACAGCCAGGAAGTTTACTTGGTCGGTATATGCGTTGGGGGATTGCGTGGTGTTTGCGGGACGCGGTATTCTTTGCCGCAATAGATACACCACATCTGCTTGCCGCGCGTATGTTCGTCTACAGACTGGGTTTTGACGCAGCGCGGATTGGGACAATAGAGTTTCACGGGCATGGTTGGCTCCTTTCACTCTACCTATCCATAATGGTACAGCTATTTGGCATTTATACAACGGATAACATGAATATTGTATTAAAAATATAAATGGAAAACCCGCCGACGATACAGCTGACGGAGGGTTTCCATCGGCCGCTTTGTGGCGGGGTGTGTGAGGTACTTGTGAAGGTCATCGACGACGGCGACGAGCGAGAAGTCCTATGCCAGCGAGTCCTGTTAGTGCAACGGATCCTGGCTCAGGCGCTTGGGTCAGCACGAAGGTCTTGATCTCGACGTGGGAAGCTGGACCGCGGAGGTCGAAGTGGTAGACCGCGGTGAGTGTGCCGTTCGAGCTTTTGCTCAGACTTCCGATGGCATTGTCGACGAGGCCTGATGACAGAGTAAACTGCACCATGCCCACATCGAGTTGGCCCATCGAATCGTTGATGTGATCGAGATCGATGGCACCGGCAAACGTTGCCGGTGTACCATGGGTTTCGCTGAACGGCAGGGTCTGCGTGCTTGCGCTTCGCATCGAGCGGATGTCTCGACCGGTCATCTTCACATCCACCGAGTACGTGTAGTACTCCTTTTGTTGGTATGTGATTTCCACGAGATCGATCGTCGCACTCGTTATGAGTCGAGCCGCGAGCGATCCTGTTGAGGGATCGATCGAGTACTGCTGCGAGATGATTCCAGAGTCGATCGTCATGACCGTCTGGGAATCGGACTTGATCCCGGACGCGCTCAAGGGGTTGAGGGTGATGAGCGAAGCCTGCGTGGCCGAGCTCAGGGAGAGAATGGCCACGATGAATGCGAGAGCGGACTTCATTGAGAATCCCTTCACGATTTCACTGCTACATTGCTTGGGGCACTATGCCTTTCACAATAGCTGAGTCTGTGTGTATTATATCATATTTAGGTAAAAAGTCAATATTTAATTTAAATAAGATTTGAGAGAAAATATCCAACAAAATAAGCAATTACTGCAGCTACTGTTCCAATCATGAGTGTTGCACACGCAGCCCAAGCTCTATTTGTATTTGTAACTTTTCCTTTTACATATCCCACGAAGATAAATGCAAGGCCAGTGAGAATACATGACATAAGAAATGTGTCTATTCCCGTAGGAACTATGAATGAGAAAAGTGGTACAAATCCAATAACTACAAAAGATACAAATGTTATAAATGCAGCTGTAATTGGTTTTTTCTCTGCACTGTTGTGACCTAGATCTTCTTCAGATTTTGAGGATAAATAATTTGAGGCTGCCATAGAAAATCCGTCGGCAAAAAGATTTGCAAATCCTAAAATTAAAATAACAGCAGGTGATAGTGATGCTCCAATAACTCCAGATACAACAGCAAATGTTGTTACGAGGCCATCAATACTTCCAAAGATAAAGTCAGGTAAATATTTTTTCATGTTGTACTAGTATATACGGATTACTTTTCCCACTCAACTATTGTTCCAGCTTTAAGCTCCAAGGCATCTGCTCGGCGAATAAACTTTTTATTTATTTTGGGATAAAAAGGAACATGAGGAGACTTGTCTATATGTGCTGCAAGATCAAATAACTCTACTTCTGTAGTGATCCATTCAGTACCAAATTTTTTGAGATTTACAGGACGGGTATAGCTTTGTAATACTTTCTCACCAGTTTCATAATGAAAATATTCATGAAAATATGACATCATAAGTTCGCGAACTGTTTTGTAAACCGGATCACGAAATCGTACAGTAGAGTGATTTGATTTTGAAATAGCTCCCCATAAGCCATTTATTTTGTAGAGTGCAACACTGTGATCGTCATCATAGGGATGGGCTTTTAGATTTATAATAATTGGTTCTTGTCCGTTGATCCACAATACTGCTGCAGCAAAAAGAGCAGCTTCCATACAATGAGCTTTTTTCTCGCGTATGACTCTTCGAGGAGACATATTGGTTTCACCATTTGGCTCAAAGTTGAAGGGAAGAGTATCCAAAAAATCTTGAATCTTAATTGGAGAGTTTAGAGATCGTAGTTTTTTAAGCTCAAGTTTACTCAGATTAAACATTAACCTATTTTAGCTTTTTTGGGGTTTTATGAATAGGCAACGAGAAAAAGAACGTTGTGCCCGTACCAACTTTGCTTTCCAACCAAATTTTACCTCCATGAGACTTTATAATTTCAGAGGTGATATAGAGTCCAAGTCCAAGACCTTTAATTTCTCGCTCTTTTTTACCATTAGTTCTATAGAATCGTTCAAAGATCTTTTCTTGCTGATCCCTCGCTATACCCATGCCAAAATCTTGAACACTAATGATAATATCTGTTTTGTTTTTGCTTATCTTAATAGCTATCTTTTTACTATCTGGAGAATACTTAATAGCATTGGTTAATAAGTTTATAAGTACCTGACTAATACGTTCTTTATCAGCAAAAATCTTAATGCCTGTTGAACCTGACACAGTTATTTTATGCGTATCTGTAGAGTATTGGAATGTCTCAACCTCTTCATGAACTGCCTTATCCAATAAGAAATGATTTCGATGCATTGCCATTGTTCCAGATTGAATCGAATACACATTGAGGAAAGAACTCATCATGCTACTTAATCTATCAATTTGAGAATCAATTTTATTTGAAATAAAAAGGGAATTGATATCTTTATCTTTTTTATGGCGCTTTTGCAAAAGCTGAATAAACATTTTGATACTTGTAAGAGGGGTTTTTAGTTCATGCGATGCCATTGCAATAAAATCATCTTTCTCTTTTTCAATTCTGCGTTGCTCAGTCACATCCTCAATGGCAAGTAAAATGAGCTCAGTTTGATGTCCCTCAAGTACTATACGTCGAGCATTGAGCATCATGGTTCGGGTGCCAATATCCTCAAAATGGTGAGTTACTTCATAATCATTAAAAACAGAATCTTTTGGGAGGATTTCTAAAAGGAGCTTTTTAAGTGGGGGAATGTCCCATTGTCCGTTACCAAGATCAAATATCTTTTTATTATAGGTTTCAGACTTTTTTACTTCAAACATCTCAAAGAAAGCCTTATTAGCTGTCTTAATGCATAAGTCTTCATTTAAGATGACGAGAGGTTCACGAACTGTTTCAACAATTGCTTCAGCGTAGGCAAACATGACTACCACATCTTCAACAGTTAGATTTTTTATATCTTTAATATCCTTAATATCCTTGAGGAGTTCGATGGCTTCATTGGCTTTCTCGTGAGCCTTGATGTTCTTTTTGTTTTTCAAAAAAATAGGTAATTTGACATTGGAACAGTATCATTATATGACATGTTTGTCGAGTGAGTTGAGAGCTAGATTTTTATTTGTTCTTTCATCCATAGTGGAAGCTTAAGTAACGTATGAGTTCCATCAGGATTGTGAACTACCATTCCACTATTAGAAGAAAATGCCCATGGCATAAGTAATGTGAACCCAGTATTTACCAATTTGTTTGAAATATCTACAGTAGAAGTATAGTTTGCTTCTGTGTTATAGAGTTCAGAATTTCCAGCAATAGGATGCTCAATCGCTTGGGGATCATAATAATTATATCCTCCATACTCAACTACCCACTTAGGTTTATTTTTGACCCCGCTAAAATCAAATACTTGGTCAGCAGAATTTCTATAAATATGTAAGCTATATACATCTGTAGAATCATCTACAAGACGAGTTCTTTTTGCTTCATCTGAAAATAATTGGTATTTAGGTTGTTCACGTTCTTCAAGATCAGAAAATCCTACATAGGTAGAACCTACGAGAGGCTTTATTGTTTTATATGATTGAAAAAGATATTCATGAATTTGATCTTCAGTGACTTGTGCTACTTTGGCTGCTTCTGACCATGTAGCTGATCCATAAGGTTCATTATGTGTTTCCCACATAATAATATTTTTATGAGAACTAAAACGCTTTATATATGTAGAATATGCATCAGTATAAACTTTGATTCCAGCAGGAGTTTTTATAAGTTCCCATCGGAAGTTTCCATCTAGACTTTTTGGTTCACCTTCATAATTACCAGCTCCCATTACACATATAACAGAAATGTTATGCTTCTCAGCTTTTGTTAAAAAGTCATCAAGATTTTTTGCATACTTTTTATGTAGTTCAAATTTACCATCTTTAAAATTGAATAGTGATTCCATCTGACAAAATGTACGAATTTTTGTAATTCCCATCGCTTGGATTTCTGCAAGATCTTTATCTATGAGCTTTGAATTGTATTTCTCATTAAGCCAATTATATTCTTCAACTCCATTATGCAAATCGAGCCATGGAAGATTAATACCAAGGTTATCGTTTGTATATGGTGAATTTGTGGAGCTTCGTACCAAAGCATTTGAACTTGAATAATGTGTTGTGTGCTCTACCATGCTAAGCATGCAAATAAGTAAAATTATTCCTAGTAAGACACTATAAGCAATGATCAATCGGTGATAGTGAGTCATAGTTTTATTTTTTAACAATATGGAATCCATTTGAAGGTGAAAATATTACTCCTAAGACCCCAATGCTTTCAATAATTGCAAAAAAGGGAATTAAAATTATTTGTGCTATATACCAACCAATTCTTTTTACTACATTATGTATGCCGTGCTCATCTAGGTTAACTTTGAGTCCAATAACATAGAAAACAATGAAAGAAATAAATGAGAAATTAGCAAAGAAATGTAGCCATGATGGGATAGAAAATCCCAAGAAAAAATAGGCAATAGTATAGAGAGCCGCGAAAGGTGCAATGGCCCATACGATTGTATTGAAACCAAGCAAAAGTCTCCATTTGAAATCGATTGGGGCATAGAGAGTAACTTTAAGTAGCCCTTCAAACCACCGACGTCGCTGACGAATAAAATCACCAACAGAATGTGTTGATTGCTCTTCAATATATCCATTTACCCATCGAGATCTATATCCTTGTTGCATAGCAAGGAGTGACCAATAGGCATCTTCAGTAATTGATCCTTTTGGACCAAAATCAAAACCAATCGATTTTTCTACATCATTTCTAACAACTATAAATGAGCCATGCAATCCAAAAATTGTAATACCTAAAAGGTGCTGAAAATGAAATCGTCCCAAATCGTCTCCGGTTCGAATACTGTCTGCAAGCGTTAAAATAGGATGTTCTTTCCATTTTCGGTGATAAAGAATAGTTCCTTGTCCTATTCGATATGTTTTTGCAGTTTCTTCTTCGCTAATCATTTCACAAATACCTTTGATACTTGAACTTGTAAGATGACTTTCTTCATCAAGATGAACTATCCATGCGTCATTTGGTAGCTTGGAATTTTCAAGCGCATAATGAAGTGCACGTGCTTTATATAAAGAACCCTGTGAGGTTTTGTATGTCTGAGGTACGACAATATATGATAAATGAGAGTTTTCTTTTGGAAGCTCTGGATTTTTTATATCAATAACTACTTCAATAATAAAAGGGAAGAATTGATTTCGTATCATTTCTTTTTGACAGTTTCGTATGGTTTGAGTAAGTGCTTCTGTATTTGTACCTCTAGATACGATACGGAATGAAACTAATGTCTTAATGGGTAGTACTGTATTTAAACTATGAGAATGTTCAAAACGAAGTAATCCAATGAATCCCATTACAGCAGGGATTGCAGCTGCCAACCATAAATATGCTCCTAAAGACCAAAGCTTTTCAAGTAGTGTATGAGGAGTCTGAGTAATTGGCCACAGATAATCTTGAATATAATACAAAATTACGATACCTAGAATGATGTAGATACTAGTTCGCAATCTGTGACCAGAAATTTTCCATAATTTCCAATCCCTTATTGGTTCAATTTCAGTATAGTAAAAATCACCGATAATATCGGAGAGAGTTACTTTTGAACGGGGAGATGCAGAGAGCTTCATTGACTTTTATAACAATAATGTAGAGATTGGAAACTAACATATATTTGTTACATTGTCAATTAATCTTTGTTAGGAAATAGGATACTTCTTTTTCATATACTGGAATGACTTTTTGATGAGACTTAGGAGTACTTTCTCATCTACATCCTCAAGTTTATTTATATATAAACACCCGGCACTGGTTTTGTGCTTGCCCAGCTTTTTAAGATCGGGGTTATTTTGATTACCATTAATAATATAAAGTGTGAGGTTTTGTTTGCGAGGCGAGAATCCTACAAGTGGCCAGTCGCCCTCCTGAGTACTTCGTTCTGACTTGTAGTGATACATCCCAAAGCCAACAATACTTGGTCCCCACATTACCGCTTTTTCACCTGTCACTTTTTCAAACATCTCAAGTAGCACAAATGCATCTTTCTGCTTTTGATCAGGTTCAATGGATTTTAAAAACTTCTCAACACTTTCTTTTGTTGCTTTTGTTTTTAATTCGGCCATGTTTTTATTTATGCTTTTGGTCCAGCAATATTTACCATCCAGCTAATATCATATTTATCATTGAGAAGCCCAAACATGTCTCCCCATGGTGCTTTCTCTAACGGCATTGCAATATTTCCTCCTTCTGCAAGTTTATTCCAGTAGCCCTGGAGTTCTTCTTGATTATCTCCACTAAGAGAAATAGAAATATTTCCACCTGCAATAAAAGGAACACCTGGAGGAGTATCAGATGCCATTAATGTCATACCGTTATCGGCCACGAGCATTGCATGCATAATCTTATCTGCATCTGCAGGACTGTGTGGCATGCCACCATCTTTAAAGGTGCTGAGATCCAATTTTCCACCAAACACTGTTTGATAAAACTGCATTGCTTCTTTGGCATTACCATCAAAGTTGATATAAGGGTTTAGTTTACTTTGCATAATGTTAAAAATTAAAAATAATATTATTGTGTTGGTTCATCATCTGCTGATGGTCCGTAAATAGATGGAACCTTTGCTCCCATTGCTCGGAGGAACGTGAGAAGCTGACCTCGGTGATGGATTGCATCAAAGAGGAACATCCATGACATATGATATCGAGTGTCATGCATAGTTTCATTCCAACCAGCTTTTCCAGTCTCCCATACTTCATCAGTAATCGATTCAACAGCTTTCATTAATTCAGGCATACCTTCATCAAATTTTGAAAGCATGTCGGCTTTTGTGAGTCCATCCATTTCATGAGGATTGAAGCTTGGGATTCCGGTAGTAGCAATTGTTGCCAAGGCTTTCCATTGGATAGCAAGCTGACCTGCTAAGTTTCCTGCACTTCGAGCCCGTTCATGCACTTTATAATCATGCTTATCTTCAGGCAATGCCTCAATAGCTTTTCTGAATTTCGGTGCTTCTTCTTTTAGGACTTCGAGAAAAAATTGTTTATTTGTCATATGCCCTGTACTTTAGCACTAATAGTTAAAATATAAAAAAAGTCGAATCTTGCCTCAAGCAAGTCGACTAGGTTCCTCCGGGATCAGGGCCTCCACCACGCGCGTTCCACGTGGAGAGGGTATTGCCCCGGTCGTCTGCGAACTTGTGGGCGGCGTCGAACACCTTTTGGGTCGTGTCGCCACCCACCTCGTGGAGGAAGGTGTACCTATCTGCCGGCGGAGTATCATCGCTGAATTCGTCGGGATACTCCGTGTGATCGTAGAAGGCCGTCATGGACCTTCCATCACTGCAGGCGTAAATCCGACCGCGATTGTAGAGTTCACGATCAAGCATCTCAGGTCGCGTATTCATAAGACGCTCCCATGCGGCGAGGTTTGGTTGGGGTCTGAGATTATAATGCGCTACTGACTATAAAAGTCAACCACTATTTGCTAAGATAGGAATATGTCAAAGATAGAAATTTCTAGTGGTACAGCTCATCCATTACCAGACGATTTGCGAAAGGCTTTAGGCTCATCTCCGAAGGCTCTTGTATCCTGGGAGGATATTACTCCATTGGCCCGTAATGAATGGATTTGCTGGACTATATCTGTGAAGACTCAGGAAACAAGGGATGATCATGTAAAAAGAACTGTTGAAGAACTTATAGAAGGCAAGCGTCGACCTTGTTGTTGGATAGGCTGCATCCACCGCAAAGATAAAGCCATGAGTGCTTCTCAAAAATTTATACTTACTAAAAAAGCGAAAAAGAAATAAATAAATTATGAAAGAAGCTACAAAACAACACCGGATTTATACAATGACGTTTTCAAGTGTGTATCGTCTTTATATTACTAAAGTAGAAAGAAAAGGACGCACCAAAACTGAAGTTGATGAAATAGTACGATGGCTTACGGGATACACACAGAAAAAATTGGATTCACAAATAGAGAAAACGGTAACGTTTGAAACTTTTTTTGATGAAGCTCCACATATGAATCCATCAAGGTCTCTCATTACAGGTAAAATTTGTGGAGTACAGATAGAAGAAATCAAAGAGCCTCTTATGCGAGAAATTCGATACCTCGATAAACTTATAGATGAATTGGCAAAAGGGAAGGCGATGGAGAAAATTTTGCGAAAAGTGCAAAATTAAATTCTTGTAATAAGTGCATCTACCTGTTTCTTCACTGCTTGAAATGTAGATTCAGATTCTAAAACGACAATAGTTTTATCTTTATTAATATCAGTATCAATTACATTCCATATTTCATGCTTGGGAATTTTTGCATGTAACGTTTGTTCACAGTATGTGGCGTGAGTTGGTTCCATAAATATTACGAGATCACTATCCTCGATCAGCTCTTTGGTAGTTTGGGTCCAATCTTTATTTGTATACTCAAGTATATTGTGATTCTGCAATGTATCTTTGGTATCCCAAGCTATCGCTCCTTCTATATTATTTACCGCATCAATGCCGCTTGATGTTGCTACCCAGTCTTTTATTTTGAGCGAGTTAAAATACGCCTCAGCCATTCTACTCCTAAATGTGTTGTTTGTGCATACAAAGTGAATTTTCATATCTATAAGTATCCCAATAAATCAAATAAAATGCTAGTTGCTCTACATTAGTGGAAGTGAATGCTATACTTTTTCTATGGGAAAAATAATCGCTGGAATGTCCATGTCTGTGGACGGATATATTAATAATAAGGATGGCGGGGTAGGAGAGCTCTATACAGATTTTAAAGAAATGCATGATGTACCATCTTTTAAAGAAACCATAGCTACAACCGGTGCTGTTATTATGGGAAAGCACACATATGAAATGGCAGATCCGTTTGAGTGGGCTACTAGTGATTATGAATTCCAAACTCCTATTTTTGTTTTGGTTCATACTGTTCCTGAAAAATATCCGCAAGGAAATGGCAAATTGAGCTTTATCTTTGTAACAGATGGAATTGAGAGCGCAGTTTCTCAGGCGAAAAAAACAGCAGGGGATAAAGATGTGCAGGTAATTGGTGCAAACACTATTCAGCAGCTTTTAAATGCTGGGCTTTGTGATGAATTGGTTGTAGATATGATGCCTGTATTGCTTGGAAAAGGAATACGACTATTTGAAAATATAAATACAGATAAAATAAAGCTTGAAAGAGTTAAGGTGCTTGAGACAACTTCTCAAAGAACGAGTATTACGTTTAAAGTCGTGAAAACTAATAAATAAAAAAGACGTCCTCAAGGGGGAACCTTGGGACGTCTATGGACTGTTCTCTTAGTTTGCCGGGGTGGCGAGCTTGGCGGACAGTTCGTCCAAGCTCCTCTTGAGGTACCAGGCCTGGAACTCGATCTGCTTCATCATCTCGAGCCGGAGCTGGCTGATCACCGCTTCGAGGGTGACCGTGTCCTCCTTGTTCGCTGGCTCGTTGGCGTTCTTGGCCATGAGCCGGCGCGCGACGGTGCGGAGCGTCGCGCACTTCTCCAGGCGGTCCCGGTTGAAGATGATCGAGAGTCCCTCGTCGGCGCTCAGGTTGGGGAACCTCTCCACGTCCTTGAGCAGGACGCCGACCGTCCGGCTCTCGTTCTCCGACTGCTTGAGCAGGTCGGTGTTGCCGGCGGCTCGCTCCTTGAGGAACTGCGCCTTGAGTTCCTGGAGGTTGGCCTGCTCTGCCGGCTTGGTGGTGGCGTCGGCGGCCATGAGCTGGCTCGGCATGAACGCGAGCAGGATCCCGAAGAGGGCGATGGATCGCAGCATACGATGCTTCCTTCCGTAATGAACTAAAACGAGTAAGGTGGCCGAAGTAGCAACCTTTAACTCCTTGCACTGTATACTACACATCTTACACTCTGTCAATAAAATGATGAGAGTTACTTTTATTAATACATAGTACTATATTCTTTTTATATAGGATGCTGACTAATATAAATTATTGATCTTTATTTTCTTTCTTAAAGAATATTGTGATAAATGAAGGTAACATAATTACTACACAAGTTATGTAAAGCCACGTATCTTCACGACCGTTTATCCACCAGATTATTCCAAGGAAAATAAGTGCTCCGATAAGTAATAGAGCTGCAATAGCATGCACTTTAGATCTTGTTTTCATATATTTTATTTACTTGGAGTAAATTCAATTAACCATTCAATACCGTATTTATCTCGAAACATTCCGGCATATGATCCCCAAGGACTATCACCCATAGGTCCTTCAACAGTGCCACCAACTGAAAGGCCATTAAATATTTTTTCTGCTTCTTCCTTAGTGTCAGTAGTAATTAAAATTTTACTTCGATTTTCGTTTTCATTTACAGCGCCCATAAATGAAGGCACATCGTTTGCTATCAAAACACTGCCATTACCAATGGGGAGAGCAATATACATTACCTTCTCTGCTTCGGCTTCTGGCATTTGTACTTCTGCAGTTGCAATATCTTTAAAACGAACAATCTTTGAAAACTCACCACCGAATACTGATTTATAAAATGTAAGCGCTTCTTCAGCGTTGCCGTTGAAGTTAATCCAAGGGTTTATTGTTGCCATAGGGGGATCATATCATAGACGGCAATAAAAAATCACCTTGCTCACAAGGTGATTTTTTTGCAGGTAATTATGTGTGTTATGCAATAACCTGTGTGCAATATGAACAACGTTTTGCCTCAAGCGGGATTTCGCTAAGACATTCTTTGCACTTTTTGGTAGTTGGGTCTGCTGGGGCTTCCTTTCGTGATTTTGCAATTAGATAATTCATCGGTTTAATGACAAAGAAAAAGATTGCTGCTGCGACAAGAACAAATGATACAAGGGCGTTAATGAAATGACCATACATAAACTGACTACCATTCACAGTAAATGAAAGCCCCGCAAAATCTGGTACTTTTGCGATTGCACCTATAAGTGGAGTGAGGAGATCTGTTACTAATGCAGTGACAACCGTTCCAAAAGCCGCTCCGATAACAACACCGACTGCCAAGTCAACAACGTTGCCTCTGAGTAGAAACTGCTTGAAATCTTTTATCATAAAATAATAATTATTTAAAACTAGTTATAGTATAACAAAAGTCCTGAACACTGTCGGGGTAACAAAAAATCACCTTGATAAATAGGGTGATTTTAAGTGCTCACATGGTTGGAAGCAATTCGAACCTATTTAATGTGAGGTAACTTTGCTAATCCAGTTAATAAGGTCTTGAGAAACTTCTTCAGGGGATCGATTACTTGTATCTATAATTACAAAATCATTTTGTTCACTATCTTTTTTCAGAAGGGAAGTAACATAGACATTATCTTGGATAAATTTTTCTACTGACTTATTTGTAACTCTTTCAAGATTTTTGATACTTTCTTCTGTTTGATACCTACCTAATAATCTTTTCTCGAGGTTTTCTTTGTTGATGTCTAAAAAACAAACTACAGGACGTATCTCAAGCTTATTAGAAGCTTCAATTATTTCTGCTGGCTTCATGAAACCACAAATAATAGTAGATATTCTTTTTAGCAAATTACTTTTGCTTAGTTCTAACCAATATAAAGTCTCTGATTGTCTCCATATTCTATCGACATTATCAGGAACGCCTCGTTCGTCGAAGTCATGAATTTCAAAATTGTGAGAAAGCTTTGACTGAAGCAGGGGAATAAGAGTAGTTTTGCCTACGCCATTTGGACCGATGATAAGGAATATGTTTGAGCTATTCATTTTTATAGTATACCAAAGGTTCAAAACATCTAGCTGGTAACAAAAAATCACCCTGTAAAACAAGGTGATTTTTTCGATGCTCCTCCGGCAGGGATCGAACCTGCGACCAATCGCTTAACAGGCGACTGCTCTACCGCTGAGCTACAGAGGAATATGCTTCGTTCTCTCGAGCTTGCGCTCGGGGAACGAACTTTTAGCATCATAGCAAAAAAACAGAAAATGTAAATATTGGACTTTATATAGATTTTGGGTGCGTATAAAACAGACTGATCGTACGTCTGATATACTATAAGGGTAGGTGTAATAATTGGTATAATTTAACTATATATATGAGTATCAATATCAAAGCTACGAATTTGGAGTTAACAACAGAAATCGACGGGTATCTTACAAAAAAGCTTGAATCATTGAAACATATTGTTGATTTTGATGCAGATAATGCTTTCGCTCAGGTAGAACTTGCAAAGACAACAAATCATCACAAAACAACAGAAAGCATGTATCGTGCAGAAATAAATTACCGTGTTGATGGTATGAATGGCCGAGTAGTGAGTGAGAATGAAGATCTTAATGCTGCTATTGATGAAATGAAAGATCAGCTCGCTCGAGAAATCAAAGCAAAGCAAGAAAAGGACAGAGATGATAAGCGACATGGCGGAGCAGAGCTCAAACAAATGTCACGAGAAGATGGAGAAGCTGTAGCCGATGAAGTAGATGATAAATACGAAGACGTTCAGTAAAATCTAAGTAAAACTAGAGAGAAAGGATAAATGTATCGTAATCCATTTCTTTTTTACCTTCAGGAACTACACGATCAATAAAGAGCTCATTATGTTCAAAATCATAGTGAGCTTTTTTGATGACTACACGAATCTTTTTATCTCCTTTTTGAGCGAAGAAAAAAGTGCCCGGCCATTGGTGGAATGCTTGGAACTTTAAGAATTCTTCATAGGGATTGTGCGTGAGAGAAAGCTCGCCATCTGCTTTTTCTATTTTTCGAGTGTAGGTTGCTTTTGAATGATCTTGTTCAAGAGGTGTAACTTCTCCTGCAATCCATTTTGGAATAGTCTTTACTAAAAGTTTTGCTCCAGCAGTAACAATTGCTTCTCCAAGTTGTTTTGCCAATGGTGGCCACGGCTCCATAATCACTTCCTCTTGAGCTAAAATTGGTCCATGATCCATTTCGGCATCAAGGAGCATAATAGTCACTCCTGTGCGTTTTACATCTTGCAAGATTGCAGTTTCGATAGGTGATGCGCCTCGAAGCTTTGGAAGGAGAGAACCATGAATATTTAAAATGCCATGCTTCGGGCTATCAATTACTTCTTGCGGAATTATTTTTCCATACGCGACTACTACACCAATATCAAAATTGCCATTTTTATATGCATCGAGAAACGCAGGGTCTTTTAATTTTTCTGGCTGGAGAACTGGTACAGAATGTAATTCCGCCCATACTTTTACTGGAGGCGGAGTAATAACCAAATCTCTACCTGCTGGTTTATCAGGCATAGTAACAATGAGGTCGGGAGTCATTCCTGATGCATGCATTTCTTCTAATACCATCACTGCATATCGAGGTGTGCCAAAAAAAACTATTTTAGGTTTATTGTTCATCTGATTGGTGTGTTTGAGGTGGCTGATCTTCTATATCTTCTGCTTTGTCTATAAAAAGAATTCCATCAAGATGATCTATTTCATGTTGAAAGATTTGTGCTAAAAGGCCTGCTGCTCCGCGTTCAAATTTTTCACCTTTCTCATTGTAGTATTCAATAGTTGCTTGAATCGATCGTTGTACATTTCCATACAGCCATCGCACTGAAAGGCATCCTTCAGCCATTTTCTTTTTTCGCTTTGAGAGCTTGAGAATTTTTGGATTGATGCATACTAGATCAACGGGAATATGGGTGTCTGGTTCTATATCTGGATAATTGGGAACAAATACTTTTCCTGATACGAGAAAAATACGCACAGGTTCACCGATTTGAGGTGCTGCAATAGCGACTGCATCATCTTCGCCATGCATGGCAATCTGCATGCGTTTAATAACATCTTTAATTTTTGGAGATATGATTTCTGAGACCGGTACATCTTGAGCTATGCCACGAAGTACAGGATCTCCTTTTTGAACAATGGGTACCATAGACATGACTATATTATAGAAGACTCTCCGGATCAACATTTACAGAAATATGAGGTGGAAGAGAGAGAAGCCGCTCAAGTAAGTCTTTATTGACCCATGTGCCTTGATCAAGCTTGAGAAGTGCGTGCATTACGGTCTTTTTGTTTACGGTTTCAATAAATGCAGGGAATACAAGTGGATTGTAATCTTCCAAAAGCTTTTCTACAAAGTCCATATCACTCGTTACTTGTTCCCGGGTTCCTTTAATGGTGATTTTTATGAGATTACTAAATGGTGGGTAGCTAAGCTTTTTTCGCTCTTCGATTTCTTCACGATAAAAATCCATAAGATTGCCCTTTGTGGCATAATCAAAAATACGCTGGTTGCGTGATCGAGTCTGCACTACATAAATCTTTTGAGTAATAGATCTAATCTTCAAAAGAATATTCATGATTTTTTCGTTGATACGAAAATCAGGAATAGAGAAAAGGGAATCTATAGCTGCAACACCAGAGTTTTCTACTGGTTTCTCAAGATAGGTAAGGGCCATTTCAGTACCAATCAAAATACTGCCAGGTGAGTTGTAAAATTCATTAACCACAGCCAATGCTTGCTTGTGCGTAGTAATGCTATCTTTATCCATTCTAAAAATCTTCATGTCAGGGAACATGTTTTGAATAGTATTTTCAATAAGCTCGATGCCAATACCTAGAGTTGTGAGTTTCCAACTATCACAGTTTTTACATCGTTCTTCTGCACTTCTTCGTTCACCACATCGATGACATAAGAAAAAGTTTTCTTCACCACGATGAAGAACTACAGGCGCAGTACACTTAGTACACAAAACAGTAGTTCCACAATCACCACACACAGTCATGGGAGCTAGGCCTCGACGTGCAGCAAACAAAAACAAATTCTCATTATGATCTTTGCTTTGCTGGATCAATGCATCAAGCTCTTCGCCAATAATTCGAAAATCTGGGCGATCGAGTGTCTTGTATCGCTTCATATCTACAACAACTTCTTTTGATGTAGAAATAGATCTAAATTTAAGGGGAGCAAGCTCGGCAAGATCACCTTGCTTTGTTCGCCATAATGTTTCAACACGCAATAGATGATCTCCAAAGATAAGTTTGGCACCAATCCGAAGTGCTAAGAATTCTGCAAATCTTCGTGTGTCTACATACGGACGTATTTGAGCTTTGTATCCGTTTGAACTTTCTCGTTCCAAAATAATAGTACCAATATCAGTCCGAGGAATTCCAAGAAATGATCCTGTTGTAATAATTAAAACTGGGTGTGGTTCTTCTATAATCTTATTCCAAGTATTTAAGATCTCTTTTTTAGAAAGTGAAGAGTTTAGAACATAGGTATATTGCTCGATACCTTTTGGAAGGGTACTAAAGATGCGCTTTGTATCTTGAATAGTGGGCAAACAAAACAGCACCGACTTTTTCTTAGCAAATTGCTCGCGGATCAAACTTTTGTAGTGAGCCAATCGTTCTTCTTCATCTGCTTGAATAGTATAAGGTTCGTGTCGTTCGTTTTGATCAGGTACACTATCGGGAATATCTTTTTGTGGGACAACTTTTTCTGCTTGTTCCAAAATTACTTTTGGTGTGACAAGTGCAAGCACACTACCTGTAGATCCTGCAAAATATTCTGCAGCATCTTGAGCTGCTTTTATAAAGCCTGGGAGGAAGAGGGGAAGGACATTGAGCTTACCAATCTTTTTAAGTGTATAGGTAGAATTTTTTAAATCAGTTTTTGCTTCAGCTGCTGATTTCATGCCAATAACAAGAGCTGGTACTTCACGGCTTCGTATAGGCACTTTTACTATTGAGCCCGGTTTGATTTCAGACGTAGTGAAGTAGGAGAGCATTTCTGCGCCTATGCCGCGCGCTATGGGAACTACGTTTACGATGTACATATATTAAGCGTATTTTAGCTTAAATACGTAAGAAATAATAATTGATCTTATGTGGGTTTTATTTTGTAATTAAAACTCTCTTAAGATAGAAATCTTTGCTCCTATAGAATTGAGTCTGGTAACAATATCTTCATACCCTCTATTGATCGAGTAAATGTTTCGGAGGATAGAAGTACCAGGAGCTGCTAGCATTCCAATCAAGAGAATTGCAGCTGGGCGGAGCGCTGGAGGGCAAATTACTTCTGCAGGCTTTAGCTTTGTAGGACCAGTGATATAGAGTCGGTGTGGGTCTACAAGATTTGTATTTGCTCCGAGTTTATCTATGTCTTTTGTATAAATAGCACGTTTTTCATATGGCCAGTCGTGAAGAAGAGTAGTTCCTTTGGCTTGTGAGGCAATGATTGCAAAGAAGGGAAGATTGTCCATGTTGAGTCCTGGAAACGGACGGCATTCAATTTTTTCTTCAAGAGCAGTAAGCTTTGATGGTGATGTTTTAATATCTACTAAATTAGTATAGCCGTTGAGAGCTTTGTATTTTTTTGAAAGCTTGTACTTGAATCCCATCTTCTCCAATTTGAGAAGTTCTAATTCTAGAAAATCTATTGGGGCTCGTTTAATAGTGAGAGAAGAGTTTGTAACGATAGCAGTAGCTAGGAAAAACATTGCGTCGATAGGATCTTCTGAAAGGTAGTAGGTAACAGGTTTGTCGATCTTTTCGATACCATGAATGGTAAGAGTTGTTGTTCCAATTCCTTCGATCTTAACGCCACAGGCTTCTAAGAAGTAACACACTTCCTGCACCATGTAATTTGCAGATGCAAATTTAATAACAGATGTACCAGGAATAAGTGCAGCGGCAATAACAGCATTTTCAGTTACGGTATCTCCAGATTCATAGAGCACCATTTCAACAGGCTTAAGCACAGGTGCTTTTACAAGATAATGATTTTCTTTTGCTTCGATTTCAACTCCATAATTTTCTAAAGCATAGAGATGTGGTTTTACTGTACGTGAACCAAGCTTACATCCTCCAGGCTGAGGGAGATTAAACTTCTTAAATTGGTGAATAAGTGAACCAATGAGCATCACAATAGAACGAGTCTTTTCAGCTGCCACTTTATCCATGTTCTTAAGATCAATCTTTTCTGGTGGTTTGATTTCAAGATCGTTTCCATTCCATTTAATAGATACTCCAATAGACTCAAATACTTCTATCATACGCTGCACTTCTTCGATCTTAGGAACGTTCTTAAGAGTGGTTTTGTTTTTATTTAAAAGGGAAGCGGCAAGGATACCCATGGCTCCGTTCTTTGAAGTCTTTGTAATAATTTCACCTGAAAGCTTGTGACCTCCTTCAATTTTTACGTTCAATGCACCCTTAGATACATGGACGATATCACGATTGAGCGCATCGCTAATCTTAGCCAACATTTCGGTAGATAGGTTTTGTTCACCTCGTTCGATGCGCGCGATAGCACTTTGAGTAGTCCCTAATTTTTGAGCAAATTCATGTTGGGTAATAGACCGTTCTTGTCGCAATGCAGAAATAAGTTTTCCAATTTGTAAAAGGTTCTTATCAGCAGATGTGGGTTCGGTAGCTACTGTCTGATTTTGGGTTTCTTCAGCCATGAATTTGTGGTTAGTTCTAATGCTCAACATTATAGCATATATGCTATATGGCGCAAATATACCGATTTCCATAACTATAGTATTCTGTATACATATGCCACCTATGAAATTTGAAGGAGCTTCGTATGATGATGAAGGGAACAAACAAGAAGATACTTCTAAAGACAAGAAAATTGAACCAGGAGAGTATCCCATGTCTACATTTGAAGAAGTAACAGATGTTATGGTTCATAGATGCAGTCCTATAATATTACAGACTCGACATATTCATCCAAACATAATAGTAGAACAGATAAAACTCGCTGGAACCTATTCTACAAAACAAATTGTCGAGATACTTAACAATTCAACGTCATTAGATTGGAATATGAAACCAGGTTTTTATAAAGCCTTGGCGTTAGAAATTGCCGAAAGAGTAAGAAGAAATAAGCTTAGATAAGTTTGATTTGTAAATTCATCAGAAATCTATATTATTGACCTATGTCTATGTTTTCTAAAAAGCTCGGGATTGATTTAGGTACCGCAAATACATTGGTGTTTTTACCGGGTAAAGGGATTGTGTTAAATGAACCATCAGTAGTTGCTATTTCTGAGCAAGATAATCGGATTTTGGCAGTAGGAGCCGATGCAAAACAAATGATTGGCCGAACTCCAGACAATATTATTGCGTATCGACCAATGAAAGACGGTGTTATTGCTGATTACCGAGTTACTGAAGCAATGCTTAGATACTATATTAATAAAGCATTAGGTAAGTGGAGTTTTTTTAAGCCTGAAGTAATGGTTTCAGTGCCAGCCGGAGTTACATCTACAGAACGACGCGCTGTTATTGAAGCTGCAATTAAGGCTGGAGCAAAAAATGCTTATGTAGTGAAAGAGCCTATTCTTGCTGCTATCGGAGCTGGTATTTCTATTCAAGAACCTGTAGGTCGCATGATTGTTGATATTGGAGGAGGTACAACAGACGTTGCTGTGATATCTCTTGGTGGTATTGTGTCGTGTACATCAGTCAAAGTTGCTGGAAATAAAGTGGATACTGCAATCATAGACTATATAAAGAAGACATTTAACCTTTCTATTGGAGATAAAACCGCTGAGGATATCAAAATTCAGATTGGATCGGCTATTCCGCTTGAAGAGGAACTCTCAATGACTATCAAGGGGCGTGATTTTGTAACTGGCCTTCCACGATCTGTTGAAATTAAAACTAATGAAATCGTAAAGTGTTTGGCAAAAGAACTTCGGGAGATGATTAATGCTATTAAGACTGTATTGCAGGATACTCCACCAGAACTTGCTTCAGATATTATTGACCAGGGAATTATTATGACGGGTGGATCATCACAATTGAGAAATCTCCCAGAACTTGTATTCCGAAGAACTGGTGTTAAAGCCACTCTTGCTGACGATGCACTCTTTTGTGTTGCAAAAGGAACTGGTATTGCACTCGAACATCTTGATACTTACAAGAAGAGTATTATATCTAAGCGATAAATGTTCCAGCTACCGCTTTCACATGCATATATAGTAGAAGGTAATGCTGAGGAGATTCGTCCAAGTCTTTTTGAGTTTCTTGAAAACACTCTCAAATTTCCAATAGCAGGTAATCCTGACTTTTGGCATGAGATTCATGAATCACTAACTATTGATGCTGCGCGTGCATTGCGAGAGACCCAGTCTAAGAAGGCCATCGGTGGAGATCGAAAAATATTCATTATCGAGGCAAGAGGCATGAGCATTGAAGCTCAAAATGCGTTGTTAAAGGCATTTG
This sequence comes from Patescibacteria group bacterium, assembly GCA_040387855.1. NCBI lineage: Bacteria > Patescibacteria group bacterium. Next base: position 397,524 of record JAZKCY010000001.1, read on the forward strand.
AAGAACCAACACCAGGTACTCACTTCTTTTTAATACTTCCGTCTATAGAAGTTGTATTACCGACTCTTCGTTCACGAGTTCAAATAATTTCTGGACAAAATTCGTATGAGAATGCAAAGCAGCTTGCGCAAGAGTATAAAAAACTTTCTGTAGGTGACCGAATGAAAAAAGCTGCCGCTATTGCTGAAGAAAAAGATAAAGCTCTTGCTATGCAGATTGTGGATGGACTTATGTATGTAATGAGAGATTCACAGAAGCCATTTGTGATGCAAGAGCTATTACAATGTAGATCATATCTTAATGATAGATCACCATCAATAAAGATGATTCTCGAGCATATAGCTTTAATTATATAAAAAGTAGAATAAGTTTAAGAATCTGATACAATACACACACTATGAATTACGATTTTTCACCGCTTAAAAAGAAATTAAAAGATGTAGAAGAATGGCTTAAGAAAGAGCAGTCACAGATTCGCACAGGGCGAGCTTCTTCTTCAATTCTTGATAATGTACGCGTAGATGCATATGGAACTCCCACTCCATTAAATCAACTTGGCTCAGTATCAAATGAAGATCCGAGAACACTTAGAGTTTCATTGTGGGATACAAGCCAGATTAGAGACGCTGAAAAGGCAATTGTTGCAGCAAATCTTGGGGTAGCTGTAGCAGTGGATGATAAAGGAATCCGTGTTTCATTTCCTGAACTTACTGGTGAACGACGTTTGGCGGTAGTTAAAACAGCAAAGGAGAAAGCAGAACAAGCAAAAGTTTCCATTCGAAAGGTACGTGATGAAATTTGGAACGATATTCAGGCAAAGGAAAAAGAAGGTGGTATGGGAGAGGATGAAAAATTTAGATTTAAGGATACTATGGAAAAAGCAATTCAAGAGGCAAATAAGCTTGTTGATGAATTACATGCTCGAAAGGAAAAGGAAATTATAAGTTAGTAACTCAATCTACATAAAATCACATGACTGTCATTATATTTTTAATTGTTCTCGCAGTACTAGTATTTGTTCATGAACTAGGACATTTTCTTGCTGCAAAGGCATCTGGCATTCGTGTTGATGAATTTGGTATTGGATTTCCACCAAAACTATTTGGATTTAAGCGTGGTGAGACAACATACACACTTAATGCAATTCCATTTGGAGGCTTTGTGAAAATTTTTGGTGAAAATCCTGATGAAGAATCTATTGGTGGACCAGATAAAGCTCGAAGTTTTTTCAATAAGCCAAAATATCTTCAGGTTATGGTTCTTGCTGCTGGAGTTACATTCAATATTATATTTGCGTGGTTATTAATTTCTATTGGATTTATGATTGGTATGCCTGCTCAACAAGGATACTCATCACAGGTTGCTACAGAAAATTCACAAGCAACTATTCTTGCAGTACCTCAAGGTTCACCTGCTGAATTAGGAGGACTTAAAGCAGGAGATAAAGTAGTGAAACTTACTGCGGGTGCAGAAAGCACTCAGGGCAAGCTATCTGTAGAGCAAATTCAAAGTTTTGTTGCGACAAAAAAGGATCAGCCGGTAACTTTTGATGTTACTCGTGGATCAGAGGCTATTTCTGTGCAAGTTACTCCTAAAGAAGGAATTGTGGCTGATAGAGCTGCTATAGGAGTACAACTTGGTGAAGTAGGAATCTTGAAGCTCAATTTTTTCCAAGCTTTCATTGAAGGTGCAAAGTATACTGCATATATTATTCAGGCTACTGCTGTAGGGTTAGCTCAGTTTTTGTTCCAAGCGGTAACAGGTAGAGCTGATTTTGCTACTGTTACTGGTCCTGTAGGTATTGCGGGTATGGTTGGTGATGCTACACGACTAGGAATTGTATACCTTTTATCTTTCACAGCTATTATTTCTGTAAATCTTGCTGTTATCAATCTTATTCCGTTTCCAGCACTTGATGGAGGAAGAATTCTCTTTGTAATTATTGAAAAAATAAAGGGATCTGCAATTAGTCCAAAATTTGCTAATGCAGTGAATGCAGCTGGATTCGCATTATTGCTCTTACTTATGCTTGTTGTTACATTCAACGACATACTAAACCTCTTTAAATAAAAGTTGTCCACAGTTAACAGTAGTAGTGAGCGTGCTCATCTGATACAATAACTACATCACTAAATTAGTTAAGTATTAAAAGCCATGGGTATTTCAGAAATTAAAAAAATAGTAGCACTGACAACAATCCTTTCAGTTGCATCGGTTGGATTGTATGTTGCAGCTGAACCACAGATTTCAAGCGCACAGGCAACTGCAGATGATACTGTTATTATTACACTTAACGTTGATGCGGGTATCTCTATCACAAGTCCTGCAGACTCTTCAATGAGTACAAACTTGGGTGTTTCTGTAAATAAGGCTATTGCTACAACCACTTGGAATGTTAAAACTAATAACAATCTTGGATATACTCTTGCTGTAAAAGCATCTCAGGATCCTGCAATGCAGTCAGCTGGTGATGAAGTGTTAGATTACACTGAATCTGTAGGAGGTACACCTGAGACATGGTCTGTAGGTGCAAGTACCGCAGAATTCGGATATTCAGCATTCGGAACCGATGTTCCAACTGGTACATGGGGAACAGGCTCACAGTGTTCTTCAACTGTTAATGCAAACTCAACTACTCTTAAGTACGTAGGTTTTAGTACATCTGATAAAACTATTGCAACACGATCTTCAACTACAACTCCTTCTGGCATTGATTCTACAGTATGCTATGCTGTAGAACAAAATGGTTTCTATATTCCATCTGGAACATATACAGCTACCATTACAGCAACTGCGACCACCCTCTAATTTAACTTGGTTACATAAATAAAATGCCTAAGGTTGGAAAGAAAGCACAAATATTAGCGAGCTGGACTACTTTAATCCTACTTATCGCTATTTTACTGCCTCTTACTCCTGCCCAAGCTTTTGAGGTTTCAAACCAGAATGTAGAAGATAAGAACGACTTTGTTCTTGAACCGGGTAAAGTAGAACTATTCCTTAATCCTGGTGAAGAAGCAACAAAAGCTGTAATAGTTACAAGCCGTATTCGAGAGACAACTACGTTTAAAATTGAAATCGAAGATTTCATTGGTTCGCGAGATGCAAATCAACCTGTAATTCTATTGGGTAATGATAAAAGCCCGTATTCAATCAAAGATTCTATTGTTCCGGAAATTTCAGAGTTTACCTTGGAGTTTGGTCAACGAATCGCTATTCCTGTAAAAATTACAGTTCCTGAAGCAACACAACCAGGTGGATTTTATGCATCAGTACTTGTTTCAAGTCAGGCACGAGAAACTCCAGCAACAGCAGCCCAAGGACGTACACGAGTTGTATCACGAGTCGGATCATTGATGTTTATTCGTGTAAACGGTGATGCTAACGAAAGTGGAGCGGTAGAAGATTTTCGAATTGCGGGCGAAAAGAAGTCTGTGTATGAAAAAGGACCCTTCACATTTCAGGTGCTTTTCAATAACACAGGTAATGTGCACCTTGTACCGTATGGAACAGTCACAATCAAAAATACACTAGGTAAGTCAATTTCAACACTGCCTCTTGATGCTTATTTCTCTCTACCTAACTCATTGCGTCATAGAGAAGTGCAATGGTCATCTGGATTCCTTTTTGGACGTTATAAAGCAGAATTAGACCTCAACCGTGGGTATGGTGGAACTATGGACCATAAAGAAATTACTTTCTGGGTACTCCCATGGAAAATCGTAGTTGCTGTACTCTTTGGATTCCTTCTTATTTCTTCAATACTAGTTTATATTCTTCGAAATTTTGAATTTAAGAAAAAAGGAGCTAAGTAATTTAAGCTGTGAAAGGTACTAAGCATTCAAAATTTTTATATCTCAATGCTTTTTTACCGGTTCTCTTTGTGTTTGCTGTGATGGGAAGTACAAACTATAAAATGGAAAGTGATACCGTAAACCCAGCTGGAAATCTTTCTACAAGTACAAATTACTCGCTCGGTGATACATTGGGAGAAGTTGGAACTGGTACTTCTACAAGTGCGACCTATGGGATGAATGCTGGTTTCTGGCAAATGCAGAGTGGATATATTTCTATCAGCGTAGAAGCTGATCAGGCAATGAGTTCTATTGGTGGCTTTTCTGGTGCTATTAGTACATCCACATCCGTATGGACAGTTATTACTGATAACACTGCTGGGTATTCTTTGTTTGTACGGGCAGCTACAAGCCCTGCCCTTAAGAGTCCAGAAGATGCATTCTTTTCAGATTATGATTTAGGAGGAGGAGCACCTCATTATGATTTTTCTGCTGATTCAAACTTATCTGTTTTTGGATTTACACCTGAGGGTGAAGATATTACTGATTTCTATAAGGACAATGGACTTGAGTGTAACAGTGGGGGATCAGATACTGTAGATAAATGTTGGGCTGGTTTTACTACAACAGATCAGGAAGTGTCACAAAGAGCAACATCAAATCATCCGTCTGGAACTCAAACAACATTAAAATATCGAGCAGAAGTGGGATCAAATAAACTTCAAGATGCTGGTTCATATTCAGCTGAAATTACAGTAACAGCACTTATGCTTTAATATGTTAATTCGTATTTTACTAAGCACAATCATACTCCTCACTCCAGCACTTAGCTTTGCTGCGACAAGTAGCAATGGTGTTGACGTGAATATGTTTATACTGGGGTGTAATGATAACGCAATTTGTGAACCACTTTCTGGCGAAGATGTTAATTCTTGTCCATTGGACTGTACGGTAATAACGCCACCTCCACCACCGCCTTCTAATTTTTCTGGACCTGCAGCACCGTATTCTGGTGGAGGATATTTTTCACCAGCAACGTATACTTCTTTTGAAATAACTCCAGGTGATAATTATGCTGTTTTCACGTGGACAACAGACAACAACACTATCAATACATTTTCATGGGGAGAAACTCCTGATTACGAATTTGGAAGTATGTCTGAAGTTACATATCACAAAAACCATTCGGTAAAAATCCAAGGTTTAAAACCAGGTGTCGATTATTATTATAAAATTACAACGCAAGATGCTTCAGGAGCAACTCTTGTGAAAGATGGAACATATCGACTTCCTGTTTCAGAAGATCACACACCACCTTCAAATCCTAGTGCTTTTTATGCACAACAACGACAACAAGATGTCTTGCTAACATGGAAGAATCCAAAAGAATTGGATTTTAAAAATGTATTGATAGTAAGATCACCATACGGCTATCCGCAGAGTGGGTTGGAAGGAAAAATCGTATACGAAGGAAAAGGGAACTATGTTCTTGATTCTGATACTCAAATTGATGCTACCTATTACTACACAATTTTTGCATATGATGAAGTATCAAACAGATCGTCTGGAGCAATAGCACGAATAAAAATTGTAGCCCCTGGATCACCAATACCTTCAAATTCAACAGTACCTCCGATTACAGGAGAGGTTACTGCAAGTAGTACATTATCGCTTATCGATTTTGATTTTAGTCAAAGGGGGAGAGGTATTTCTTTTCTGCAAGATGTTGTACCGGTAAATTCTGCTGATGCAATTACTGTGTCTCTTGCTCGTGAAAAAGTACCAAAAAATGTTAAATATATTGTGCTAACACTAAAAGATGAGGTTCCATGGAATTCATACCTTTTCTCAGATAATTTTGATAAGACAACAAGTGAAACTTCAATTGCGGCATTAGAACGAGTTGGGGTGGTTGCTTTTGAACTAAATATTGCATATCAAGGTTCAGATTCTGTTACAAAAATTGAAGGATATTTTAAAACAACATCACTACAACCTCAGCTTGGGGAAAAGCGAGTGAGTTTTTGGGAAAATTTTCTTAAATTAACACATATCTATCGGGGTATTTTGCTAATAGTGCTTTTGATCATTATAATCATAATTCTGGGGATAATTCGGCACAAAAAAGACAAGCGAGCCATGCTATAATAAGGCCTATAAATGGGCACTATTTTTACGAAAAAACTTTTCAGTTCTTATGCTCTTTCTCTCTTCATTTTAGTTTCATTTATTGTAACTTCATGTTTTGGAATTGTGCTTCCAGAAGTTGCATCTGCTGCTCTCAACAAACAAATAAATTATCAAGGAAAACTTACAAATGCTTCTAATGTTGCAGTAGCCAACGGTACCTATGAAATGGTTTTTAATCTTTATACAGTTTCTTCTGGAGGATCTCCAATTTGGACTGAAACACGAAGTGGTGGAAGTGAGGTGACTGTTACCAACGGACTTTTCAGTGTGATGCTTGGAGAAGTCGCAACACTTGATGCCGTAAATTTTAATCAGACATTGTACCTCGGAGTAACCATCGAAGCTGATGCAGAAATGTCACCTCGAAAAAAATTGGGAGTTGTGCCTGGTGCAATTGATTCAGAACGACTTGGAGGATTAAACAGTTCACAATTTTTACGAGCTGATGCAGCAAATGCAACATCAACTGCTTCTACATATCTTACTGTCACACAAAACGGAGCAGGAAAAATTGCAGAATTTTTTGGACCAAGTTCAGCATCAGTACTTTCAATTACAGCTGATGGAAAAGTGGGGATTGGCACAACAACTCCGTATGCAAAACTTTCGGTAGCGGGGGCAATTGTCGGTGAATATTTTGTTGGAACTTCAACTGCGACCTCTACACTTGGTGGAGGTCTTTCTGCAACTCGTTTCCAAGCAACAGCAACATCAACAATGGCAGGCATTAATCTTGCTTCTGGATGTTATGCCATTGCAGGAGCATGTATTGGTGGATCAAGTCTGTTGGGGACTACAGGTCAGGTTGCATATTTTAGTGGTACCAATACTGCTGTAGGTACTTCATCACTTTCGTTTGATAATGCTGGTAATGTGAGTATCGCTAAAAACTTGTTTGGAGGTATTTGGACTATTGACCAAAATGGTATTTTTTATGGTACTTCAACAAATTCTCTTGGGGCATCGTATGGTAATTACACAGGATTTGCTGTTGCAGTAAATAGCGGAGGATATGTAATTGATGATCAGGGTAACACATTGTCAACATTATTTGCTGATGAAGCAGGTAATTCACTTACTGCAAATTATGCAGCAAACAACTTTGGACAATTCTTTACCGGAAATGGTTTTACGTTAGATGCAAATAATCAAAAAATCACAAGTATTGGTTTGGGATCTACATCAGCTCCTTCACTTTCTTTCAATAGTGATTCAAATACCGGTATCTTTTCTCCGGGTGCAGATAGTATTGCATTCTCAATTGGTGGAGCAGAGCGAGTAACTATTGGATCAACAGGTAACTTTGGAATTGGAACAACATCACCATACGCAAAACTTTCAGTAGCAGGTGAAGTTGTTGCCTCACATTTTACTGCAACTTCGACAACCGCAACATCAACATTCGCAAATGGTTTAAATATTACTGGTGGATGTTATGCCGTAGCAGGAGTCTGTCTTTCATCAGGTTCAAGTCTTACTGGTACAACTGGCCAGCTCGCATATTTTAGTGGGACAAATACTGCGATTGGAACATCATCAATTTTCCTAGCAACAAATCAAAATGTGGGAATCGGTTCTACTACACCTGGTTCAAAACTTTCAGTAAACGGAACAGTTGCTGCTGATTCATTTAATGTTCTTACCAATAATGAAGGTTATAAAATTAGAGGTACAACTATTTTGAATGCATCATCTTCAATTTCAAGTCTTACAATTGGTGTTAATGCGGGTGCAAATCTTGGAGGCAACTCTTCTTCAAACGTTGCGATCGGATCATTTGCAATGAATTCTACATTGAGCGGAGATTCAAACATTGCCCTTGGATACAGTTCTTTGTACACAAATGAAACAGGAAATAATAACATCGCTATTGGTTATTCTGCTTTAGATGCATTGCTTGCAAATTCAGATAACGTTGCGCTTGGTACAGAAGCAGGTAAAAATACTACAGGTTCAAACAACCTTTTCTTAGGTCATGGAGCAGGATATAACGGCGGAACAAATGCGATTACTTCTGGCTCAAATAATATTCTCATTGGATACAATGTAACTGGTACATCATCAACAGCAACAAACTTTTTAAATATAGGTAATGCACTCTATGGAAACTTATCAAATGGAAATATTGGAATTGGTTCAACATCGCCAAACTCAAAGCTTTCTATTGTAAGCCAAAATGCTGTTGGTTTAGAGATTTCAGCTGGTGATGCTAATTCTTATACAGGACTTTCTCTTGGTAGACTTGCAGCTGATGCAAATTTCTCAATCGCTGGTACTGGAGGACAATGGGCTCAGGATGCTACATCAGGAGATTTAATTATACGAACACAAACTACTGATATGTTCTTTGATACGAATGGCGGAGTGGGCACCTCAGCATTTACTATTCTTTCAGGTAATGGAAATGTAGGAATTGGAACAACCTCACCTTATGCAAAACTTTCTGTAGCTGGAACTGTAGTTGGACAGAATTTTGTTGCGACATCAACAACTGCAACATCAACATTTGCTGGTGGTTTAGTTGCAGGAGGGACTACTGGTCTGATTGTATTACAAAATGGAAATGTAGGAATTGGTACAACCACTCCTAATCAAGGCTCAGCTGGAGGAGGAGCCGCAAAAGTTTTAAGCTTCAGTGATCCTTTAAATACAGTATTAAGAGTTACTGGGGGAGATGTTAATGCTGTATTTCAAACTCTAAATAATGATGCTGTATATGTTGGACCTACATCGGCGCATTCCCTTAATTTGGTTACAGAAGGATCATCAAAATTAACCATATTAAGTGGAGGAAATGTTGGAATCGGTACTACAACACCATATGCAAAACTTTCAGTTGCAGGAACTATTGTAGGAGCAAATTTTGTTGGTACCACAACTGCAACCTCTACACTTGGTGGTGGATTATCAGCAACTCGTTTTCAAGCGACAGCAACATCAACAATGGCAGGTATTGATCTTACTTCTGGATGTTATGCCATTGCAGGAACATGTCTTTCAACTGGTGGATCAAGTCAATGGACAACTGCCGGAAATAATATTCACTTTAATACAGGTAATGTAGGTATCGGAACAACATCTCCATTATCAGCACTAGCTCTTGGTACATCTACAACCGCCGCGGGAACAGCTGGTATTTATGAGTTTTTAACACTCAATAGTGCTTCTGGTGCAACACAGTTTGGAAATCAAATGTATGTAGTAAATGCACCTACAGGATCTGCAAATACTATGGTCGCTCAAATGATTCGAGTTGAAGATAGTACTGCACTCACAAATACCGTGCGAGGTCTTGAAGTACAAGCACACAGAGGTACAAATACATTGGGAGAAAATACTGGAGTTTCAGCATTCGGAAGAACATTCGGTATTAAGGGAGTAACTATTGGTGATGCCGGTGGGACACTTGCACCTGCTGGAGTCTACGGAGAAACTCGAGGAACAACACAGGGTAACGCATTCCGAGGATATTCAAATACTATTACTTCATCAAACCTTTCATATTTGTATCAAGAAACATCCGCATTTACTGGTGATGTATTTCGAGCCGATGTAGGAAATGGAGCTGGATCATTTAGTGGAAATCTTTTGAGATTGCAAGTTGCCGGAGTAAATAAATTTAATGTAAGTGCACATGGGACAACTACCATTGGGGATGGAGTGAATTTTGCAGGTCTTGTGGTCTCAAATGGAGCCCTTACTGTAAGTGGTACTGCTACCTCAACATTCTCAAATGGAATAAATATAGCAGGAGGATGTTTTGCTGTTTCAGGAAGTTGTTTGTCAACAGGTGGTACAAGTCTTATCGGAACGACTGGTCAGTTTGCGTACTTTAGTGACACAAATACTGCAGTTGGTACTTCATCATTATTCTTGGCAACAAATGGTAATGTAGGAATTGGAACTACCTCACCATATGCAAAGCTTTCTGTTGTTGGTGAAATAGTAGCTTCACACTTTACTGGTACCACAACAGCAACCTCAACATTGGGAGGAGGTCTTTCTGCAACTCGTTTCCAAGCAACAGCAACCTCAACGATGGCAGGTATAAATTTAACTGGTGGATGTTTTTCTATTTCAGGAACATGTCTTTCAGCAGGTGGTGGCTCTGGAACGGTTGGAGCTGGAACTACAGGATATGTGCCATTTTATGCAGCAGGTGGAACAACACTTACTGCAACATCTTCACTATTTATAGCTGCAAATGGAAATATTGGAATTAACACTGTAAGTCCAACAGCAGATCGACTTCACATTGGGGCAGATAGTTCATGGACTGGTCTTCGGGTAGATGCTGGAACTGCAGGAACAAGTGGTGCGTATATTGATTTTTATGATCATCTTGGATCAAAGGCCGGAGGATTCGTGTATGACGAACTTGATGGTGACTCATTAAAGTTTAAAACATATTTTGGAAGTAATGATATAAAATTCATCACAAATAATAGTGATGAGCGAATGACTATTTCGGGTGCTAATGGATATGTTGGTATAGGAACCACATCACCTTATGCCGCACTCTCAGTAGCCGGTGCATCTGGAGTTGTTGCTAATATTTTTAATGCGACATCAACTACTGCAACATCAACATTTGCCGGAGGTCTTTCAATTGCAACCAACGGATTGGTATATGATCGTTCAACGGGATATGTGGGTGTGGGAACTGCATTGGCAAAACGAAAGCTTGATGTAACTGATGCTTCAAATCCTCAAATGCGTTTGAGTCAAACAAACAACTCTGTATTTTCTGATTTTAAGGTTGCAGCAACAACTGGAGATCTTACTGTAAGTATAAATACTACAGCTGAAAATGTTATATTCAATCAGCCATCCGGTACAACAGGAGCAAACGTATGGGCTTGTCAGGGAGACGCATGTCCTACTGCATATCTAAATCTTGCTGATGGAGGTAACTTTGTAGCAGAAAAAGCATACTACTTTGGAAACGGATTTAAGATCTCAACTGTAGATGCATCTACAACAGCTGTCTACGACACTACAAATACAATCATCCTACAATTCGACGAAGCACCGTAAAAATACTGCTATGATAATTTCCGAACTGAAAGATTTATTAAAAAATATTGTACGATGGGCATTTGCATTCATAGCTTTGTCTACTTTTTTCTTTCTATTTTCTACACAAACGGTGACGATAAAAGGCAGGGAAGTGCCAGTGCCTTGGATGACTGATTCATCATATACGATTCAGTTTTTTGATACATTACAGCGTACATTGATACCAAGTGAAGTAGATCTTATTGTTACAAATCCATTCGATGCTTTTTTTATAGAGGTTAAATTATCTTTATTTTTAGCCTTTATTGTATTGTCGCCTTTTCTTTTGTGGGGAATACTACGATACCTTTCGCCAGCATTAAAACAGTCAGAAAGAAAATCATTATATAAAGTTGTATTACCATCTACTATTTTGTTTTTTAGCGGATGTCTATTTGCATATGCATACATTATTCCTTCTACGATAAAAATAATGTATGCACATGCGCCCAATATCAAAGCAATTCAGTACTTCAATGTTAATGATTTTATTTCATTAGCACTCATGATGATGGTTGCTACGGGAATAATGTTTGTTCTTCCTGTGTGCATGGTTATCTCAAGTTATCTTGGGATAGTTAACCCCGTTATTTGGAAACAGTATTGGCGCCAGGCAATTTTTGGATGTCTGTTAGTTACAGCAGTAATCACACCCGATGGTAGTGGAATTACCATGGCAATGCTTGCGATTCCACTCTGTTTACTCTATATAGTAGGCCTTTTTATCAGCTGGCGGTATAAAACTAGTTAGTATATACTTATAGATAAGTAAAGCTTATAAATTATATAAAATCTATGTTTGGATTAGGCGTACCAGAACTCATAATTATAGTATTAGCGTTTGGATTACTCTTTTTTGGTAGTAGTAAAATATCTGAATTTTCACGAAGTCTGGGAAGAATGTCTGGAGAATATAAAAAGAGCAAGCGTGAGATTGAAAAAGAAATTGAGGAAAGTGAACTAAAAACAACTGATCAGAAAAAAACTGATACAACTAGTTAGTTCTAATTTGGTATATGGCAGTACATCACAAACATACGGCTTCAGAAGAAGTACAAAAAAAGACACGTCGAAACATGATCAAACTTGCACTTTTTGGAGGTGCTGCTTTTGTACTTGGGAAAGTATTTAATTCTGTTACTGAACATTTCTCAGATAAAGTAATACGTAATGTAGATTTTCAGAATTTCAATTTTCAAGAATCAGAAAAAAAACTCACTATATCTGAAAAAGATGGTGAGCCACTGCTTATCATCGAAAAAGATTCATTTAAATAATTCTGCCTACATGCCATGACGGACACTGAATTACAGGCACAAGCAGCACATGCACAAGGTTTAGCATACTTAGAAAAAGGTATGTTTGGTGAGGCACTATTTCATCTAAAAAAAGCAATTACATTAGTCCCTAATTATTTAGAAGCACACAACACTTTGGGGCGAGCCTATAATGAAACAGGTGACTTCGAGTTGTCTATACAAACATGTCTCCATATACTAAGTCAAAATCCACAGGCATATTTTGTGTTACAAAATATTGCTAAATCGTATGGAGAAATGGGACGACACGCTGAAGCACTGTCGTATTATTACAGGTATATCGCTCTTAGTCCTACTGCGGCTACAGCCTACAGTGACCTTTTTTTAACACTAAATTATCTACCAATGTCGCGTGAAGCAATGTTTGTAGAACATTATAAGTTTCATATATTTGATAAAAATAATACAAATAGTAACTATCTGTATCAGAAAAATATTCATGATAGTAGTAAAAGAAAAATCAAAGTTGGTTATGTTTCAGGGGATTTAAGAGAGCATCCTGTAGCGCATCTTTTTGTTCCTGTTATAAAAAATCATGACAGATCAAAATTCAATATTCATATCTATAATAATACGCATAGTCAAGATGATGTTACCAAGAAAATAAAGAATTATGGTGATACCTGGCGCGATATACAAGCACTTTCGCATGAAGATACACTAGAACTCATTAGGTCAGATAATTTAGATATTCTTGTGGATTTATCTGGACATACTGGCAGTAATAGACTTTTGATTTTTGCAGCTCGGGCTGCTCCAATACAGGTAGCGTGGTTGGGATATATGAATACTACGGGTCTTAAAAATATGGATTATAGAATTACAGATTTTAATTTGTCAGTACCTGATTCTGAAAAATACTATACTGAAAAGTTATGGCGAGTTACAAATTCTTTTACGTTCGATCCACTTATGGAGTTGCCTGATATCGATGATTTACCAGCTTTAAAAAATGGGTTTATAACATTTGCCTCATTAAATAATTATAAAAAGATTACTTCTCATGTTTATGATGTATGGGCAGATATTTTAAGAAAGATACCAACATCACGCTTGGTATTTTCGCTCAAGGGTAATGACACGCTTAAACAGTCGGTACTTACAAAATTTGAACTAAGAGGTATTAGTTCAGATCGAATTAAAATAATTGATCAAAAATTGATTGAAGATTATGTGAAATTTTTCAATGATATAGATATATTATTAGATCCATTTCCATTTACAGGGTGTATTACTGTATTTCATGGTCTGTGGGGTGGAGTGCCATCTATCGTTATGGAAGGAGTAACAGAATATGAGCGTAACGGTCCAACTGTTATGAAAAAAGTTGGATTAGATTCATGTATTGCACATAATCCTCAAGAATATGTAGATATCGCAGTTTATTGGGCAAGTCATTTTGATGAATTGGCTGAATTGCGTAAAAAAATGCGTGAAAAGTTCCCTAAAAATGAGGATAAACTAGTAACAAAAGGCATTGAAGACGCATTTATAAAAATGTATAATAGATAGTATCTATGGCTATAAATGTATCGCGTAATCGAATTGACTTTAATGATATTCGTGCGGAGTCTGCTGAATTTAGAGACAGTGCAGAAAGTGTAAATGCAATTGGTAGTGCGTCAGGTGCTGAGGCAATTGATTATTCACTGGGCAATGTCGTAACAGCAACAACAACTGGTGCAACTGTCTGGTCTGTGACAAATCCACCTGCATCAGGAAAAGCTGGGAGTTTTACCCTTATTCTTACAAACGGCGGTAGCCAGACTCAAACATGGATGAGTGGTACAAAATGGCCAAGTGGAGCAGCGCCAACACTTACTTCGTCAGGGATAGATATACTTACCTTTTTTACGGTTGATGCTGGTACTACATGGTATGGAGTGTTGGCAATGAGTGCTATGGCTTAATATTTTTTGATTATTGCACTATGTTTGGACTAGGAGCAAAAATGAGAGCAATTCAACAAACGGTTGTAGCTATTATTGATAATAGTTATCTTTTTGGTTGGGGGAAAAATACTTCCGGTCAAATTGGTAATAGCTCATTAACGAGTCAATCAAGTCCTGTTGGTCTAGGTACAACTTCTGATTGGAAAATGCTCTCTGGAGCATACACATTTTCGGCGGGAATCAAGACAAATGGGACACTATGGACATGGGGCGCTGGGATATTCGGAACTTTGGGGGATAATACAGATTCAGTTGCAAAATCAAGTCCAATTCAAGTTGGAACACTCAGTGATTGGGATACTGTTAGTACAGCAAAATTTCATGCTTTAGCTCGTAAAACAAATGGAACGATCTGGGGATGGGGGTTTAATGGTGGTGGTCAACTTGGCCAAAATAATATTACAGATAGATCAAGCCCAGTTCAGATTGGGACTTTAGGTACTTGGACCCATATTTTTACCGGTGGTCAAATATCAGGTGCGCGAAAAAGTGATGGAACACTGTGGTCATGGGGCCGAAACACCTATGGGGCACTTGGAATCAATGCTGCAGGAGATAGATCAAGTCCTATTCAAATTGGAACTTTGACAACATGGGATCATATGTCTTTCGGATACCGAACTGGATTGGCAAGAAAAACCGATGGTACCATTTGGGGATGGGGCAATAACAATCTTGGACAAATTGGTAACAGTACGGTTGTTAACAGATCAAGCCCTGGACAAATCGGTACTCTTACAACCTGGAGTAGTATTCATGCAGGGAACTTACATGGTATAGGCCGAAGGTCAGATGGTACATTGTGGGGTTGGGGTTGGGCTGGAAAAGTTGGAGATAATACTGCAACCAATAAATCAAGTCCAGTACAAATTGGAACATTAAGCTCATGGCTACATGTCGCTACTGGTTATGACCACACACTGGCAAAAAGATCAGATGGAACTATTTGGAGTTGGGGATATGCTACATACGGTCGTTTGGGGGATAATGCCACTACTGATAGATCGAGTCCTGTGCAAATTGGAACACTAACAGAATGGGATTCCATTTTTGCAGGGAGCAGTTCTCATTCTTCGTTTGCTTTAAAAAGATATAATCTAGGTATGTTTGCATGGGGAGTAGGTTCCCTCGGTCAAATAGGAAATAATGATGTAAGTCAACAAGATAGTCCGTTACAAGTGGGTACACTCACTTCATGGGAGGGTGTAGCTGTTGGTGCTAGTACCGTGCATGCATGGAAATCAGATGGAACACTGTGGACATGGGGTAGAAACTCATACGGTCGTTTGGGAGATAACACAACCACGAACAGATCAAGTCCAGTCCAAATTGGTACCCTTAATGTATGGAAAATGGCAGCTTCAGGTACAGGCCACTCAAGTGCTGTAAGAACTAACGGAACATTGTGGTCATGGGGATCTGGTGCAAACGGAGAAATGGGAGATAACACAGCAATTTCTAAATCAAGTCCAGTACAAGTAGGAACACTCTCAATTTGGGCAGAAACGTCCGCAGGAAGTACATTCACCGTTGCGCGTCGAACAAATAATACTATTTGGTCATGGGGTAGTAACTTGTATGGTCGTTTGGGTCAAAGCACTACTACAAATAGATCTAGTCCAGTGCAAATTGGAACATTAAGTAACTGGTCTGGTATTTCTGCAGGAGGCCAACATGCACTAGGAATAAAAACTGACGGTGGTATTTGGGCATGGGGTCTGAACACCTCTGGACAAATGGGAGATAATACTGCTGTTACAAAATCAAGTCCTGTTCGTATTGGGACTCTTACAAACTGGAAAGGTATTTCAGCGGGTGCATCTCACAATGTTGCGTGGAAAACTGACGGATCATTATGGGCATGGGGAATAAATACAAACGGAAGATTGGGAGATAATACTACTACAACCAGATCAAGTCCTGTGCGTATTGGGACTTTATCTGATTGGGCTTCAGCTTCTGCCCAACTAGAGCATACTATTGCTCGAAAGACAGACGGTACGCTATGGGCCTGGGGAAAGGGAGACTATGGTCAGCTTGGAGATGGAATTGCACGACTTAAGAACACACCACTTCAAATCGGTACGCTAACAAACTGGGGAACTGTATCTATGGGAGCCTCACACACCGTTGCATGGAAAACAAATAATACTATTTGGGGATGGGGAATTGGGGGCCAAGTGGGAGACAATACCGCTGTTACAAGATCAAGCCCCGTACAAATTGGAACGCTATCTACATGGCAATCTATTGATACTGGTGATTCACATACTGTAGCTATAAAGACTGACGGTACAATGTGGGCATGGGGAGCAAACACGTCAGGCCAAGTAGGAGACAATACGAATGTTACAAAATCAAGTCCTGTACAGATTGGAACTTTAAACACATGGGCAAGTGTGTCGGCTGGAAATATTCACTCTATTGCTCGAAAAACAGATAGTAGTATTTGGTCATGGGGACTTGGAAGTGTGGGTGCACTTGGAGATAATACAGCCACTACCAAATCAAGCCCGGTACGAATTGGTACACTTAATACCTGGGCAAGTGTGACTGCTGGTGGAAACCACTCTCATGCAATAAAAGCTGATGGATCATTGTGGTCATGGGGTTACAATTTTTATGGGCAATTAGGCGATAGTTCAAATGTGGCTAAATCAAGTCCTGTTCGAGTTGGTACGCTCAATGATTGGTCAATTGTATCAGCAGGAATTCAGCATTCATTAGCAATCAAAACAAACGGGACATTGTGGGCATGGGGATTTGGAACTTCCGGACAGCTTGGAGATAATACGGGTGGAACCTTCTCAAGTCCAATTCAAATTGGTACGCTCACTACTTGGGCTGGGGTGTCTGCAGGTGCAGAACACTCTCTTGGATGGAAAGCTGATGGAACTTTGTGGGCCTGGGGCTACAATGCATCCGGACAATTGGGAGACGGTACATTTACTCAATATCTTAGTCCTATTCAAGTTGGTACGGTTTCTACATGGAGTACTGCTTCAGCTGGACCAAACCACAGTGGTGCTGTGAGAGCCGATGGGACATTATGGATGTGGGGAACTCGTCTTAATGGTAGAATCGGAGATAACAACATGCCGGGTAAATCGAGCCCAATTAAAATAGGTACCATGAACGATTGGCGTACATTGGGTAACGGTCCAAATGGACTGATGAGTATTTCAATTAAATAATATTTTATGGCAACCCTTACTGAAATTCTAGAAATATCTGGAACATTAGAAAAAGCAGAAGAAATAGCTCGGCAATTAGTAGTGCAAGATCCAACATATATGTTGGATCTTCAGCTTATATTGAGCGCTCGTGGTAAAGTTGCAGAATCTAAAAAAATTATTGAAGATCTGAGTAATAAGTTTCCCAATGATCATAGAATAGCTTTCAACCAAGGATGGCACGTATTGAATGAAGGTGATTTACAGCGGGGAATGGAACTCATAGATCGAGGAAGAAATGTGGGGGTATTTGGTTCACCCGCACTTCAAACAGATAAGCCCTTATGGGATGGGAAAAATGCCAAAGGAAAAACTATTTTACTTCGATGTGAAGGAGGATTGGGAGATGAAATTCTTAATATTCGTTTTGCTAAAGATATAGCAGAGAGAGGTGGAACAGTTATAGTAGCTTGTGATAAAGGTTTGCAAAGCGTGTTCTCTCGAGTTTCAGGCGTCGCCAAAACTATTTCTTTAGATCACATTCAAGATGAGTACTTTGATGCATGGGTACCTGCTATGAGCGCTGTAAGAGTGTGTGGTCACACTTATGAAACACTTCCAAGTGAAGCTTATATTACTGCTTTACCAGAGAAAATTGCAGAATGGAATAAGACTGTTAATGCTGATAATGGAGTGTTGAAAGTTGGAATACGCTGGTCTGGCAATGCAGAATTTGAACATGAACAAATGCGAAGATTCCCTTTCAAGCATATCTTGGATGTATTTGAAACTCCCAATGCTAAATTTTTTAGTTTACAACGTGATTCGGATTTGAAAGTGTTACCTCCTGAAGTTGTCGATTTAAGTGGTCTTATGAATACATGGGAAGATACAGCAGGAGTTATTGCAAACTTAGATTTAGTAATAACTTCATGTACAAGTGTTGCTCATATGGCGGCAGCAATGGGCAAAGAAACATGGATTATTGTTCCACTAATGCCATATTATACGTGGGCTATGCCTGGGAATAAAACTCCATGGTATAAAAGCGTGACGTTGTATAGACAAGAATCAGACACAAACTGGGAAGCCTCATTTATAAAGGTACGACAAGCATTAGAAGAATCGACAACTCAAGTAATACGTACTAGTATTGATCCAATGCAAAATCACACAAAAAAGACGCTCCATTTCGTAGCAGGACTACCGCGTTCTGGTAGTACTATGCTCATTAGTTTGCTTGCCCAAAATCCTACTATTTTCGGTGCACCCGTTTCAGGTTTGGCTGGTATTGTAAACGGAGTAAATACTAATTGGGATAAAATAGAATTTCATAAGGAAGTTCCTAATGAAGAAGCAAAGATGTATACCTTGCGAGCTATTTTAGATAGCTATCATGCTGCAACATCTAAACCAATTATCCTAGATAAAGAGCGTCATTGGATTCGTTATATTTTATTGCTTGAAAAGTTATTAGACAGAAAAGTGAAAGTAATTGTTCCTGTTCGTCCTATTGCAGAAATACTCACTTCATTTGAAGTATTGCGACAAAAGAATCCATTAACTCTCACAATGGTGGATGAAGTACTTGGTCCGAAATCTACATTATCTACACGTTGTGATTACTTTATGAATGAAGAAGGTCCTGTAGGGAGTTGTATCAATTATACTCGTGATGCTGTCATTTCCGGCTTGAGTGATCGTTTATTATTTGTGGATTACAATAAATTTATTGCTAATCCCGAGCGTGATCTAAAACGAATATATAGTTTCTTAGAAATCCCTTATTTTGAGCATGATTTGCATAACATAAAGCAGCTTACTATGAGTGATGATTCAATATGGAAGTATCCAGGATTACATGATGTTCGATCTGTCGTATCAAAAATCTCTGCTGATCCTATAAGTGTCCTTGGTCCTGAGCTTGTAGCAAAGTTTAGTCAGGGTGAACCATGGGAAAATTGGACATAATCCAATACGTTAAGTATGAAACATTTCCATACAAATATTCAAGGATGGTTTTTTGCAGAATATTTTTTTGCTGACATTGTTAAAAATGCACCTGATGGTGCGCATTTTGTTGAAGTTGGAAGTTGGAAAGGAAAGAGTGCTGTTTTTATGGCAGTTGAGATTGCCAACAGTGGAAAGCGAATAAAATTTGATTGTATTGACCATTGGAAGGGCTCGAAAGATACATACTTAGAAAACGAAGATCAAGCTGTTAAAGACGGTAATCTTTTTGAGGTTTTTAAAGAGAATATTGAGCCAGTACAAGAGTACATAAATGCTATCGATGGAGATAGCGCTGCTACAGCTTCACGTTATGCAGACGGATCTCTTGATTTTATCTA
This sequence comes from Patescibacteria group bacterium, assembly GCA_040387855.1. NCBI lineage: Bacteria > Patescibacteria group bacterium. The sequence goes on from JAZKCY010000001.1 coordinate 417,361, forward strand.
TATAGATGCTGCACATGATTATGAAAGCGTAAAAAGAGATATTAAGGCTTGGTTACCCAAATTAAAGTCAGATGGAGTCATTGCTGGGGATGATTTTACTGAAGCATTCCCTGGATTAGTTCAAGCTGTGCAAGAAATATTCCCTCAAGGATTATCAGTAATTCACCCTACATGGGTTGTGGATCGACGTACAATAAATTCAGAACAAGGATGTTCGATAATCTTTAGATGCCATACTGGTGATAATGTTCATGATGGAGTACGATTTGCTGGGGTAAGTAAAACAGAACTTGTTGTTAAGTGTTTTAAATCTATAGTGTCGGCAGCAGAAATTGTAAACCGTGATATTGAAATTGTGATTGTAGATGATCATTCAGAAAAGAAATGTATTGAAGCACTTGAAGATGTGCTAACAACTTCACGACATCCACATAAAATAATTCATGTAACAGACACAGGTAATAAAGCATCGTTACGAGAATCATTCGAATATGCTCGTGATTATGGTAAAGAGCTTGTTTATTTTGTGGAGGATGATTATTTACACCTCCCTACATCATTACTGGAAATGATCGAGCAACAAACTGAGTTTAAAAATAACTTAAACAATAAAGAAGTGGCATTTTATCCCGTTGATTATCCAGATCGATATCAACCTCAAGGAATATATCAATCAATGATAGTTCTTGGCAAACACCGTCACTGGAGAACTACTCGACACTCAACACTTACTTTTTTTTCTTCTCGGAAAGCAGTTTTTGAATATTGGGAATTATTTGAAAAAATGTGGCAAGGGGAGGGTAATTTTGTAGATGAAGATCAAACGGTAAATAAACTGTGGGGTCCAGATATTCAGCTCTTTTCTCCAATTCCAACACTCGCTATTCATATGCAATTCGAAGAACACAAACCTCCTTTTGTTGATTGGCAAAAGTATTGGGATGCTATACAGTAACACTATGAAATTAAATCTTGGCTGTGGCTTCAATAAACTGGATGGATATATAAATGTAGATAATTCGGCTGTATGTAAGCCTGATCAGGTGTTTGATATAGAATCGACCCCATGGCCTTGGCAAGATAGTTCGATTGACGAGATCAGATTAGATCATGTTTTGGAGCACATTGGTGTGGACCCAAAAACATATATTTCAGTATGGAAAGAAATATGGCGCGTATCAAAACCCAATGCTCAGATTTTTATTCGAGTTCCACACTGGAGGCATGAAAACTTTGCACATGATCCTACACATGTACGTCCTATTACTCCTGTTGGTATTGCCATGTTTGATCAGCTACGTAACAGGGAAGACGAAAAGCGTGGAGGTCAAGAAACAAAGCTTGGACTTATGTATGCAATAGATGTTGCTATAGAACGTGTTGAATATGTGTTTGTCCCCGAAATACAGCAAGCTTTAGAAAAGAAATTTATATCTCAAGAAAAAGCTTCTTCACTTATGGAACATGAAAATAATGTATGTCAGGAAATTAAAATCGGTGTGCGAGTTATGAAGCCTTGTCGAGGCTAGCATCGATAAACTATGAAATTAGATATTATTTTACGGACACATTCTTTAGGTAATGTGCATCCAGAAAAAAGAGTAATGACGGATTCTAAGGAAGAAATGCTTATTAAATGTGTTTTTTCTTTAATAAAATCAATAGATACTATCAAAGGTGCTCATGATATAAAGCTAGCAATAATAGATGATCACTCTTCTGAATTATGTATGCAGAAGCTTAAAAAAATGGTGAGTGATCTTAAATATCCCTATATATTAATACATCTTGAAGATACGGGAAATAATGCTTCTTTAAAAAAGTGTTATGAATATGCGCATGATAATGCGCGTGATGTTATTTATTTTGTAGAGGATGATTATCTACATAATCCGAGCGCTCTAGTAGAGATGATTGAATCATATGAGCTGTTCCAATCCAATTTAGGGGGAACAGATATCGCATTATTGCCGTATGATGATCCCGATAATTATAAACCAGGTTGGATTCATCCCAGCCGAATAGTATTGAGCAAAAATCGCTATTGGAGAACAAATACAATTACAAATGGTACCTTCATGATATCAAAGAAAGTACTATTGGATTTTTGGGATACATTTATGGCATTTACTCAATATGGTACAGGTTTGAAGTCTAATGAATCTGCAACAATAAATAAAATTTGGAGTGAGTCTGTTCGCCTTTTTACTCCTATGCCAAGCTTGGCAATTCATATGCATCATACATTGAGAATGTCTCCATTTATTGATTGGAAAAGTTTGTGGGATTCAATGGATACATCACATTTATGAAATTAGATATTATTTTACGAACTCATTCTACAGGTAACTTGCGACCAGGCACACGTTTTCTACAAGTACCAAAAGAACAGTTGGTTTTAACATGTACCACTTCACTCATAAATTCTGCGAATCTCGTTTCGCCAGATGACCACGAAATAAAAATAGTAATAGTAGATGATCACTCAACAGAATCATGCGTTGCTGGCTTGAAAAGAATTTTAGCAACTTCAAAACATCCAACACAACTAATTCAGATAGAACAACCGGGGCATGCTGCATCGCTTATGGCTTGCTATGAATATGGTAGAGATCATGCTCGAGATGTTATCTATTTTATTGAAGATGATTACCTTCACTTTCCGTCTGCGATCTCTGAAATGATTGAAATGTACGATTGGGTAAAGGCTAGCCTGGGTGATAAAGAAGTTGCGCTCTTAGCAAATGATGATCCTGATAGTTATCGTAATCCTTGGATGGAACCAGCAAGGATTGTATTAGGTAAGTATCGTCATTGGAGAACAAACTTGTTTTCTACTAGCTCATTTTGGTTTTCAAAAAAAACACTGCTTAAGTATTGGGACATTTATATGCGGCATACACATTACGGGGAACATGAAGTGATTCATGAGGGTACGACTGTCGATAGAGTATGGCGACATTCTGTTCAATTGTTTACTCCAATACCATCATTAGCTGTTCATATGGAATACACAGACAATATTGCTCCATTTGTTTATTGGGAAGGCCTGTGGAAAAGTATTATAGTGCCGTAGTGTATAATCTAGAGTACGGATTGGTATTCTAGATTATGAAAAAACTACTAAATTTTGTTAAATATAATAACTTCTTTTCTCTCGGAGTTATGTTTCTGTTACTTGGAACTGGAGTGACTTTTGCTGCGAGTCCTACCGCACGTGATGCAATAGTTTTAAAAAATGAATCTGTTGTATCTATTGATAATACCTATATTATTAGTGTAAATTTAAATGCATTTAACCCAAATCTAAAGATTACTACAATTACTGAAGATGCAGTTAATTACAATGTAGGGTACAGCTACGATACAATTGATCTTATTGATGATATCTGGCAGCGTGCTACATTACAAAAAACGTTGGTAGTGTCTAAAGAAGCATTGCAAGGTAAAGATCTTGGATTATTTGTATCTGAGCAATTAAGTCAGATGGTAGATAGTCATTTGGCATATCTTAAAAATGTACAAAAGATAGAAATAACTAAAGGTGCTACACAAAAAATTGTTGCTACTGAATATTCCGGCCTTCTTGGAAGTGTATTGAGTTCACAGGAAAAAGTATTCAATGGATATGTTCCTGTGATTCCTCCAGAAAATAAAGATGAAGAAAAGACAGAGACACTTGCTGTGAATGAAGAACCAGAATCAGAACGATCAAAATCAATCGGAGCTGCAGAACGAGCTGCTATTCAACAGCAGAAAGATGAGGAAGCTCGACGACAATCTGAAGAAGCTAGAATTAGAGATGAAGTGAATCGAATGCTTGAAGAACAAAATAAACCACAAGAAGAAGTTCCAGCTGAAACTGAAGAGCCAGCTCAACCAGTTGGATCTGCAAGTGGTAGTGAGTCAGAAATAGAAACTCCAACCCCGGAACCCACACCAACTCCGGAGCCTATACCAGAACCTGAACCAACTCCGACCCCAGAGCCAACTCCAACACCGGAACCAGAACCCACACCAACCCCAGAACCTCAGCCTGAGCCAACACCGACTCCAGAACCAACTCCTACACCTGAGCCAGCACCAGAGGCCGAAGAGCCAGTTACAACCCCATCAGAACCTGCTCCTGATCAATAAAATACTGTTATTTTAGGCTTTATAATTAGTTTTGACCCAACAGGAATTTTCCTGTACTATTCAACTACATGAAACAATCTTTTCTTTTCACAAAAACACGTCGGGAAGCACCAAAAGACGAAGTCTCAAAAAATGCTCAGCTTCTTATTAGAGCCGGATATATTCACAAAGAAATGGCAGGTGTGTATTCTTATTTACCACTTGGACTAAAAGTTTTAAATAATATTGAGAATGTTATTCGAGAAGAAATGAATGCAATAGAAGGACAGGAAGTACAACTTACTGCGCTACAAGATAAAAATAAATGGGAAGCAGTAGATCGATGGGATGATAAGAATGTTGATGTATGGTTTAAGACTAAGTTAAAAAACGATACAGATATTAGTCTTGCGTATACTCATGAACCTGCAATTACTGTAGTAATGAAAGATTATATAACTTCATATAGAGATCTCCCTCAATATCCATATCAGTTTCAAACTAAATTTCGAAATGAAACACGAGCAAAAAGTGGAATCTTTCGTGGTAGAGAATTCTTGATGAAAGATTTGTATTCTTTCTCTAAAACTCAAGAAGAACTCGATACATTTTATGAGAAAGCTATTGTTGCATACAAAAATATATTTAATCGTGTGGGTCTTGGAGATAAAACATATTTAACATTAGCAAGTGGTGGATCATTTGGTTCAAAATATTCTCATGAATTTCAAACACTTACTGGAGCAGGGGAAGATAATATCTATATCCATAAAGGGAAAAATATAGCTATTAACGATGAAGTCTACAATGATGAAACTCTTGAAATGCTAGGTATTAAAAAAGAAGAATTAATACAGGATAAATCAGTTGAAGTAGGAAATATCTACAAACTAGGGACATTTTATTCAGGACCACTTGAATTGAAATACACAACAAGTACAGGTGAAAGTAAGGAAGTTATTATGGGTAGTTATGGTATTGGTTTGGGACGTGTTATGGGAACCATAGTAGAAGTATTATCTGACGAAAAAGGTATTGTTTGGCCAGAAAGTATAGCACCATTTAAAATTCACCTTATATTACTTGGTGGAAAAGATGATAAAGCAAAAAACTATGCTGATGAGCTCTACAAAAAGCTTAGTGAAAAAAATGTTGAAGTGCTTTATGACGATAGAGACGCTCGAGCAGGAGAAAAGTTTGCAGATTCAGATCTGATAGGAATTCCATATAGAGTAATAGTAAGTGACAAGGGAATGGAAGCTGGAAAACTAGAAATGAAAGTACGAAAGACAGGAGAGATACAAAGTATTACCGAAGAAGAACTGTTCACCCTATAAAGATTTAAAAAGTATAATGTTCAAAAATTTCCGACAAAGACTTACAAAAATGTTTAGCAATGAGATCGGCATCGATCTTGGAACTGCTAATACATTGGTCTATTTACGTGGTCGTGGAATTGTAATTAATGAACCATCAGTAGTTGCAATCAATCAGAAGACAGGAACTGTAGTTGCAATTGGAACACAAGCAAAAGATATGCTTGGACGTACTCCTCAGCATATTATCGCAGTAAAACCGCTTGTAGACGGAGTTATATCAGATTTTGAGGTGACAGAAGAAATGATTACCTATCTACTAAACAAAGCGCAGAAAGATACAAAAAAGTTTCTCGGTCCAAAAGTAGTGGTGGGTGTGCCATCAGGAATTACCAATGTTGAGACACGAGCAGTTCGAGATGCTACAAAAAACGCAGGAGCTAGAGAAGTATATATAGTTGAAGAGCCTATGGCCGCTGCTGTTGGTATTCGCTTGCCTGTAATGGAACCAGTTGGAAATATGATTATTGATATTGGTGGTGGAACAACCGATATTGCCGTTATATCACTTGGTGGTGTTGTTGTTTCAAAAAATCTAAAAATAGCAGGTGATAAGCTTAATGCAGATATCACTACCTATATCCGAAGTGAATTTAAAATTTTAATTGGTGAAAAGACTGCAGAGCAAATTAAAATTACAATTGGCGCAGTATTGCCGGGAGAAACTCCCATGGAATCTATAATTAAGGGAAGAGATCTCGTTACTGGTTTGCCACGTGAAGTAGTTATTACAGATGCTGATATCCGAGAAGCAACATCTCAATCTATAGAGACATTGCTTGAAGCTTCAAAAGAAGTTCTTGAAACTACACCTCCAGAAATTATTGCTGATGTCATGCACCGAGGGATTTACCTTACTGGTGGAGGGGCTCTTATAAAGGGACTTCATGTGTTACTTGCAGACTTTCTGAAAATTCCTGTTCATGTGGCAGAGGATCCTCTTACTGCTGTTGCCCGTGGAACTGGTATTATTTTAGAAAATATACCAAAATATCAAGATATTTTGATTCAAAACGAAGATGATCTACCAGCCGCGAGATACTAAACGTAGAAGTCAAAAAAGAGCAGTCTCTGTTCTTATCATATTCGCTATTGCTGCTATTGTGGGTCTCATAAATTGGCTTTCTCCACAATTGTTTATGCCGGCAACACATGCTGCAGGTGTTCCTATCATGTACTCCCAAGCAGCTGTAGAAAATGCTACAGATACTATTTGGGGAGTTTTAAAATCAAAACGAACGCTTCTTGAGCACAATCGTTCTTTGCGTGAACAACTAGCTCTCATGGAAGCTACTGTTTTAGAAAAAAATATTTTAACAGAAGAAAACGAATCACTACGAAAGTTACTAGGAAGAGAGAATGCATCCACTACTTCCATCGTAGCTCGAATTATTTCAAAACCAGGTTTTTCTCCTTATGACACTATTATAATTGATGCTGGAGATCAGGAGGGAGTTGTTGTTGGAGATACTGTTGTTGTTAACGGTTCAGTGCTTGTAGGCAAAGTTGCCACTACAGCTGCTCATAGTTCTAATGTTGTCCTGTATTCATCACCTGAACAGAAAGTTCAAGTGCTTATTGGTCCACAGGCCGTAGAGACCACTGCATTTGGAAAAGGAGGAGGGAATTTTGAAGTGAAATTACCTCGCAACGCCTCAATCAAAGAAGGAGACAGTGTTGTTATGGCAGAACATCCTGAATATATATTTGGAGCAATTACTTCAATTCAAATTTCAGATGCAGACTCATTTGAAAAAGTTCTCTTTAGAAGTGCTATTGATGTGACAGAAACAAAATTTGTGACTGTAGAGCAACCTATCAAATAGTTATGTCATACCGAATTCTTTTTGATTGCATCTTAGGTATCTCAATATTCTTTTTGCCTTGGTGGATTCCATTTTTAGCAGCTTGTATAGCCGTATTTTTTCTAGATTCATTTTATGAAATTGTTGTGCTGGGCGTGATCATTGATTCGCTGTATAATGCACCTATAGTTCGCTTTCACAATATTCAGTTTGTAATTACATTTCTTGCTCTCTTTGTTACGTTGATAGGTTCATTTATAAAAAACAAATTAAGATTTTATAACTAATGGTTAGGTTTAAGGACATTAAAAAAATATTCTCACGAAAAAGAACGTTTAATAATGTTGATATTGCTCCAGATGAGATTCTTATTGATGCATCAAATCTCCCAGAATTTGATCAACATCAATTTGAAGGTCGAATTGAAAAACCGATTTCGCCGCGGATTATTATATTTCTCGGATTTATTTTTTTAGCAGTTGGTGGGGTATTCACATATAAGGCTTGGTCACTTCAAATTGCTAATGGTGCAGAGTTTGCTGAGCGTAGTGAAAACAACAGCTTGCGTCATACTCTCGTATTTTCTGATCGAGGGGTTATTTATGATCGCAATAAAACACTCTTGGCTTGGAATATTAAAAATCCTGAAGATGATGATTTCTCATTTAGAAGGTATGCAACAACAACAGGTCTTTCAAATTTGATTGGATACATTAAATATCCGTCAAAAGACACCTCGGGTTTTTACTATCGAGAAGATTATCTCGGTATGGACGGAATCGAAAAGTTTTACAACGAAAAATTGAAGGGAACTAATGGTTTGAAAATTACCGAAACAGATGTTCACCGTACGGTGATTTCTCAGAGTGTATTGAATCCGCCAGAAACTGGAGGTGATGTTGTACTTTCAATAGATTCACGAATCCAGTCAAAGATGTATGACGTTATTGCACAAGTTGCACAGGAGCGTGGATTTACAGGAGGAGCTGGGGCAATGATGGATGTTCGTACAGGGGAAATAATTGCTTCGGTTACATATCCAGAGTACAACTCTCAAGTACTCACCGATGGAACTGACCGTGAAAAAATCCAGCATTACTTTACCGATAAAAGCACTCCTGTGCTCGATCGTGTTTCTTCTGGGTTGTATACACCTGGTTCTATTGTAAAGCCATTTATGTCTATTGCAGCGCTTAGTGAAAAGGTTATTACACCTGAAAAAGTGATTTATACAACAGGATCTATTTCACTTAAGAATCCATACAATCCAGATATTACCTATGTATTTCGTGATTGGAAAAATCATGGACCTGTAGATATGCGTAAAGCAATTGAACAATCTTCAGATGTGTATTTTTATGAGGTGGGTGGTGGATATCAAGATCAAAAGGGAATGGGGATTTTAAATATAGAAAAATATTCTCGAATGTTTGGTTTTGGTCGCCCTGTAGGGTCAGACTTTTTTGGAAATAAAGCAGGAACAATTCCTAGTCCGGATTGGAAAAAAGCAACGTTTGATGGAGAAGAATGGACTGTGGGAAATACCTATCACTCGGTGATTGGTCAATATGGTTTTCAGGTAACGCCACTTCAGGTGGTGCGATCTGTAGCTGCTATCGCAAATTATGGAACGCTCGTTAAGCCAACTATTATTTCTGGAGACACAACAATGATGGATGAAACTGAAAAGATCAATTTACCGCGGTCATATTTTAATGTGGCACATGAAGGAATGCGTCAGGCAGCTGTACAAGGCAGTGCACAGGCTCTCAATGTGTCATATGTGAAATTTGGAGCTAAGACTGGTACAGCAGAGCTTGGTGTAAAGAAGGATTTTGTAAACTCATGGGTAACAGGGTTTTTTCCTTATGAAAATCCCAAGTATTCGTTTGTTGTACTAATGGAGCGTGGACCGGTAAAAAACCTAGTAGGAGCTTCATCCGTTAGCCGACAGATCTTTGATTGGATGAATGTTAATACGCCAGAATACTTTGCAAATTAATGTGAAAAAAGGTATACTTTGCTCAATTTTAAATTAAACAACGGCCAATGAAAACTGATACAACACAGTACCTTACAAAAGAAAAACATGAAGAGCTTAAGAAAGAGCTCGAGCAACTTCGAACTGTAGGACGCCGTGAAGTAGCTGAAGAATTGGAATACTCAAAACAGTTGGGAGATCTTTCAGAAAATGCAGAATATCATCAGGCACGAGAACGACAAGCTATTTTGGAAGAACGAATTAGTAAACTTGATGGACTCCTAAAGTCTGCATCTATTGTTGATGCTCATCATACAGAAGCCGTAAACGTGGGATCAGAAGTTGAGCTTCAGAAAGAAGGAAAAAAAGAAACAGTAAAATATACTATTGTAGGATCAGAAGAAGCAGACATGTCAAAGTTTAAACTTTCAGTTGCGTCTCCACTAGGACAAGCACTTCGGGGTAAAAAGAAAGGTGAAACATTTGTATTACAAACTCCTGGAGGAAAAGTGAGTTATAAAGTTGTTAATATTGCGTAAGTATCTGAGTCAGCTTACACTTGAGTTATGGCATCACTAGAAGAATTACGTGAAGCTCGGCTTCAAAAGCTAGAGCTTCTTAAAAAAGAGGGCATTAATCCATATCCTGCAAAAACAAAGCGTGATCATTCTATAGATCATGTTATTAGTAGTTTTGAAAATTTAGAGAAAGAACAAACAACTATCACACTCGCAGGACGAGTAATGTCTATTCGAGCGCAAGGTGGATTGGTTTTCTTTAACTTATTTGACGGTACTGCAAAATTTCAAGGCTTACTAAAACAAGAAGAAGTAGATGCAAAAATCTATGATCTTTTTAATGCTGCAGTAGATATTGGAGACTTTGTAGAAGTAACCGGAACAGTATTTGTAACTAAGCGTGGAGAAAAAACACTCAGTGTTAAATCATGGGCAATGCTTTCAAAAACTATGTTGCCACTTCCAGAAAAATGGCATGGTCTACAGGATAATGATGAAAAGCTTCGTAAGCGATATTTAGATATTCTGTTTAATCCTGAACTTAAAGATCTTATAGAAAAGAAAGCAAAGTTTTGGCAATCAATGAGAAACTTTTTAATTACTGAAGGTTTCTTAGAAGTTGAAACTCCAATTATAGAAAATACTACTGGAGGTGCAGATGCTCGACCTTTTGCTACTCACCACAATGCTTTAGATATTGATGTATATCTTAGAATTTCAGCTGGTGAATTATGGCAAAAGAGATTAATGGTTGCTGGTTTTCCAAAAGTTTTTGAAATAGGACGAGTATTCCGAAATGAAGGAATGTCGCCAGAGCATGCTCAGGATTATACTCAGATGGAATTTTACTGGGGCTATGCTGATTATGAAAAAGGCATGGATTTAGTAGAGCGAATGTACAAGTATGTAGCTCAGGAGACGTTTGGCAAACTTCAATTTAAAATTGGAGAATTTGATGTCGATTTAAACAAAACATGGGAACGATTTGATTATGCAGAAACTATTAAGAAATTTACTGAAATAGATATTTCACAGGCTACTCTTCAAGAGATTGAAGAAAAATTAAGAGCACTTGAAATTAAATTTGATACTAATGGTTGGAACTTTTCTCGTGCAGTAGATATCCTTTGGAAATATTGTCGAAAGCAAATTAGTGGTCCTGGATTTCTAGTTAATGTACCAAAGTTTCTTTCACCACTTGCTAAGTCACATGAGGGAAATACAAATGTTGTACAGCAATTCCAGCCCCTCATTGCAGGTAGTGAGCTTGGGAAGGGTTATAGTGAGCTTAATGACCCAATAGATCAAGCAGAACGATTTTTGGAGCAAGAGAAGCTACGTTTAGATGGTGATGAAGAAGCACAAATGAATGATACCGACTTTGTTGAGGCTCTTGAGCATGGTATGCCTCCTACATGTGGGTTCGGAATTAGTGAGCGGTTATTCTCATATCTTGCAAATAAGCCTATTCGAGAAACTCAGATTTTCCCATTGATGAAACCACTTCAAGAAGGTGGAGCAAAAAAGAAAGAAGCAAAAGTTGCGGTAGCTCTTATTAATAAGGGAGCAAACCTTGTAGGCTGGCAGGAAAAAAATGCTATAGCTCATCTTACTGCAGCATTTGGCGCACGAAGAGGAAAAGAACTATTTAAATTTAATTCTGTAGCAACTTCGGATGATCAAAAGATTAATTTAAATATTCAGCATGCTATCTTAATTAAAGATGCAGACTCATCTGATGCATTGTATAATGTATCTCACGTAGCAAAATCACAGGGACTCGAAGTTTCTGAATTTACCCGTGAAATGCTTGAGACAACCAACGATAAAAAGGTTGCTGAAAATACAAAGTCGAAACCTGTAAAAGATATAGAATTCCTTGGAGTTCTTGTCTTTGGGTATAAATCAGAAGTTGACGAATTAACAAAACAGTTTAAACTTTCAGAATAATTACAAATATATGAAAAATCGCAGTTCAAAAATAATAACAATAGTACTTGCTATAGTAGTAGTACTTATCGTTGGGGCATATCTTATTTACAAGTCAGTAGGTCCAAAGGTACTAGCATTCACTATAGAGCAACCATCATTGATTGCTACAGGAAAGAAACTTTCAAATGTTGAAGTATGGGCAATTCAAAACAATGAAGGAAAAGAAGTTGCAGTAAAGCTTGGAGCCATGGAACTTCAGGAAGCAGATGCAAATGGAAACCAGACATGGACAATGGAAGTGCCAGAAAAGCCATCAGCAGAGGTTACAAAGCTTGTCGCACGAGGTTATGCAAGTAGTTTCCGTGTTGGAACATTAGAACTTCCAGCCGCAACACCTGCAGATCTTAATGCAGAAGTATGGCCATCAAAATCAGTTGAAGGTATTACCGGAGGTATTAAATCTATTACAGGTAAGAAAATGGAATTCGGAATGGATGTACCAGTAGGAGGAATGCTCAACGTGACCCTTGCTGACAACGTTAAAATAACCGATTCACGAGGACGACCTGCAGCAGTAAGCTTGCTTAAGCCACGAACTAGAATTGCAATTATCGGAGAATTTACAGACGATATTGAATTCATGGCAACAGCAATCGAAATTCTCGCTAAATAAACCTCAAAATAACTTTAGTTTCAGAAAACAGCTTTACACATGAGTAAAGCTGTTTTCTATTGCCTCATTAAGCCATAAAGTGGATAAGTATGGTTGAGAATGGTTGAGAGTGGTATATAATGGTATGAAGTGGGATGAAGTGGTATATCCGACAAATAATAGAAACACATAATGTTAATTGGCGAATATACACACTCAATAGACGATAAGAACAGAATGTCTTTGCCAGCAAAATTCCGAAAGGAAGTTGGTAAGAAAGTCGTTCTAACTCATGGTCTAGATAATTGTTTATTCATTTACCCACTAAAGGAATGGGAGAAGATTGCAGAGAAACTCTCTGGATTGAGTATGGGACAAGCAGATACTCGAGGGTTCAACCGATTTATGCTTGCAGGTGCAGCAGAAGTTGATGTTGATGCAGTTGGACGAATGCTTATCCCAGAGCATCTTGCCAATTTTGCAAAGCTTGAAGGAAAAGTAGTATGTGCTGGTGTGCATAACCGAATCGAATTATGGAACGAAACGACATGGATGGATTACAAGAAGAGAATTTCAGCACAAGCCGACCAACTAGCCGAAAAGCTCGGGGAGATCGGAGTATTGTAAGTGCGCCATTTGGCCACATAAGTGTTCTTTTACATGAAGCAATAGATGGTTTGGACTTAAAGTCAGGCGATATCCTGCTTGATGGAACGCTCGGAAGCGGGGGACACACTGAAGGAGTGGTCAAACGACATGGAGATTCTATTAAGATAATCGCACTTGATGCAGATGAAGATGCTTTAGCTCGATCTAAAAAAAGATTGGCTGAGTATAAAAAATCTGACATTACCTTTGTTCAAGAGAATTTTAGAAATTTAGATAAAGTTCTAGATACTCTAAAAATAGAGCATGTTACTAAAGTGCTCTTGGATATCGGACTGAGTTCAAACCAATTTGAAGAGTCAGGAAGAGGATTCTCCTTCCAGAAAGATGAGCCTCTAGCTATGACTTTCAAAAAGAATCCATCTGAAGAAGATGTTACCGCACGAGTAATCGTCAATGAATGGAGTGAAGAAACACTCAATCTCATTTTGAAAGGCTATGGAGAAGAGCAGTTTGCCTACAAGATCGCAAAAGCGATTGTAGCAACACGCGAAGAATATCCCATAGAAACAACAGGAGAACTTGTAGCAATTATAGATGCTGTTGTGCCAGGGTGGTACAAGCACCGCAAAATGCATTTTGCAACAAAGACATTTCAAGCATTGCGAATTGCAGCAAATGATGAACTTAAGGCTTTGGAAGAGGGAATTAAAAAAGCCTTCGATAAATTGGAAAAAAATGGCAGATTAGCAGTCATATCATTCCATAGTTTAGAGGATCGCATCGTAAAACAATTTTTTAAACAGAAACAAACTGAAGGTACGGCAATTCTTTTAACAAAAAAGCCAATTATACCCAGTGATGAAGAATTAGAAGTAAATAGAAGGGCACGTAGCGCAAAATTAAGAATATTAGTTAAACAGTAAGCATATGAACTCACGAACAAAAACATTAAGTGTACCAGTATGGCATAAAGTTAGTACAAAGGTTCTTTTCTTTGTTCTTGCAAGCTGTCTTGTAACCGTGTTTGCTGTGTATGCTTTTATGGTGAATAAAACCATTATGAATGTGGTAGCTCGAGAAGATCTTGAGCAAGAAATTGCAAACCTATCTTCAACAATAGGAGAACTTGAATTTAAATATATGAGTGTGAAGAGCAAAGTAACTCTTGATCTCGCATATGAAAAAGGATTTCAGGATGCTGTGCCATCACAGTTTGTATCACGAACTGGTCCTGCACTTTCATACAACACTCGATAATAGTCCGTGGTATACTAAAAGGGTATTATGAGCTCCAACGTAACAAGAATTCGACTTATTTCTATTGCAGTAATTATTTTTGCTGGAATGCTTGTTACAAAACTATATTATGTTCAAATCGTATCAGGTGATACGTTTTCAGAGCGTGCAGATCGACAATATACTCGTCCAGTTGGAGGGGTTTTTAATCGTGGAACAGTTTTCTTCCAAGCAAAAGATGGAACACTTATGGCAGCAGCGTCACTTAAGACTGGATACACTGTTGCAGTAAATCCAAAGCTTTTAAAAAAGCCAGATGAAGTATATGAAAAAATAAATAAACTTTTACCACTTGAAAAAGAACTTTTTATTACTAAAGCTACAAAGTTGAATGATCCTTATGAAGAAATTGCAAAGAGAATAGAACCTGATGTTGCTGTTTCTATAGATAATTTAAATATCCCAGGTGTAAATATTTATAAAGAAAAATGGAGATACTATCCGGGTGAAAATTTGGCATCACAAGTCTTAGGCTTCGTGGGTTTTAAAGGTGATTCACTCGGTGGACGATACGGTCTTGAAAATCAGTATGAAAGTGTACTAAAGCGAACTGATGAAAATGTGTATGTAAACTTTTTTGCTGAAATCTTTTCAGATATTCATAAAACCTTTACTGATACAGGTACAATAGAAGGAGATATTACATCAACTATAGAACCAAATGTTCAAACTTTCGTTGAAAAAGAATTGAAAGAACTAAATGAGAAGTTCAACTCAAAGCTTACTGGGGGAATCGTGATAGACCCAAATACTGGCGAGATAGTTTCAATGGCTGCATATCCTAGCTACAATCCAAATTCATTCCAAACCGAAAAGAATGTAGGTGTGTTTACAAACCCAATGGTACAAAATGTGTACGAAATGGGTTCTATTGTAAAACCTCTCACCGTAGCTGCGGGAATCGATTCAGGTGCTATTACTGCAGATACTACCTATTATGATGCAGGTTTTCTAACTATGAATGGTAAGACTATTTATAACTACGATAAAAAAGGAAGAGGTACGGTAGACATGCAGCAAGTGCTCAATAAGTCTCTCAACACTGGTGTATCGTTTATAGTTAAAAAAATGGGGAATAAAAAGTTCTCACAGTATATGCTTGATTTTGGTTTGGGCGAGAGAACAGGAATAGATTTACCAAACGAATCAAAAGGATTGGTTGAAAACCTAAAGAGTACTCGAGATATCGAACATGCCACTGCGTCATTCGGGCAAGGTATTGCTATGAGCCCAATTGCTATTACACGCGCACTTTCAACCTTAGCAAACGGAGGAAAATTAATTACTCCCCATGTTGTAAAAAAGATTGATTACAAAGTGGGTTTTTCAAAAGAGATTACGTATCCTGAAGGTAAACAAGTGTTAAAGCCTGAAACATCAAAAGAAATATCTCGTATGCTTACCGAAGTCGTAGACAAAGCTTTGCTTGAAGGTAAAGTAAAAATGGATAATTATTCTATTGCTGCAAAAACCGGAACTGCTCAAATCGCAAACGGAGGAAGTAGAGGATATACCGATGAGAAATATCTCCACTCATTCTTTGGATATTTCCCAGCAACTAATCCCAAATTTTTAGTTTTCTTGTATACTGTAGAGCCTCAGGGTGTGGAATATGCCTCAAACTCTCTGACTGAGCCGTTTGTGGATATTACTAAATACTTGATAAACTATTACGAAGTACCACCAGACAGATAATTCCAGATAATAAATCATATGAAAACGTTATTTAAGAAAGCAGTTATTTCTATTCTTAGTTGGGAGGCTCGGATGGTTTTGAAGAAATATAAACCAAAGATTGTAGGAGTAACCGGATCAGTTGGAAAGACTTCTACAAAAGATGCTATTTACACAGTCCTTTCAGCAAAATTTAAAACTCGAAAAAGTCAGAAAAGCTTTAATAGCGAATTTGGAGTGCCGCTTACAATTTTAGGATTGCCAAATGGTTGGAATAATCCTTTTATTTGGTTGCTAAATATTATAGAGGGATTTTTGTTTTTTGTTTTGCCATTTAAATATCCCGAGTGGCTCGTACTTGAGATTGGAGCTGACATGCCTGGTGATATTAAGAAAATTACTGAATGGGTAAAACCTGATGTTTCTGTTATTACTCGTTTTGGAGATGTTCCTGTGCATGTGGAATTTTTCCCATCTATTGAAGATCTCATAAATGAAAAGGGGCATCTTGCACGAGCATTAAAGCCAGATGGAACTCTTATTTTAAATAATGATGACAAGCGTGTTATTGCTTTTGGTGAAAGTGATCTCCATAAAAAAATTACCTATGGTAGAGAATTTGGTGCACAGGTACATGCAACAGATGAACGAATTGCTTACAAGAAATATGAAAATTCAGAATTAGAATTTCCAGAGGGAATTAATTTTAAGATTAATCATGCAGGCACAAGCATACCGGCATATGTGCATGAGACACTGGGATATCAGCACATGTATCCCATCTTAGCAGCAACTGCTGTGGGTATTTCACAAGGGATGAATCTTGTTGAAATTTCAGAAGCACTAGAAAATCATCAGTCACCAAAAGGACGAATGCGGCTTATTGCAGGAAACAGAGATACTCTTATTGTAGACGATACCTACAACTCTTCTCCTGTGGCTGCTCATGCTGCACTTGAAGCACTTACTGAACTTAAACTTGCTGGAAGAAAAATCGCTGTTCTTGGAGACATGATGGAGCTTGGTGATTATTCAATTGATGAACATAAAAAGATAGGGGAAGCAGCTGCAAAGACTGTTGATTTGTTTGTGGCTGTGGGTATTCGAATGCGAGGTGCTGCAGAGGCTGCGCTTGATGCACAGATGGATGAAATGAGTGTTATGCAGTTTGATACATCAGTTGAAGCCGCACAGTTCTTAGAGAAAATAATTAAGCCCGGAGATATTGTGCTTATTAAAGGCTCTCAGTCTATGCGTATGGAACGAGCAGTAGAAGAAATCATGAGACATCCAGAACATGCAGAAGATCTCTTAGTACGCCAGGATAAACAGTGGATTGCTAAAAAGTAGTTTTTTAGGTAGTTTTACATAATGACTTGCTAAGCAGGTCTAAGGGCCTCATCGTCTAACGGTTAGGACAGAAGCTTCTCAAGCTTTAAATCGGGGTTCGATTCCCCGTGAGGTCACATTTACTCTCAAAATCACATCAGTATGGGTGTGCTATACTTCACCCATGCCTGATAAGTCTCCTACAGAAAAACAGCGAGAAATGAGAGATAAGATAGTCGGAGATCAAAAGCGCCTAGGTGCTGTTGAGCAAACGACCCTTGTTAATTCCATCGAGGAAGAGTCATTCGATCGTCTCACACGCCTTGCTTCAAAGCTATTAAAGACTCCTGTCTCATTTGTTACGCTTCTCGAAAAAGATCGTGATTTTGTGAAGAGTCATTATGGTCTGCCTCAGCCTATTTCAGAAAGCCGAGAAATTACTGCTCATCCTTCTTTTTGCCAACATATAATCACTCATCGTGAGCCTCTTATTATTGAAGATGCTCGTACTTCTGAAATATTTAAAGATTTTCCATCTGTTAAACACATGGGTGTTGTGGCATATGCGGGAATGCCACTTATCACTCCTGAAGGGTATGCACTAGGTACATGCTGTGTTCTTGATTTCAAAAAACGAAGTTGGACCGATGATGAAATTGAAATTCTCTCCGAGCTCACTAAATCAGTTTTAACTGAAATAGAATTGCGTAAACTTACTGTGAAACTTGAGAAAGAGACCGCTACAAAAGATGAATTCATTTCTATTGCTGCTCATGAGTTGAAGACACCTTTAACCAGTCTTAAAATGTTTTCTCAACTTTTACATAAAAAGATGATTATGGAGAAAGAAGAGCGTTTTATACCTGAGGTCAAAAAAATTGATGGGCAAGTCACAAAGATTCATAGTCTCATTTCACAGCTTTTTGATACAAGCTCAATGCAGAGAAGCAACATTTCCCTGCAAAAAAATGATGTAATTATTAATGAACTTATTGAAAAGACCGTAGAAGAATTTGTTGGCGATACATCAGAAGGGAAGCCCCCAATTATATTCACTACACAAGCTCTCTTTACCGTTTGCGTTGATCAAGATCGAATTACTCAGGTAGTAAGAAATTTACTTTCAAACGCGTTTAAGTATGCGCCGCATTCACAAAAAATTGATATTACTATTGAAGAAATAGATTCTCGTATAAAAGTATCTGTAAAAGATTATGGTCCAGGTATTTCAGAAGTTGAATCAAAAAAGATTTTTGATCGATTTTATCAAGTAAAAAATCCTAATGATCATGTGCCTGTCGGATTAGGACTTGGATTGTATATTTGTGCAACGATTATTCAGGCGCATGGTGGTGTACTTGGTGTGGAAAGTGAGTTGGGTAAAGGTTCTACCTTTTATTTTACACTGCCAAAATAGTTTGTTGAAGTTTGATTTTATTCTTCTATTTAGATACTCTAGCCTACAGAGTCGAGCAATCGACAAAGCTTTTGTACGCAGCTTGAAGCGTACCGTTTGACAAGGAAAGGAAACGACATGTTTCCACAGAGAATTCGTGACCAACGGGGGTGGATCAAGGTGTATGAGGAACAGGGGGCCTACTGGCGACACAATGGCCATGCCACTGCTCCTCATGCACTCCTCACAAAGGGAGATCACTCTGACGGTTTCTTTTTGAGCAGACTTGTCACGGATGACGATACGTTGCTGGGTGAAGCGTCCTCAGATCTGATGGACGCTTCGCGTGAGATTCTTGATCTGTGGAAGGTTAAGCGGATCGTAGGGCCTCAAACCGGCGCGACCAAACTCGCCCAAGCAGTCGCTGGGAAGATGCTGTTGGTCACCGGCAACAGCGTCGGTTGGGCTTCGCCAAAGAAGCCTGATGATGGCAAAGGCCCGATGACCTTCGACGATCCTGCCAACATGGTCATGCCGGGGGAGATCGTCCTTCTCTGCGAGGACGTGGTGACCACTGGCGGTAGCGTGAAGCAGGCTGCCGATGCTGTCACGGCTGCAGGTGGGATCGTCCTGCCGTTTGTCCTTTCCCTCGTGAATCGTGGAGGACTTGAAGTTGCCCACGGTCGGAAGGTGATCGCGCTCATCAATCAGCCGATGAAGACTTGGTCACCGGCCGACTGCCCGTTGTGCCCGCGTTCCGAGGCGATCAGTCCCAAGCGCCCGGATGGCAATTGGCTTCGTCTCACCAAACATGCTGCCTGACAACAGGTGGTTTTTTTATTATCTAAATAGAAGCTATACTATCCTTATGAATTACATCTATCACTGGGTGCCAGAAGATATGCAAGGAGATACACTTTATCCATTAAATATACTAAAAGATCTCCATCCAGATTTGTATGCAACAGAAGCTTTAAAATATACAGGACGTGAACGAGTAATGCAGCAACAAATTCCAATACTCAATTGTTTATGGAATGATGTTATTCATTTTTCTCCCATTCATCCATGGATAATTAAACAAGCACTTATTGATGCAGGAAGAACAAAATCATTTACAACAAGTTTTTTTGAAATTGATCCACACCTTTTAACTCCAGAAAATACTATTGTCTATTTACATAAACACACGGACAAAACACATAAAATGACTGAAGAGAACTTTGCCAAATTTGATCCAGATAATGTTGGTCAGTATGCAGAGCTTCCTCAAGTTACAAAAGACTACTATAAAGAAATGTATGGAAAAGGGGAGCGACCACTATTATTTGTAGGAGTACCGCATATTTTATATAAAGGTTCTATTAATACTAATGAAATAAAAAGAATCAGCTTGTAATGTTTTGACAGTAAAGGTAGATATGGTATAAAGCAGGCTGAAAGGAGAACCTTCCATGGCTAAAAAGCCTGCTGCTCGCGTTCGTCGTGGAGTAGACTTCGTCGAACAAATGAGGGTGTTACTCGCTAATGCAAAGTTCGAGGCTGGAAACGTCTACCATCGAACGGCTGTCGATGTCCTCGTGCTCATAGACGATGCTCGACAGCCGCGAAGCGAAGACCCATTACCCATTGTTAGGGTAAAGTGCAATGCACGATCCAGGAGGATCGCTGATTGGCTCGGGCTCGAGGTTGCACTTTTTTCAGTTGAGCAAAAAGCTGTCGTTGCCACAGGGACACTCAACATCGATGGTGAAGTGTGTTTTCGGAACACTAAGCCAGGTGCATATGAGCTTCGACCGTGGTCTGTTGAGCAAAATACATCCGTCCCCCCAGAGGTTAATTCTTAGGGTGGCGGTTTTTTTATTGACATCCTACTCAACGATACGATACACTTATTTATAAGTATGAAAACATACGCACAACATTTTGGTTTTGCCGTCCGACCCGTCTTTATTCCTATCCATGGGAGATGTTTTGCTGTATATAAAAACTAATTTTGTTTTAAATATAATTTTTAGAAACATCTCCCGCAAGGAGATGTTTTTGTTTGGAATATGTGCGGTACTTGAGGTAATGCATATGTTCCAGACTGGATGTTTGGAGTTTGCAACGTAGCAAGCTTGTTCTTTCAATCAGATTGGAGTACGTCATGAGTCTTGTTCATGTTGAGGCTACCCGTGGCAGTGTCGCACTCACGATCTCGGCCGTCGCCGGTACTCGAGCCTGTGCTGTGCTCGATCGTTTGGCTGAGCCTCACAACGGCACAAAAACCATCTCGGTCTTTCCCGAACCATGGGTCGACAATCGTCGGCATGGTCTCGTGACCTTGGTGAAAGGGATCGATGTGAAGATCCCACTCACACTTGTGCGGGTGAATCGATCAGAGGATGCTGAGGGTGTGCTCATGGTCGATGCCATGGGTGTCGATGTGACATTATTCTCAATGCCGTACCGAGTGGATGAAGGACGAGGGTTGTGTCTCATGTCCATCGGTGCTCATGTCGTCGACGGACAGATCGACAAGATCGCTCGCAATGTTCTGGCCATTCTTGCTGCATGCACAAGCTTTGCTAAGGATGCTCAGGGTCGAATGTATTTTGATCCACATCTGAAGCTCAGCTAGGTGCAAGTATTCTGGAAGCGTATCGCTTCCAGTTTTTTATTTGGGAAAATATCTTTGCTCGGCAAATGTTAATTCTGCTTCAGACAATTCTTTTTTGCTTGCAAATGCCCATAGCTCAAAATCTTGTATTCGTCTTTTCCCAATTACAGATTTAAAGCCAACTGATTTCAAAGAATATAAAAGTACAGGAAGCGTAAAACCTGTTTTATGTGTCATATATGTTTTACCTTCTGCTATTGCTTTGCGAAAACCATAGAGCATATCTAAAGGGGTGACTGGACCCTCAGGGGACATATATATTTCTTCAAGTAATTTACCCTCAGCCACTAAAGATGCAATAGCTTGAAGATCTGGGCATGCGATAAGCACAAATCCATCAGAGTTAAGAACACGAATAAATTCATCAAATGCTTTGTGAACCTCTTGTGGATAGAGATGTTCTACGGTATGAGATGTAAACACAGCATCAAAAGATTCTGTGGCTATTTGTGGCATATTGGTTATATCACCAACAACATCTGGTTTTAGTTCGGGATCAAGATCTAATCGTGTTTCTTTCCATTCATCAGGTTCAAATGATACAGGGATTTCTCGGTAGGTCTTTTCACCACTACCTGCATGTAAAAGTGATTTCATAGATGCCAGTAATACAGTGATTAATACACTCGCTCAATATTATCTAAATGTTCTTGATACGTTCGTGCTGTATGGATCTTTCCATTGTCATCATGCAAATAGAAAAATGCATCTGTTTTTCCAGGATTTAATGCTGCTTCAATTGCAGCTTCACCAGGATTTGAAATTGCTGATGGGGGAAGTCCTTTGTTTTTGTACGTATTAAATGGTGATTCGATGTATTTGTCAGCAGGGACTACTTTTGGCCACCACTTAGTCTTACTACCTTTTGCATATTGAAGTGTGGCATCCATATCGAGTGACATTCCTTCAAAGAGTCGATTCCAGATCACACCTGAAATAATCTTCATGTCACTTTTACTTCCTGCTTCTCGTTGAATGATAGAAGCTATTTTAATTGCAGTGTCCATATTAATGACATTTGTTTTAAGCTTTTCATTGCTCTCAACTACTTCTTCATTAAATGCAGTTATGATCTTTTTACTTACATCAGGTGCTTTTGCACGAAGGGGGACTACATAATTGCCAGGGAAAAAATATCCTTCAGTTGCACCTTTGGTTGCTTCAGAATGAATGGCGAGTAACTTTCGCTTTTCAGTTTCAGACCATCCAAGAGTTTTACCAAATCGTTCAATAACTTCTTCTTTGCGCATACCTTCAGTGATTCGTACATTACGTAAATATGGATTAGCAATATTTTGATACATCTCAACTGCTGTGAGACCAAAATAAGATTTCATCTTAAAAAAATATCCACCAAAAATAATACCAATAGAAAGAAACGATATGCCCACTACGAGAAGGCCCGACTTCTTTTTTGATGACTTCTTTTTCTTGAGTTTTTTCACTTTGTTATTATATCCTGGATAGTCAGACTACTCAATGAATATTTCATGAAATATTTCCATTTTTCGTACGACTATAGTAGTGTAATACTTCTATTCTATATATAAATATATGAAAAAAGCGACATTATCTATTTTAGCTCTAGCAACTATTCTCTTTGGAATAACCATTATAGAAGTACATGCTCAAACAGCGGACGCAACAGTTACAGTGACTACACCCGGACCAATTCAACCAGGGCAGTATATAGATGTGTCATGGAGTCTTTCTGAAGAAGATCACAGATCAAGAGATTGGATAGGTCTTTATAAATCAGGTGCAACAAACTCATCATATTTAAATTGGAAGTATGCTGAGGATCCACAAGGCTCAGCTTCTCTATATGTACCTCGAGAATCAGGTACCTATGAAATCCGGTATATGTCACGTAATGGATTTACGAGTATTGCCAAAAGTTCTAGCTTTACTGTAGGGACGGGAACTGATGGTGGAAATAATAACGGAGGCAATAATGGCAATGCAACAACAACATCTGGGTATTCTTTAACATTGTCATCTACAAATATTCAATCTGGACAACCGCTTCAAGTATCATGGAAAACTCCCGACGATGTTTCTATTTCAAGAGATTGGATTGCTGTGTTTAAAAGTAATTCACAAAATAATAATTATCTCGATTGGGCATATACTTCAGGTAATCGAGAGGGAACACTGAATCTCTACCCACCAAAAGAAGCTGGATCATATGAGGTTCGATATTTAAAAAAGAATGGGTACACCAGTGTGGCTGAAGTAGCGTTCACTATTACTGTTGTAGGAACGAATCCGGATAATGGCAATGGAACTACTACTCCAAATCCCAATCCTGGAACAAATAGTTATAGTGTAACTGCATCTCCGTCTGGAAATATATCACCGGGTGCTACTGTCACAATTAGTTGGACAGCACCTCAGGACACAAAGATCTCAAGAGATTGGGTGGGGATTTTTGGTGTTGGTACATCAAACCGACAATACTATGAATGGAGTTATACAAATGGAAGAACAGGATCGGTAACACTTAAAGCACCTACAACTGAAGGGGATTATGAAGTAAGATATTTAAAAAATAATGGATATACAAGTGTTGCAAAGAGTGCTCCATTTAAAATACAACTCGGTAGTATCCCAAATAATAAAAAGATTATAGCTTTTGGTGATAGCTTAACTGCTGGTTTTGGAGCTACTGAAGGGAATGATTATGTATCTGTGCTGTCTCGAAGAATTAATCAGCCTATAGAAAATGCTGGAGTCATAGGTGATACAACTGCTGAGGCGCTTACTCGCTTGGAAACAAGTGTTTTAAGTAAAAATCCTGATGTTGTCATAATTCTTTTGGGAGGTAATGATGTAATTCAGCGTGTGCCTCGATCTGAAACATTTGAAAATATTAAAACCATAATAGAAAGAATTAAAGCACGAGGTGCCGATGTTGTTTTAGTGGGAATTCATCAGACTATCTACAATTCAAATTACAGATCAATAGCCAATCAAACAGATTCGTATTTTGTTCCTGAAGTATTGAGTGGGATTTTAGGACGTAATGATTTAACCGCAGATCTTATTCATCCAAATGATGCAGGGTATGTGATAGTCGCTCAGAGAATTGATCCTGTAGTGCGAGTTGCTTTAGCACAATAAATACTTATTAAAAATAGAAACAATACACCCCCAGTCGCCTCTACGACTGGGGGTGGGTTTGGTGTTTCGAAACAAAGAGCTGTGAGTTACTGTTGGTATGTCGCTACTTCGCGATATCAGCCGCGTGGGTTTTGAAGTTCACAATGTAGGAGAAGGCTTGCACCTTCCTACCTGAGTTCTTCACAGCCGTGAACGTACCCATTTCTGGGTTGCTCAAGACCTTGGGGAAGATCTTGATCCGCTTGCCCGGAGCAAGTTCGATCGGTTTCCCATCTTGAAGCCCTTTGAGCGTGACGCTGAACGAGAACGTGTTCTCGACTTCAGCATACGACTCACGGGCTGTCATCATGGGATCGACGTAGAGCTTGTTCTTGGGACGGTCGGCGTTCCTCGGCGGCAGTTCCGGTGTTGCCGGTGCTGTTGTCGGGGTAGCCACCTTCGCGGGCTGCTGACCAGATTGACCTGTGAGGATCCCGTTTAGGCTGATCAGCTTAGGCGGGGTGAGCTTCACGATGGTCGGCTGGGCTGGCTTTGCCGCCCGCCTGGTCGATGGCTGGGTTTGCGCGGTCGGCTTGGTTGTCGGTCCCATGGTGCTTTCACCACGCGGACCAAACCAATGAGCCGGCAGTGGCCAACCTAGATCCTTGAGGTGGTTGATCCCTGCGACACAAGCTCCGAACAGTACGATTCCAACAGCTAACGGAATGGACATCTTAATCATCGAATTCCTCGGTAGGACCACAACAAATGGTCTCAGTTTCTCTTGCTGTATTATATCACACTATTATGCATATTGTCAATATATAAAAAGAGGGTAATAATCATGTGTAATAGCCGTCATTAAAGCCGTAGAATTAGCAGTTAACTATAAAATATATGGCAGATGAAACAGAAGAAGAATCTAATGAAACGGTAAACGATCCTGACCACAACTCTGGAGATGATGGTCAAGATGGTAAATAAAAATAAAAAAGCCTCACATATATGAGGCTTTTTTATTATGCAGATATAAGCTTATGCTTGTAATCTGCGTGATCTACTTCGTCGTCCACCTTTTCTACCAGCTTCTCGAGCTTCATCTGATGTAAATTCGTGTGCAGTACCTCTTTCGTGAGCTGCCTTGCCTCCACGGCTGGCAATTTCTTTCTGTTTTTCTTTATCCATACTTGCGAAGCCTCGTCTGCTCGTATTATTTCCTGCCATAAGTTAATTCACAATTGGCCAATAATACCGACCTACAGTACTTCAGACGTACACAAGAGGAAAAATTACAATAGTTGTGACTGTATCTTGCTAATAGTATTTGTCAACCAGGACTTTTATCGCGTAACACTAATTATTTCTCCCAATTCTGCACTCGGTGCTGTTAGTGTAATTCTTTTTGTCGTTGCATCTTGCAGAATAGTATAGCCAGTTGTGTATTCTGTCGACGTGATAGAGCCATTAGATGGGTCAACCGGTATGTCAGTCATGTAATTTGGAATAATACAGTCACGAATATCATACGCTGATGAACTAATGATTGTTGCAGTGGCTGGTAATGCTCCTTCAGCACAGGTAAACGTGCCTTTATTGTCTGCGATATTTTGGCCTACAGCATTTAATACCGCATTTACATTACTGATTCGTTGAGTATTACGGGCCTGAGCAAATTGTCTGCCGGGATTTACAGCAACGAGTACAACTGTAGCTAATACAGCTATGATGCCAATGACAACTAATACTTCTATTAGAGTAAAACCCTGTTTTTTATGTGTGTATTTCATATATACAAGTAAATAACACTCTATATAAAATAAACCTCAAGAATTTATTTAGAATTATGAAAGATTCTATCTTGTTGCTGGATTAGTAAAGTATCAGATGAAATAGTAGTCATAAATTCTGAGTATGAAAGGGTACTAGATGCAATTGTTGTATACGTATATGTATCCAGTTCGGTCGAAATACTACTGATGTAACATGTCTTTGAAAACACAGGATAATATTCGTCTCCAGAATATATAGCATTAGACTGTAATTGCATTTGTGCTATTTCCGAACATGATAGTGCAGCAAATAAAGTTTCTTGCTTGTCGAGGTTAATTAAATAGGTCTGTTGAAGAAAACGGGTTCTAAGTACAAGACTCAGACTAGCAACTGAAAAAAATCCACTGATAAGAATAACAGATAAGAGTGCGACAAATCCTGAAGTATATTTCATGTCTCACTAAGCATTAAAAAATTGGTTTCTAATTCTTGTGTGATCCTTACATCCATATACTGAGAAAAAGTGCTAAAAGACACCAGGGAGAAGCATGATACGGTAATTAGACCTGAAAGCAATGCACTATATATGATAGTTTCGATAAGTGTAAAGCCAGATCGGTTTTTTATAGTAGGTATCATAATAATGTTGTGATCGTGGTCCCTTCGCAGTCAATATCTTTGGGTGCTTGCATATATTCTTTTACAGGTACAGACATGACCTGGCTTGTTGTTGCCACATCTATTTTTGAAATATGATTACGGGCAGTTGTAAGGCTTGCATAGATACTTGAGTTTAGAATACAAAATCCAGTAATAGTACTTTTGAAGTATGCTGAGGTGATAAGTGTGGGTGAAAGAGGATTTGAACTATCAACCATAACAAACTCGGGATTTTGTGGAAGTGTAGATCGCTTTCTACCAATATATAAAATATCTCCAGCTCGAATAATTTTCTGTGAATCTTCATTGCCGCTAAATGATATAGATGAAACTTCTAAAATACTTGAAGGATTAGAAACATTTAGAATTATTACGTCTTTTGTATTACCAGAAGTTGCGAGATAGGCATAGGGCCAATCTACTGTTATGTCATTTATATTGTGGTTTATTTCACGTGAGCCAAGCCACACTGGTTGCGATGGGTTTTCTACATCGAAAATATGAAATTCTCTTCCTGCGGTACGGTGAGTACCAATATATACTCGAGATCGATAATACTGAATACTTATGGCATCAGGATATGAGCCACTTACACCAGGGAGTGTTGCCTTCGAAATACTTGTTGCTGACAATGGTTCGGCAATATCTACTATGTGAAACTGGGTAGTTGTTCCTGTAGCTGCTATAAACATATGTGATTGAGTCACGTCAACAGCTCGGATGCCTTGGTTTAAATGTATCTTAATAGCTTGAGAAGTATCTGAAATGTCTTTTGGAAATATATAAAGACTTGGTTCTGTTGTGCTTGATACCAATGCTCCTACATATACATGATCATTCAGTACATCGAGCGATGTAGCATTTGGGACAGTTATTTCTTTGAATGTAATTGAATGGGACTGCTGAATAGGAATCCCTCCGCAGTCATCTCCATAATCCATGAGGGTTTGTGTGTCTGCATGAAGTACTTGTGCATTAATTGCGACAAGACACGGTGTGGAGTACGATAAATTTTTCCAGGATGTTGTAGCTGTTTCATTCAGAATAAGATTTTTAATAGTTTGAGTGCTCTTTACGAGAGTTTGTAGTTGAGCTCTTAACGTAGTAGTTCTTTCCACTGATGTATATGTAGTGCTTAATGATAGTGTCACTATTGAAACTGTAAACGCAGAAAGGGCTAATGCAATTGTTAATTCAATAAGCATACTACCTCTCGTCAAAGCTTTTTTTGAGAAATTGTAATTCTTCATGAGTAATTGAAACCTCTGTTGAGGCGAGATTTTGAAGTGCACTGAAATAAAGCGTAGTATCGACCCAAATTCCTGATGCACACAAGATCATAATAATTCCCAAGGTGATAGCTAATTCTAGTACTGACATATATATACATGTAAAGTAACTATTTCAATGCTTAATATTCTGAGTGATGCTGTAGAGTGGAGTGAGCATTGAAAGTGCAACAAAACCTACAATTAGTCCCATTACGATCATAAGTAGCGGCTCAAGCATTCTTGAATATGCTTTTGAAAGAGATTCAACCTGCTCATCCAATAACTCAGCACAATATATACATGTCTCTGGAAGTGTTCCTGCCATTTCTGCTGTTGCGAGTAATGTATATGTTTCTTGAGGAATCAAATGTGTAAATCGTTTGCATGATTGAGAAAAAGATTTACCTTGATGAAGATCTATATATACTGAAAGAAGCATGTGTTTATATTGTGAGTTGAATAATGTAGTATTTGTTAGCCGAACTGCAGCATCAAGAGGCAATCCACCTTTAAGCATTACTCCTATTGATCTTGTGATACGAGCTGATTGATATAAAATAATAAAACTTTTAATACTAGGGGTTTTGAGAAATATAGAATCTTGAATTTTTTTAATGTGAGCATATTTCTTATGAAGAAATCTATAGAGTACCGTGCAAAAAATACTACCTGAGAGAATATATATTCCGTAATGTACTAAAAATGTACTTAGATATATTAGAAATTGAGTCGACCAAGGCAATGCGGTTTTAAATGTCCGAAATAATGGTTGGATTTTGGGGAAAATAACAAAAAGTAAAAATCCAGACAGCACCAAAGTCATACACCCTATAATAAGCGGATAGAAAAGACTGGAAATAATAGTTTGTTGAAGTTTTTGTTGCTTTGCGAGTGTTTCAGATGCATAGAAAATGTTTTCTTTAAGAGTCCCGCTATGTTCCCCTGCTGTAATGAGTGAATAGGTAAGTGGATCATACTTGAAATGATTTTTAAATATTTCAGATAAAGCAGTGCCTTGCTGCAACAATTGAACTGCAGTTGTCATTGATGTACGTATACGCTCAGAACCGTATTGTGCTTGAGAGGTAAAGCAGTCTTCAAGTGAAATACCTGCGCGTAATAGAATATACATCTTTTTAAGAAAAGCTATTTGTTGGTTTTTATTCATGATTCTATTCATAGAGCACTCGCGCTAATTCTTCATGTGTAGTGATTCCTTCCGCAACTAATGTGCTTCCATTATCATGCATTGGAGTCATTGCTTCACGCTCGGCAATTTTTTGAAGTTCAGCACTTGATGTTCTGTTCATAATTGCTGCACGTAAAGCATCAGTAATAACTAGTACTTCATAAATACCAATCCGTTCTTTGTAGCAGGTGAAATTACATTGTTCGCAACCGGTATTGTTTTTACAGTAAGTACATAATTTACGAACTAATCTTTGAGCAATAACGATCTCTAATGTAGAAGCAACAAGATATGGATCCACGCCCATATCAAGTAACCGTGGTAATGCCGTTACAGAATTACTCGTATGAATCGTAGAAAGTAATAGATGCCCAGTAAGTGCAGTATGCACCGCAACATGAGCTGTGTCTGAGTCTCTAATTTCACCAACCATAATGATATCCGGGTCTTGGCGAACTAGTGCACGTAAACCATTATTAAAATGCAGGTGAGGGCTTACGGGGATTTGTCGTATTCCAGGCAAGGTATATTCCACTGGGTCTTCGAGTGTAATTATTGCCTGAGTAGAGTTATTAAGCTGTTTTAAAATCGTATACAGTGTTGTGGTTTTGCCAGAACCAGTAGGTCCTGTCACCAAAATCATTCCGTGACGCTTCTTTAGTGCTCGGCTAATTTTTCCTTCATCAATCTTAGATAATCCTAGTGAAGATAAACTCTGTGCAGCAAACGTTTCTTTTAGTAATCTTATAACAGCATTTTCTCCATAAAAGGTGGGCAATAGAGAAACGCGTGCTTCTATATATAGACTTGTACTTATACTTATTCTAAGTCTGCCATCTTGAGAAGTGAGATGTTCGTCAGTTCTCAAACGAGCTCGGATCTTTATAAGTAGAATTAGTTGCTCGTGCAAAAATTTGGGAAGGGGATCTTGGGTTATAAGAATCCCGTCAACACGCATCTGAATTTTAATATGATGTTCTGTTGGATCTATATGAATATCCGAGGCATTTTCCTCATATGCACGCTTAAAGATAGTATGGAGTACTTCAGATGCTGACTGTTCATGCATAAAAAAACTTTACCTCAACTGAGATAAAGTTTTCTTAAAGATTTCTACAAATAAATCTAAAGTTTTATGCGAAGAGACTTTCTACAACTTCTTTGATGTCAGATCCTTCAGCAGCTGTGCCTTTCAATTCTTTTGCAACAGCACCAATAAGCATTCCCATTTTTGCTTTGTCTGTAATTCCAAGTTCTGCCTTCTTTGCTTCTGCTACTTTCTTGATTTCTTCCTTTGGCATTGCAGCAGGGAGGTATGTTTCTAGAATTGCGAGCTCTGCTTTTTCATCTGCAGCAAGATCTTCTCGTCCTCCTTCTACGAACTGAGCGATTGAATCTTTTCGCTGCTTTACCTGGCGCTTAATAACAGTAAGTACTTCTTCATCACTCAATTCTGCCTGAGGTGTTCGGCCGATAGTAACGAGCTCGTTTGTCATTGCTGCAGAGATTCCCTTAAGAACATTTGTCTTAACTGGGTCCTTTGCGAGCATGGCGGTCTTAATGCCTGCCTTAATATCTGTTTGAAGTGACATATATATCAATAATTAATGTGGGATTACTATAGCACGTTTTTTGAATTGAGACAGGTGTAGGTATCAATTCAAGAGGCTTTTTAAAGCTCAGCTTGACATATTCAGATTAAGTTGTAATATGTGAAATACTTAAAAATAAATATATGAAACGATATCACTGGACGGGAGTTATTGGGCTACTTATTGTCATTGTGTTTCTGCTTGCTACAGCTTTAAAACTAAGCAATCCGACAAGTGAATCAGTTCATATAAATGTAGCTACTATTGTTACCTATTCATTGTGGATTTGTTTTGGGATTTTCTTAATAGTGAATTATTTTAAAGAGAGAGAATTAGAAGAAAAAGGTGTGATTATACCTGTTCCTGAACTATCTTCTATAGAAGATAAGGAACAACTAAAAATAAAGAGAAATAGAATATTGGGCTATGTAATGATAGTTGAAATCATTTCATCTGTAAGTTCATTTATACTAAACGATTACTTAGCGGGATTAACGCTTATTAATATTCTTGTTACGTTTGATTTAATTATTAATATTATATTTGTATTCGTTGTAGTTGAGATTTTTAGACATAAAGATGTTTCAAAATTGCTCAAGTATACTGTGATTATTTACACTGTGGGTGCTGTAATACTTGGCTCTCTGCGAAGTGATTGGATTTTAATTGTTTCTCAGATTTTATTTGGTGGGTATTTTATTTTTGCATTATCGGCTCCTCTCAATCGAAAAAATCACAGAATCGCTCACAAAATTATTCTGCCAGCTATTATAATTATTATGGTTGCATTGGGCACATATGAAGCAGGCAGAATTATGGGAATGTGGAAGAATCAAAATAAGTTAGATAAAGAATTTGCAAACGCGAATACAGATGCTGGGACAGCATATACAGCATTTATTCAAAGTCAAAATCCTAATCTTGTTGAAATTGAACGTATACGTGATGCTATGAATCGCCGAAATGAAAGACTTGAAAATCTTGCTGTAGCAACAATTGAACTCCGTGAAGAATACAATAAGCAATCTAAGAGTGAACAACAGCAATTAGCGCTAAAAAATATCACTATTATACTTTCTCTTATTGATCTCAATAGAAAACAGGGTAATGTACTTATTGAATTTATGGACTACTGTGAAGGAATTGATTTACAGAATATTTCTGAAGAAGAAGGTACTATTATTGGTGGTTATATGACAGGAATTGAATCACTAAATAGTGAAATTCGGGATACTGCTCTAAAGCTTGATTTAAAGAAGTAGTTTTAATTCAAACACAATTACTTATTAAACATATTTCCCAAATATGTATCGATTTCTCGTTGATCGAGATCGTAGAAAGATTTATTTTCTGTCTTTAATTTAGTAGCCAATTCTATTCCTACAAAGCGCCAGTGCCATGGTTCGTACACGTAGAACTTATTGTTGGGAGGATATGAAAGTGTGAATCCATATTTGTGAGCATTTTCTTTCATCCAGGTAAAAGCATCTGTCTTATCAAAACTAGTTACTAAACCGCCGTTTACTTTTGGACTCGTAAAATCCAGTGTGGTTCCTAGTTGATGTTCTGAGTATCCTTGATCTGCAGAAAATGCATTTGCTCCAGATCCGTATCGGACAGTGTAACTAGATTTCAAAGATTTTTGCTCATCAAAAGATCGGTAGGCAGACGCAACTTTAATTGTTACATCTGCTTGCTCAGCATCTGTGAGCATCTTTTGGAGAAAGGGAAGCACTTGATAGAGAATCCCTACTTGATAGGTTCGTTTTTGATCGGTGAGATATTTTGTATCAATAGGAGCAATATCTGCTGGTTCATAATTTTCGTTCAAGAAAAATACTTTTGAATATTTAGCGAGGAGTTGCGTATCAAGCTGTCGAAGCCATTCAAGCTTATCCGCTTTTTGAGTTACCGCATTAAGCTGGGTAGCAAATGCTGTGTTTTTACTTGCTGCTTCATTTAATGCATTTACCAAATCAAGCTTTTCTTTTTCAGATCGATCGAGACGGGCCTGAAGATCTGTGGTTGATGCCTGTAAATTCTCAATAATTTTTTTATCAGAATTGTTTGTGTCGCGATTTGTTGAATATTTATAACTTCCAAATAATGTAGCCCCTCCTAATGCGAGCACTAAAAGTGCAATAAATAAATATTTTTTCACAGAGCAATTATATCATGGGTTTAGTTTGAGATAAAAAACTAGTATAAAAAAACCGATCGTTAACACGAGCGGCGGGCTTTGTGGTGTTACCTCTCACTTTTCTGAGGGGTGTGAGCTTCTCGTTCCATACGATCGGCTCGTGAGTTCGCTAGAAGGGCAACGAAACCGGTTATACATGCAATCATCAGTAACCGGAGTAGGTTAAGCTTCCAGCGGGGAATTGGACAGTCCAAAGGTAGTGCTCCAAAAGATATGGTGAACTAGGGCGACATGCATTATGACATGCTCTGTGTATAAGTCAAATCAATGTGTGTATAAAAAAACCGTCGTGCTAGACGATCGGAATGAATGTGGAACTGGCGAATTGGTGGTCGTCGGTGAACTCGAGTATCACTGATTCGCCGCAACCAATGAGTGCCCGAAACGGCATCTCGCTCCATGCGTGTTCAGCGAAGCTCACGAGGGGGTTGTGACTGACCAACAGGGCTGTTTCTTCTAAGCCCAAGCCTTCCACAACCTTCTTTGATCCCTCGTGTACTCGCAAGATGCAGTTGTCGATGAGCCTCGGCCACATTCTCCGAAGATCAGTTGGAGTAAGCATTGGAGCGGTGAGCATCGGTCTGTCACCCAGCCACGTGGCGTACTCGTGATCCCATTCGTCGGGGTCACAAGGATCTAAGCTCTCGTTTGGGGTACGTACTGCACCGACCTTAAGCCCAAGTGTGTGCACCAGAATCTCCATCGAATCAACTGCCCGAGGGTAGGTGGAACAATGAACTTCTGTGATACAGCCCCAAAGCTTGAGTCCTTGTGCAGCACGCATCATCTTAAGTCGACCAGGGTTGGTAAGCGGAGCATCGCGCTGCCACACCCCATACTTCCGAACATCAGGCTGGAATTCAGCCTGACCACATCTCATGACGATGAGATACTTTGACATTGGTTCAGTTCTCCTGCACGGGTTTATCGTTCTGACACTGTGTCCTCCAGGAATATACTCATAAATCTGAGGCTAGTCAACGTATGTTATACTATTTTTATGACTACGATTCTTATAGTTTTAATTATTGTATTAACTGCAATTTTGGGGGCAATGGTTGCTGTTATTTTGAATTTAATGAAACGGCAGGATGAACCAAAAGAAGATATTGGAGTAAAACTATTGCTCGAGCAAATTAATGAATTAAACAGGACTGTAGACGGCAAAATGAGCGATTTGTCTCGCACTATGGACTTTAAAATTACTGAATCTGGCAAAATGATGAATGAATCCGTGCGTATGCAATTTACTGAATCTTCAAAACTAATTCAGAATGTGACTTCAGGACTCACAAAGCTCGATGAAACCAATAGACAAGTAGTTTCCTTTGCGGATCAACTTCAAAGTTTGTCAGATATATTGAAAAATCCAAAACAACGAGGGATTTTAGGTGAATATTATTTAGAGACTCTTTTAAAGAACGTGTTGCCACCAGGAAGCTTTCAAATGCAATATGGCTTTACGGATGGCACTATTGTCGATGCTGCGGTGTTTGTGAAAGACAAAGTAATCCCAGTAGATTCTAAGTTTTCACTTGAAAACTATAATAGATTGGTTGAAACAAAAGATGAATTAGAACGAGATAGGCTTGAAAAAGTATTTGTGAGTGATTTGAAGAAAAGAATAGAAGAAACCTCAAAATATATTCAGCCCAAAGAAGGAACTATGGATTTTGCATTCATGTTTATTCCTCATGAAGCTATCTACTATGATTTGCTCACAAATAGAATTGGTGTATTAAAAGAAGAATCTGAAAATTTAATCCAGAGAGCAGCAAGTAAGTATCACGTAATTATAGTTTCCCCAACAAGCTTTTTGGCATATTTACAGACAGTATTGCAAGGATTGAAAGCACTTCAGATTGAAGAATCAGTAAAGGGTATTATTAAAAATGTGGGTGAGCTTCAAAAGCATTTAAAGACATACGAGGAATATCATGGAAAGATGGGAAATGCATTGGGAACTGTCGTAAGTCACTTTAATAATTCTCATAAAGAATTTAAAAAGATAGATAAAGATATCTTAAGAATTTCAGGTGAGTCGCTTCAGATAGAAGCTCTTACACTCGATAAGCCAGAAATGGAGGAATAAAAAAAGCGTACACCAAAGTGTAGCGCTATCCCATTTTGTTTGTACAATATCTTGCTCTTGATGGGTTACCAGAGCTTGATGGTGAGGCCGACGCCGATTGCACCGTCGAACTCCCTCGAGTCCGACATGCTGGTGATGGGCGTGCCCATCTTCCACACGGGGAGATCCAGCGTGATGCTGTCGGAGAGCTTCCACGCGACCCCGCCGCTGTAGAACAGCATGAGGCCCGAATCGAATCCGTAGAAGCCAGGGTCAGCTAGCACCGCGAGCCGGTGCTGAAAGCTGACGCTCTCGTTGACCTGCCAGATGTGGTTGACCCCCACCTGGACCTGGCCCTCGAACCCTTCGTTGGTCGCGTTCGCGGACAGGTAGGCCTCGGGCTTCAGGAAGGGCTTGATCGTGTGGCCGTTGCCCAGATCGAGATCTAGGCTCAGCTCGCCGTACATGTAGATCAAGTCGCCCTTGGTCCCGCTTAGAAGCCGGGGGGCGGCGAGATCGAAGTACGACACGCCAACGTTCACGTTGACGTCACGTACTTTGCCGACCCACCCGAGGGTGTAGTCGACCTCGTCCCCGAAATTGGAGTTGAGGTTGGCGTCGTCGAGCCCGGCGGAGTGCCAGAGATCGATGTAGACGCCGTTAGGGAACGTCACGAACACGTCGGACTGCAGCACCGGATCGGTGTGGTAGACCGATCCGTTTGCCCCGTAGTACTGAGACCACAGACGGGTCGTCAGCACGACGGACGGGTGAGGGGCCCCTTTGAACACCTCATCCGGCTTCCGCGGTTCGTCGGCCTTCTTCGGCGCGACGGTGGGGTCGGTGTGCTCATGCACTCCGCCGCCAGTCGACTTCTCGGTCTTGATCTGCTCGAACCGCTCGAGCCCGTCGTTCTGGTTGCCGTTGCAACCCAACAGGAACGACAGGCCGAGCACCAACGCCGCAACGTACATTCGCGTACGCATAAACGATACCTTCTCCCCACAAATGGGGCTTCCGAAACCATAGGGACATTACAAATCCGTTTGTGAAACTAACATAAATCTATAGATGAGTCAATAGTGCCATTCCCATATACGAAAAGGCCCACACAATCTAATGTGTGGCCTCTATTCCTTTCTTTTGTAAAAGGTTGTTTATTGAAACGAAAGAACGATGTAGTGCGTTGAACTTACTAGGTTTCTTCTCTTCTTAGGCTTTTTCCATCGAGCGCCTGGCGCACAAGGCGAGGACTGTGAAGAATAGGATAGCCACAGCTCCGATCACGAGTACCCTAACTTGTACGGATGTCAAAATGACCTGAGTGCCGATGACGCTGGTGAGTAGGGTAAGCGGGACGACGAGTCCTGCCACCAACATCATCTTTCCAACTAAGCTCACGATCTTCATATCGTCTCCACGCGGGAATCCTCCGAGGAAGGTTCCTAACGTGAGGAATCCGAGCATGAGGCCGTAGTGGCCTGATGTGCGGATGAACATCTCCCACTGATAGTCGTACTGACCGACTATCCATGGAATGAAGACATGCAGAGCTGTGAAGACAAAGAATGTGCCATATAGGGCTTTCATCATCTTCGAGATAGCGGGGCGCATTCTCATCATCAGAGTGCTCGGCTGGCTTGCTTTTGACTCGGTTTCCTCAGCCGGTTTGAGCATGGCTCTTGTAGCAATTGCTGCTAGAACTAGCAGAAACGCCATAAAGGCCAAGCCGACGGTCATCGCCATCAAATTCTGATGCTCCTGACTCATTGCAAACTCCCATAAATGTGTGAGAACGAGAAAATCATTGTGAACTGACTATTGTTGATTATATCATATTTTACATAATGAGTCAAGCGTGATAAATCTTGCTCTTTAATTGATTCAAGATCAATACTTGCGTTTTTATTGAAAATAAGTACAATAGTATCACTATGGAATTTGCAGTAATTCAAACCGGCGGTAAGCAATATAAAGTCTCAGCCGGAGACACTATTACCATTGAGAAGCTCATTGGTGATTTTAAGGCGGGTGATACGATTACTTTTAACGACGTACTCCTCACTGATTCTGGTTCTGACACAAAGTTTGGTTCACCATTTATTGGCGGAGCAAAGGTTGTAGGGGAGCTTGTACAAATTGGACGAGCACAGAAAGTAACAGTTATTAAATACAAGCAGAAGAGTCGATACTTCAAGAAAAACGGCCATCGACAGCCATTCTTTAAAGTAAAAATCTCATCAATCTAATTAACAAAAGGCCGCTGTAGAGCGGTTTTTTGTTGAGCTATATATTGACTTTTTCATATAAACGTGTAAAATAGTACGCTGTCGTTGCGAAATGCACGAAGTGTTCTTTTGTTCTTTCTCGGAGTGTTCGGAATGGTGTCTTCCCCTCAACCAATGACTGGATCAGACAAACAAAGGTTGGTACGAGAGTACCAGCACGAGCGGCTCAATGAGCTGAGTCTCCAGTCCATCATCAATGACGAGAATTCGTCTGCGGCGGAAGTTGCGGCTGCTCGAGAGGTGCTACACAGCATTGAGCAGCAGCAGCAGAACTACCAGAACCATGTCGCGCGGCGGCAGGATCTACAAATCGTCATTGACGATTCATAACGCCAAACGAAGCGCCACGGAGCGTTCGAGCAATCGAACCTCTGTGGCAATTTTTATTTCCGATTATTTAAAGCGTTTTTGATAGTATCTGAATCTGAGTATTCTAATTCTGTACCTGTTGAAATTCCTCGGCCTAAGTGTGAGATTTTAATAGAATGCTCAAGTGCTTGAGGTTTTAACAAATTTTCTAAGTAATCAATAGTATTTTCGCCTTCTGCAGTGGCATTCAATGCCATAATAACTTCTTTGAGCTCACCAGACTGGGCACGAGTTTCATACATACTTAAAAGTTCTCGTTGACGTATACGAGTTTCAGGATTTTTTTCAAGAATTGGTACTGCACCTCCTAATACAAAATAAAGACCTGAGAAAGATCGAGTTTTTTCTATATTCTCTAAATCCACATCTCGGCTCACGATCATAAGAATACTTCGGTCGCGTGAAGGACTGCAGCAAATATCACAGAGTGTTGCCGGAGTATGTTGATCTTGAAAAAATCTAAAGCACGAACTACAGATTCTTATATCTCTTTTTAAATCTACAATCATTCTACTCAACTGCTGCAGATATTCAGGATTGCGGGTGAGGAGATGGTAGACAAAACGTCGAGCTTGGCGAGGACCAATCCCTGGGAAATCAGAAAAATACTCCGTGAGTTTCTGGATGCTGTTCATAATAGGAATTAGAAATCATCATCACCACCACCGCTACCACCCACATCACCTCGATTTGATGCATCAATAGAAAGGAAGGTCGTCTTCTTATCATCGAAGTACAATTCGATAAGACCTGTTGGACCGTTTCGATGCTTTTCAATAAGAATTTCGGCAATGTTTTGTCGAGCACCTTCAGCTTTGTTTTGCTTATCTTCTCGGTGAATAAACATAACCACGTCGGCGTCCTGTTCGATAGAACCTGAGTCTCGAAGGTCGGATAGTCGTGGACGTCCTCCTCGTTGTTCCACGGCTCGAGAAAGCTGTGAAAGGGCAATCACTGGTACTTCCATTTCTCGCGCCAGTTGCTTGAGCGATCGAGAAATTTCTGTAACCTGTTGCACCACGTTGTCGTTTTTGCCTGCATTTGTGGGAGCCATGAGCTGCAAGTAGTCCACAATAATCATACCCAAACCTTTATCGGCTTTGAGTCGTCGAGCAACAGATCGCATTTTCAAAATGTTGTTTGCAGGCTGGTCATCAATAAAGATTGGAGCTTTTGCCAATCGATCGATAGCACCTCGCATTGCTTCAAAGTCTTGTTCAACAATATTTTTACCGGTTCGGAGTTTCCAAGAGTCCACACGTGATTCTGCGGCAAGAAGACGGTCTACCAATTGTTGTGAACTCATTTCAAGAGAAAAAATACCTACGGGCACATTGTGCATCACAGCAGCTTGTCGAGCGATATCGAGGGCGAACGAAGTTTTACCCATAGATGGTCGAGCGGCGAGAATGATGAGATCTGATTTTTGGAATCCTGCGAGTTTGTTATCCAAATCTTTAAAGCCTGTTGGTACACCGCGCATTTCCTCAGTGTTTTTACTGAGCTTATCGAGTCGGTCCCAGGCTTCACTAAGTGTTTCATTAAGCTGGATAAACCGCTGAGAACTTGAGAAGTTGGTAACTTCAAAAATTTTCTTTTCAGCAGTATCAAGCATCTGCTCGATATCTATTGTTTCATCGTATCCAAGACTAGAAATATCTTCAGCACTTTCAATGAGCTTTCTCATCAAATGCTTTTTCTGCACAATTTCAGCATAGTGCTTTACGTTTGATGCTGATGGCACCATGTTTACAAGCTCGGTGAGAAATGTAGCTCCACCTACGTTATCCAACACACCTTGATCACGAAGAACTGCAGAAAGAGAAAGCAAGTCAATGGGAGTTGATTTCGTAAACAACTCATTCATGTGTTTGTACACAATGCGATGCTTTTGAGAATAGAATGAATCTTCTTTAATGAAGTCCAAAATTTCATGCATCACATCAGGACGGAGCATGATAGAACCAAGGAGTGCCATTTCGGCGTCGATACTTTGTGGAGGGACTCGTAGATACGGAGTCTTCTTTTCTTCCTTAGGAGGATATTTACTAAATTTTTTGAATTCGGCCATAAAGGCATTTTAACATACCCCAAAATTCATGTGCACTTGAAAAGTAGATAAGATGTGCTCAAGCTGGGGATTGCTCTGTATATTAAGAATTAGGAAATACTTGCTGGCCTTTGTCAGTATCTTTTACAATAAATCCTAGCTCGGCAATCGCATTTCGAAGCTCATCTGATTTTGCAAAGTCTTTATTCTGTCGAGCTTGCGCACGTTCATCTACAAGTTTTTGTACTTCTTCTGGAATTTCTATTTCTATTTTCTTAATATTAGCAAAGCCTAATCCAAATACTTCATCAAATTTAAGTATAGTTATTTTTTTATCAGCAGGTGATACATGAGGGTCTTTAATAAAGAACCACATAAGTGCAATAGCTTTTGGTGTATCTAAATCATCATTTATGAGCTCAGTAAAGTTCTTTATATATTCAAGATGAATGATCCCACCATCGTCTGGAAGCTCTCTCATATGCTCTACAAGCTTGCTGTACGCATTTTGTGCAGCTTCGAGTGCTTCCCATGTAAAGTTGACGGGAGTTCGGTAGTGAGCAGTAAGGAGCCAATAACGATAGGCTAGGGGGGATATACCTTTATCAACAATACTTTGGAGTCGCAAAAAGTTTCCTTGAGATTTTGCCATCTTGCCACCTTCTATATTTACGAATGCATTATGAAGCCACACATTTACGAAGTCATGACCTGATTCACATTCAGACTGTGCGATTTCATTATTATGATGAATAGTAGATAGATCTATTCCTCCAGTGTGAACATCAAAATGATCGCCTAAATATTTTTTAGACATTGCAGAACATTCAATATGCCATCCAGGAAATCCTTTACCCCAAACACTTTCATATCCTAATTCAGCATTAAATTTCCAAAGAGCAAAATCTTTAAAGTTTTTCTTTTCAGAATTTGATTCAACTCTGGCATGACTATCATCAGTGCTGATACCTCCGAGCTTTCCATAATGAGGATCTTTTGAGGTATCAAAATAAACTCCGTCTGAAATTGTATAAGCAATGCCTTTTACTTCAAGATTTTTTATAAACTCTATGTCTTCAGCAATATGTTCACTTGCTTTAGGCATATGATGGGGAAGTTGTACATTGAGAGAAACTAAGTTTTCTTTGAATCGTTCTGTATAAAAGTCGGCAAGCTCTTTCATTGCTTCTAATGTGAGTGGTTTGCCTTCACGCTTTAAACCCTTAGTCATTTTGTCATCGCCATCGTCTCCATCGCCACTTAAGTGTCCTATATCAGTAATATTAATAACTTGTGTTACAGCTAGTCCATTAAATTCAAATGTTCGTCGCAACATATCAGCAAGGAGAAAAGCTCGTAGGTTTCCAATGTGTACAAAATCGTAGACAGTAGGTCCACAGTTGTACATTCCTACTTTTCCGGCAGTAATGGGAATAAATTCTTCTTTTTTTCCAGTAAGGGTATTGGTGAGCTTCATACCAGAATAATATCGCGATTATCTTTGGTTTACAAACATGGGGTTATTTGAGATACTTTTCCCATATGTCATCTTTTGGAAAAAATCTTAGTAAAAATATATTAGTTGCAGTGCTAGGTGTTGGACTTATTGGAAGTGCTTTTGTAATTGGTGCTCGATATGGTGCAGTAAATAGTACCTTTGCTGGCACAAACGTTGCGCCAAATATTGTAAATAAGGATAGTGGTCAGCCTGAGAATGTTGACTTCTCATTGTTTTGGAGAGCATGGGATCACCTCAATGAAAAATTTGTGGAGACTCATGGCACAAGCAGCAAAGCTATAACAGATGAAGATAAAGTGTATGGAGCCATTAAAGGGCTAGCAGAATCTTTGGGCGATCCATACACCACGTTTTTTCCTCCACAAGAAAACAAAGATTTTCAAGCTGAAATCAGTGGTAACTTTGAAGGTGTAGGAATGGAAGTAGGAACTCGAGATGATATTCTTACTGTTATTGCACCTCTTAAAAACACTCCAGCCTTTAAAGCAGGGGTAAAAGCAGGAGATAAAATTCTTAAAATCGACAATACTGTTTCAACTAATATGAGTGCTGATGAAGCCGTAAGTCTTATTAAAGGAAAGAAGGGAACTACGGTAACTCTTACATTGCTTGGAACAAATGATTCACAGCCACGAGAAGTAAAAATCGTTCGAGATCGAATTGAAATCCCAACGCTTGATACAGAGCTTCGATCAGATGGTATTTATGTAATTAAGCTCTATAGCTTTACAAGTAACTCAGCAAATCTCTTTAGAGGAGCTCTTGAGCAGTTTGTAAAATCTAAAAATAATAAGCTGATTATCGACCTTAGAGGAAATCCAGGAGGATATCTCGATGCTGCTATTGATATGGCAAGTTGGTTCTTACCTGCAGATAAAATTGTAGTACAAGAAGATAAGGGATCTAATTCAGAAAAGATAGTATATAAGAGTAAGGGATACAATATATTTAATAATAATCTTAAGGTTGTTGTTCTTGTAGATGGTGGTTCTGCATCAGCTTCGGAAATTCTCGCAGGTGCATTGCAAGAGAACGGGGTAGGAAAACTTGTAGGAACAAAGACCTTCGGAAAAGGTTCAGTGCAAGAGCTTGTTAACCTTAATCCTGATACATCATTAAAGATCACTATTGCTCGATGGCTTACTCCAAAA
Source organism: Patescibacteria group bacterium (assembly GCA_040387855.1). NCBI lineage: Bacteria > Patescibacteria group bacterium. The sequence goes on from JAZKCY010000001.1 coordinate 459,939, forward strand.
GGCAACACTATTTCAGAACAAGGCCTTAAACCTGATGTAGAAGTGAAAGTAACAGATGCCGATATTGAGAAGAAAATAGATGCACAGCTCAATAAGGCGGTAGAATTGCTTTTAGCCAAATAATATTGTAGTATTCGGAAACAATCACATTATAACCAACGACACACATGAAAGTTATTCTTTTAAAAGATGTAAAGAAAGTAGGTAAAAAGTTTGAAGTAAAGGACGTTGCAGACGGCTATGCATTAAACTTTCTTATCCCTAATAAGATGGCTGAAGTTTCAAATCCTTCAAATACCAAGAAACTTGATAATTGGAAGACTTTGGATGCTGCAGAACGAAAGATCCAGGAAGATCTTCTTATGAAGAATCTTAAGGCTCTTGATGGTATTACTCTTGAAATCAAGGAGAATGCTAATGAAAAGGGACATCTTTTTAAGGGAGTAAATAAAGAAGAGATTGTTGCAGAACTTAAGAAGCAAGGACATCTCGATATTCCTGCAGAATACATTGATATTGAAAAGCCATTCAAGGAAGTGGGAGAACACACTGTGGCTGTGAAGATCGGAGAGAAGTCAGCAAAGTTTAAGCTCGTGATCTCAGCTCAATAATCTAAAGCTAGAAATAAGCAATAAAAAAACCTTCAGAATATTCTGAAGGTTTTTTTATGATTTCTTTATTACTTAACGTTTACAATCTTTCTAGTAGAAGTAGAACCGTCAAAGTTTTGCTTTCGCTTATTTTTGAATTCTACAACTCCGTCTTTAAGAGCGAAGATTGTGTGATCCTTACCCAATCCAACGTTCTTTCCTGGGATAACTTCTGTACCACGCTGTCGGACAATGATATGTCCTACACCTACAGTTTCTAGATGGTTTGCCTTTACTCCAAGGTACTTTGGATTTGAATCGTTAAGGTTTTTGGCTGATCCGCCGGCTTTTTTGGTTGCCATAGTTCGTAATTACTACCGTTTGTTGATAATTAAATGTGGTCATGATTATACCTGATAGTCTAGAAAAACACAAGATTAGCCTTAAAACTCTTGTCTCTCAGGCTTTTTTACCAATCATAGCTGTGTTGCTTATATCAGGCACAATTGGTGCTTGGAAAGTGTATCAGATATACAAAAATAGGGAACAAATAACTATAGAATACCCAAAAAAAACTCAAGAACCTCAGAATAATGCTGAACTCGGTATGAAATATGTTACTTCTACGTCAACAATGAGTAGTATAGATAAAGGGTTGTTCGTTGCCTCGCGTGGTGGGAAAAGTTATTATAAACCTACATGCGCCGGTGCTAAAAAGTTGTCTGAAAAGAACAAAATTTGGTTTCAATCCAAGGAAGAAGCAGAACGTTTTGGATATAAGCTTGCAAAGAATTGCAAGTAGCAAAATAGTTAGATGAAAAGAATTGCACACAAAACAGCATTACATATAGGCGGATGGCTATTCATAGGAATTGGTCTTCTTGGCTTGATCCTCCCACTTATCCCGGGCTTTGTTTTTATTGCCTTAGGTGTTTATATTATCTCCTTTGCTTCTTTGTGGTTGTATACTAAAATTGATCATATCAAACTCAGGTATCCAAAAGTTGGTATTCATTTTGATAAAGTAGATAAAGCTATAAGCCGGTTTATTAAGAAGGCCCACTAATACTCAGATAGAGTTCCACAATGAAACGACACCATCAGGTATACATTTACACATCTCACGACTGCAAAATGTGTGAGCTCACTAAAAACTTTTTTAGAGACGCAGGTATAGAATTCATAGAAATAGACATAACTCACGATAAAAACGCCGAGATTAAAATGCTGGAAATTAGTAATCAGAACGATACTCCTGTTGTGGAAATCGACGGACGAGCTATTTCAGGCTATCATCCAGAAATCTATGAAACTATATTAAGTAGAGATAGGGAAAGAGAAAAGGATAGAGATAAAAAAGACTAATATATGATCCAACCATTTTCACAGGGACTCGCTCAGGATATTTTAAAGGAAATACAGAAAACTCAGAATATAATAATGCATTGTCATCCAGGTCCCGATGCCGATAGCATGGGAAGCACTTTAGCAATGAAATTTGCTTTGCAGGCAATGGGAAAATCAGTCACCCTAATTAAAGGTGATTCTGATCTTCCAAAATATTTATCGAGCTTACCTGGCTACGATTCAGTAGTTCTTAAAAATATATTTGAACTAGATCTTACACAATTTGATCTTTATTTAATACTCGATACTGGAGGGATCAATCAGATTTCTAAGATTAAAAATGTAGAATTCCCAGAAAGTCTTCAAACTATAGTTATTGATCACCATATCTCAAATAAAGGCTTTGCAAAGATTAATCTCGTAGATGCTACCTATCCTTCTACCTGTGAAATAGTGTTTGAACTATTTAAAGAATGGGGAATAGAGATTACTCATGATATAGCACTATGCTTGTATGCCGGAATGTACTCAGATACTGGCGGATTTGTGTATCCCACAACATCGCCTCGCACTATGCACATTGCAGCTGCTTTAGCTGATAAAGCTCCTGAGTTTAATAGTATGATTTTTACCATGATGAATAATAATACTCCAGGACGACTCCAAGCTCAGGGTCTACTGTATTCATCTATTGAAACCTGGTTCTCAAATTCAATTGCTGTATCATCACTAAGCTATGAAGATATCCAAAAGATAGATGCAAAGCCAGATGATATAGCAGGACTTGATGTTGCCAACAATTTGAAGTCTGTTGTGGGGTGGAATGTTGGGATTTCAATGATAGAAACCGAACCTGGTGTTGTAAAGATAAGCAGTAGAAGCAGAGATGGGGATGTGTGGGATGTTTCTAAGATTATGACTGCGATGGGAGGAGGGGGACACAAGGCTGCTGCTGGTGGACGAGTAGAAGGAACCATAGAAGAAGCCAAAACTAAGCTAAAAAGTGCAATTTTAGAGGTATATCCCGACCTAAAATAGTGTTCTGTTTCGGAGCTCAAAAAACAGCTGAAAACGCTTAAAAATACCTGATGAGCTTTTTGCTCAGTTTGCTCAAATAATATGGCTCTAAAAGGCCATTTTTTGATACATGTATACAACTAAAACATGCTCAAAATCCTTGACTTTTTGGGTATATATGCTATACTAGTATCAAATCAGACATTAGTTCTGGTTTTTTAATTTATTGGTTTTTGGTTCTAGATCGGTACTTAAGTGAGATTCTGTCGGAGTCTCATGTACTATCTAAGATCAACTATCAGTAACACCATTCGGTTCCCAAGGTTATATGGTGTCTAGTAACTAAAAAACAGGCTTATTTTAAATTTAACTGCTAGTTTGGCAATTCTTCTTTCTTCAGTCACTGGAGTGAACGGTACAGCAATTGCTACCAATGCCGTTGAAAACACTCCTATCGTTGAAGCAGCATCTGCTCAGATTCTTTCACAAAAGAATTCACAGAGTAAGTCAGCTGCAGCAACTACTTCTGTTGAAACATACGTTCGAGCATACTTTGAAGAGACACCTATTCTCGCCGAAGTTGCACGATGTGAATCTCGATTTCGACAGCATGGTAAGGACGGAGAAGTATTACGAGGAATGATGGTTGATGATGACCTAGGTGTTATGCAAATCAACGATTACTTCCACGGAAAGACTGCAGACAAACTTGGTCTCGATCTCCACACTCTTGAAGGTAACCTAGCATATGCTAAGTATCTTTATGAGAAGCAAGGACTCCAGCCATGGTCAGCATCTGCTCCATGTTGGGATAAGTAATCATTCTTGATTACTCAAACAAAACCCCGTACTCGAAAGAGTGCGGGGTTTTGTGTTGTCAGATTTTGTAGTACTCTTATTTCATGAACTACTGGATCCTAAAATCAGAAGCCGATTGCTACTCAATCGATGACATGCAGAAAGACAAGAAAACTGCATGGGTAGGTATTCGCAATTATCAGGCTCGGAATTTTATGCGCGATAGTATGAAGATAGGGGATTTATGTCTCTTCTATCATTCAAGCTCTGAGCCTACTGGGGTATTCGGTGTAGTAAAAGTGGTAAGCAAGCCTCATCCTGATGAAACCCAATTTGATCCTAAAGACGATCATTATGATCCAAAATCCACACTAGAAAAGCATCAGTGGCAATGTGTAGACGTGCAGTTTGTCTCAAAGTTTAAGAATCCAATAAGCCTTTCTGAGATAAAGATCCGACCAGAACTAGAGGGCATAGCTCTAGCTCAACGGGGTAGTAGATTGTCGGTAATGCCACTTTCTGAAGCTCATTTTAAGGTCATTGAAAAGCTCGGAACTAAGTGAATTATGAAGAAACGAGCGCTAGCATTATAGTGGCTTAATGTAAGCTTAATCTATTCTTTAAGAGATCTTTATACCTTATCTATTTAAATATGGCTGGGCCTGTAATTTATGGCCGACTTATGCGTCATTTATTCTGTTATACACTAACAGCATATACATGAAAGTAATTACTACCAACGATTTAATAGGAGCAATACAGCCACAGGCTAAGCTTGAAAAACAACTTAAAAATTTCGATCTTTCGTACCTTGCATCATTGGCACAAGATTATGTAGTGAATAAACCTATGGTAGAAATGCCAAAGGATATTCAGGCTGTTAAGACATACTCACGAAACCCAACACTTAAGCAGCGATCATTCTACAAGAAAGCTGAAATGGCAGGACGAGAACTCGTACGAGAAGGAAAGGTTGGTGCATTCCTTGTAGCAGGAGGACAGGGAACACGACTTGGATACGATGGACCAAAGGGAGAATATAGTGTTACACCAGTGAAGAACAAATCTCTTTTCCAGGTATTTGCGGAACAGCTTCTTTCATATTCAAAGGAAGCAGGAAAGACTATCCCTTGGTATATCATGACAAGTGATATCAACCGAACAGCAACAGAAAAATTCTTCGTTGAAAACAAATATTTCGGTTACAACAAATCTGATATATTCTTCTTCGAACAAGGAATGATGCCTGCATTTGATATGACAACTGGTAAGCTTTTGCTCGCAGAGAAAGATAGTCTTGCTCTAAGTCCAGACGGACACGGAGGGTCTCTTAAAGCACTTCGCGTAAGTGGAGCACTAGCTGATATGCAGAAACGAGGTATCGAACACCTATCATACTTCCAGGTAGACAACCCAATGGTGCATGCTATTGATTACCGATTCTTGGGAATGCACGCTCTTACCGACAGTGAAATGAGTAGTAAAGTTGTGCCTAAGGTAAGTGCAACAGAAAAGGTAGGTAACTTCGTAGTTGCTGATGGCAAAGTACAGGTTATTGAATATTCTGATATGCCAGAAGAACTTGCAAAGACAACTAACTCAGATGGATCACTTAAATTCAATGCAGGATCAATTGCTATTCATGCTCTCTCAGTAAAATTTATCGAACGACTTACATCAGATGGAAACCTCAAGCTTCCATGGCACCGAGCAGAAAAGAAAGTTGCTTTCCTCGATGCTTCAGGAGCACTCGTGAAGCCAGAAAAGCCAAATGCAGTAAAGCTTGAACAATTTATTTTCGACGCACTTCCATTGGCACAAAATGCTTTGGTCTACGAAACAGATCGAGCAGAAGAATTTAGTCCAGTGAAGAATGCAGAAGGAAATGATTCACCACTTACCTCACGACAGCATCAGGTAGCCCGAGCACAGCGATGGCTTAAGGAATTGGGAGTAGAAGTACACCCAGAATCAGTTGTAGAAATCGATCCTTTGTTTGCAGCATCACGAGATCAGCTTAAAGCACGAAAGCTTGAAGTAGAACAGATTGTTGCAAGTGAAAAGATTTATTTCGGACACACTGGAATCGAAAGTTCAGCAACACAACCAACAAGACTCCCTCTACCATTCGGAATGTTCAAAAAAGTTGGAGCTGTGTTTACAAAGTTTGCAAAGCGCGCACCGAAAGACACTGGAGCAGCAGGCGCACAAGCATAATTACATTTATCTACACTATACAAAAAACCACTGAGTGATGTCGGTGGTTTTTTGTTTGCAATAAAAAATGTTCGTTACCGAGAAGGCAACGAACAATGTCATTCTAAACTACGTCAGATTCCATGCGGCAGCTGCTTCGAATGGCTCCAGCTTCTTTAAGAGCTCTGGGATATCGCGTGCCACTGCTTCGAGCATCTGAGGCAAGTGTGTGAACACCAACTCCACATACTCACGCGCGATAGTTGGATTGTTGTTCTTTGTCGACGTTAAGAACAACTCGTTTGCTCCGTGGTGGCAGCTGATTGCTGCGTACCTAGCTCCAGGTTCGAAATACACAGACCAGTACAGAGTGCCTGTCGTGTATTTGTAGCTGCAACGCTCGGTTCCTGGAAGCTCTAGGAGTAGCCCCATGAGTATCTTTGACGTTGAGCCGATCCGGTACTTCATGATGTCGAGGGCGTTAGAACCATCGATCATGACACTCATCAGCTGTTTGCCGTTCATCTTGCTGTGCATCGTACTCCTTATCTCTAAGGACCCTCTCGGGGAAGATGAGTGAACACGTTGCCCACAACACTCTTCTGATTGGTAGAGTATTGCAGAGACAATTATTAGTCAAATAAAAAAGCACACTCCTACATCGTAGGACTGTGCTGTGGTGAACTATCGTGGCGCATGCTTTACTCCGCCGTACTTGCTCGTAACGAAGGTCACCCAGGATGGATGATCGACATCTCGATCGGCAGCGATCCATGCATCGTACCACCGCTGACACAAGGGACTTAGAATTTGTCCGTAGTTTTGGACCCACGGAACCATTCCGTACTCGGAAGTCTTTCCCCAGGTCAGCCGCTCGTACTCGATGAGAGCTGGGATGTCGCCGGGTGCGCAATCGGTCCAGCCGTTTGCGAGATGATCGAGCTCATGAAGCACACCCATGACGATCACTGATTGCCACATTGCATCACAGTTGATCCCATCCAACTTCTGCCTGATTGCATACTGTCGTTCAAGGGCAGGCATGTACAAATCGATGATGGGGATTCCGTTTCGTGCTGTGTTGGACATGCTGATCATCTTCTGATCACCAGCATAGGCCGGATGGTCAACGGCTATCACCTTGAGGTCGATGGGCCTTCCGTAGCACCTGCTGATCGTCAGGCGGTGGGAATCGAATCGCCGCTGAATCAGCTCGAGCGGGTAGGTGCACGAGATCAGCAGGTTGAGGATGGGCCCGATCCTCTGGTTGTAGAAATCCAACAACGCTGGGGGGAACACTTGTTCAGACATAGGATGCTTGCACTTTCTTTTTGGGAGTGACATATCGGCAAGTGCCGAACCAAGGTGGAAAATAACACAATATTTGTAAAAAGTCAAAAACAAAAAACAGCCCCTCCGGGCTGCTTTTGTTTTTCTTATATTAGTAAAGAAGAAAATTACACCAATGCTTTCAACTTGGCAATAAACTCCACAATAGAGTCTAAGTTCTTACCTCCACCAATCACTCGTACGATAGGTTCGGTGTTGGATGTGCGCATATTGACCCAAACATCGCCTTTATCGAGCGTAATACCCTCTAGGGTCTCTATGGTAGCCCCTTCAGCCTTTGCGAGCTCGTGGACCTTTGGCTCGATATCAGCCCATTTCTTGTCTCCAAGCTTGATGTCATCGTTCTTTGTGTAGTGTTCTGGAAGACTCTTCACAAATTCTGAAAGCTTGTCTGAAATCTTTGAAACAGTATTTGCTACTGTAACCATTGTGAAGATTCCTGAATCGTTCTTGAAGAAGTCATCGAAGTAGTAGTGACCAGAAAATTCTCCAGCAGTACTTGCGTTTTGTTCTCGCAAGATACTCTTCACATAGAATGTTCCTACTTTTGATCGCAAGAGTTCTGTGTCAGAAAATAGTTTTAGAGACTGGAGTGATTTGTACACCCATTCATCTGCTACATACGGAGGCTTTCGATGTTTGAAAAGAAGAACACAAATCATGTATGAAGGCATGAGTTCGCCTTTTTCATCCACGAAGAATGCTCGGTCTCCATCGGCATCAAATGCAACTCCAAAATCTGCTTGCTGCTTAATCACTTCTGCTGCGAGCTGATTTGTTGCTCCTGCGATAAGTGGATTTGGTCCGTGAGCTTTGAAGTCTGCATCTGGAGTATCGTTGATTACGATAAGCTCAAGATTTGGAATGTCTTTTAATTCTTTCAATACAAGACCAGTTGTTCCGTTTGAACAATCGGCAACAATCTTTAATTTCTTTTCAAGAGAGAAACCTTTCTTGATAAATTCTGCATACAGGGGAAAGTAGTCCATAGAATTATGAAAGTTTATCAATAGCTTCTAATACCTGAGTACCACTAATCATCACAGCTTCAGGACCTACAACTTTTGCTCCGTTGTATTCCTTTGGATTGTGAGATGCTGTAACCATTGCTCCTCCTGATGCTTTGTAATGGCACACTAAGAAATAAAACATTGGAGTTGTAGAAAGGCCCACAGCTCTGACTGTAATATTCTTATTTAGTACTTTTGCTTCAGCCAAAATACTGTCTTCTAAAACCTTCATCATTTCTGGTGATCCGTGACGTGCATCATGGGCTACTACTATTTCGCCTTCGTTAAACATGTGTGCACACGCTCGTCCTACCTGACTAATTGATCCTTCATTAATATCGGTGGGGTATATACCACGAATATCGTACGCTTTGAATATGCTTCGATTCATATAATTATAGTATAATATAGACTCTACAATTAGTATAAGACATAAAAATTACCAAAATGTTACAAGAACATCCAGATCAAATACCGGGTATGCCACAGGAGCCTGAAGGCAATGACGAACAGGCAAAAAACACTACAGAACAGGCACCACACGTTGTTACAAACCTTGCTGAATTTGAAGTGGAGCAAACTACCATGTTTGGAAATGCAGTAAAACGTGCAGGAGAAGTATATGCCAATGTTTCAGAAGCAATGCAACAGAGAGCTCGAATTCTTACCTTCGGAGCAGCTGCTCTTTTGGCTGTCGCAACAGGATGCTCAAGCAATCATCCATCAAGTGCAAAGAATCCTCATGGGCTTTCTGCTGATAAAGTGTTGCGAGATATTGGACGTAATGCAGAAGAGGCAATTAATGATGCTACAGAAGATGCTCAAAGATCGTCACGACCACGAACTACAGTGAACAGACAATATAATGATGGATTTCAAATTAGAGCAGGAGCAAAATTGGAAGGTTTCAATGTTATAAAAAAGGAGGGTAAGCACGACCACGATCATGATCACGACAAGCCAAAGGCAAAACCAAAAGCTGAAAAGCCTTCAAAACCTGCTGCTCCAAAAAATACTAAACGCAATAATAAACTCTAATTCTTATGTCTACAAATTACGAACGAATTAAAGTATGTGTTGCGTCCTCAACTATTTCCGATACTGACAAAAAATATATAACTGATCTTTTTGCCGAGGTTGCTGATCAAAACTTAGCTGAGATTGCTGAACTCTTTGAATCAAAGCCAAAATGGGTGGCTATGTTTAACGATAATCGAAAGAAAAAGCAAGAAGCATATGCGTCTGGTGATGCAAGTGCATGGCAATCTATACTTGAAGAAGAAAAGAAAATGATGGACGATCTTCTCTACGATCGCGATTAGTAGTATTGTTGGTATTCATATGAAAAAAGTAATTACTGTAATTCTGATTATAGCTGTACTTCTTGTTGGTGGGTGGTTTGTGTTTTTTAGAACCGAGACTCAACTAGCTGCAAGTATTCGCAATTATCCCTCATCAGGGGAAAATATTATTGCTTTTGGTGATAGTTTGGTTTTTGGTGTGGGATCTGAAAATGGTGGATTTGTCCAAAAGCTTTCAGATCAGATAGGGCAGCCTATTATAAATGAAGGAGTTCCTGGCAACACTACTGAACAGGCTTTGAAGCGAATTAATAGTGTATTGGAACAAGATCCAAAGATCGTAATAGTCTTGTTAGGAGGAAATGATGCTCTGCAAAAAGTGCCAGTAAGTGAGACATTTAAAAAATTGGACGAGATAATTACTAAGATAGAAGAGAGGGGAGCCATAGTAGTTCTTCTTGGAGTCCAAGGTGGAATTTTGAGTGATCCATATAGTGATCAGTTTAAAGAATTGGCAAAAAAACACGATTCAGCATTCATTCCGCACATCTTAGCTGGGGTATTTGGCAACAAAGAGTTTATGTACGACACGGTGCATCCAAATGATGCTGGGTATCAAAAAATTGCTGATAAAATTAAACCACTTTTACAAAGTCTTGTAAAGATCTAGACAGAGTTGTAAGGATGGTATAGTCTGCCTCGTCATACCCTTGTAATCCGCACAGGGAGCACAGCAGTTATGAACAGCATGATTAAAACGGTGATAGTGATGAGTGCGATGGTATTGGCTATCCTCATTCCTATAGGTCTATCAAAAGTAGACCCGCATAAAGATCAATTTGCCCAAGGCAACCAGACACAAGTACTGGGCACGTCTGAGGTTATTGGCTTTACGCCACCATTCACAGCGAGCTCAACAACACTCTTTGCTACTACTACACCTCAATCAACTACAACTCCAGCAGTTTCTAAGACTGTAGCGAAGAAGACTCCTGTAGTTCACAAGTCTCAGTATTCACGACAAACTCTTAATGCTCTCACAACTACTGAAGAGCTTGACTCAGTGCTCTATCATATTGCCTTTTGTGAATCCGGACATGACCCATTGGCTCGAAATAAAACAAGCTCAGCAAAGGGACTCCTTCAGATAATTGATGGAACATGGAAAAGTTTTGGTTGTACCGGTAGTGTTCTCAATCGAGAAGACAATTATGCCTGTGGTGTGAAGATTGCTACTCAATCAGGACTGCATCACTGGGACGCATCTGCACATTGTTGGATGCCTCTTGTGAAGCGAGACCAAATTGCGGATAATAGAACCTATGAATAAAAGATTTGTTTTTATTGGACTATTACTAATAATTCTTTTTATTGTAGGTACACTCACATTTTCTCAGAATAATTCAGTACCACCCATAACCGTTGTTCCAGAAAACCCACTCGCAAGTACAACACCTGCTACAACCACTCCCATAGTACAAGAACCTGAACCTACAAATTATATTGTGGATCAGTCGTATCACAACAAAAGTATAACTCTCAAAGTAGGTGATGAATTTTTGCTAGACTTAGCAGATGATATTGATTGGAAAGTTACACTTACAAATTCTGGAATCGTAGAACAGCTTAAGACATCAGAAGCACTCCAAGGAACACAAGGGATATTTAAAGCTATAAAAGCAGGGGAAACTACTCTAAATGCAGGAGGCGGCAAGAAGTGCGCCGAAGGGATGGCTTGTATCCTCATTTACGCAGAATTTACTACTAAGATTATTGTGAAATAAGGCTGGGGAAAGCTCAACAACTAAGTTTTTAAAACCAAGGTATAATTGTTACGTACCATAGGCTTGCTCGTAGTATAGGTGAGCCTGTGTACATTTACACATGGAGTATAACGAAAAAGACCTGATTATAAGGAGCCAAAAGGGCGAATCTGAAGCCTTTGGCCGATTGTATGATAAATACATCCGTACTATCTATGACTTTGTCTATTACAAGACTCGTCATAAAGAAACGGCTGAAGATCTCACAAGTCAAACATTTTTTAAGGCATTAAAAAATATGGCTTCGGTAGATTCTAATAAACCTTTTTCTTCGTGGTTGTATAAAATTGCGCAGAACACGGTTTTGGATCATTACCGGACCAAGCGCAATAATCAGGATATAGATGATGTCTACGATATAGCTGATGACACAGATATCGTAGGAAGTTTGGATATTGCAGAAGATAGTAAGCACATCAAAAAATATCTTGAGAAGTTAGCTCCACTCGAACGCGATATTATTATTATGAGAGTATGGCAAGAATTATCTTATAAAGAGATAGCACAAATCCTCGGTAAGTCTGAGGCTAGTTGTAAAATGTCATATTCGCGAAGTATTAAAAAGCTCCGTGAATTCCTTCCGGTCGCACTCCTACTACTTCTCGTTTCCTACATTTAATTACAATGAAACATCTAAAGACAACCGAAGAACGAACAGAGGCAATCATAAAGGATTTATATAAATTAGATCCAAGCTTCACAAAGCACGCACCAGAATTGCGTACTATTGTTGCTGATTTGATTACGCTCCAACCGGATACTCACTTTGATGAGTCTTTTGCCCAGCAATTAAAGAGTAGCTTGATGATCGAAGCTCATACTGGCGTTCATACAGCATCTCGATTTGAAAAAATTGTTTCTCCATTTTCATCACTTTTTGCAACACGATTGTTTACGGGATTAGCAGGTGCAATGATGGCAATTATTATTGTTGCTCCATTAACATACCTTGCAACAAAGAAAACTATTCAAGTTAGTCCTGAAGTTGCAGTAAAAAATATTTCATCAGGGTTAAGTCTGAAACAACAAATAAATAATAAGGGAACCAATGCCTTTGGAACTTTGGCATATTTGCCGGTGTCCTCAAATGCCAATAATACTGCTACAGCTGATGCAATGACAAAATCTGCATCACCTGAAGTTTCAAATCAGTCTATGTCGGCTTTTGGTGCAGCATCTACTGATCCAACAAATGGAGTAGAGAATTTTACATATATATACAAAGGCGAACCATTAAAACTTTCACAAACTGAAGGCACAGTACTTAAACGAACAAAAGGAATCAACGCAGGCAATCAATTAGCCGACTTTATTAAAGGTGCAAATTTTGGACTTACAAATCTTGAATCTTTTTCTCAGCTAAATTTGCAAAATATTCAGTTGTCAGAGAATAAGGATTTTGGCTATACCGTTAATGTAAATTTTGACGAGGGAAACATGGTCATTATGCAAAACTGGCAGAAATGGAATGTTAAGACTGATCGGGTAGAACTCCCAGCTTCAAGTTCACTTGATGATGATACTATTCTTTCTATTGCTCAGACATTTATAAAAGACCGAGGCATTGATACATCTATTTATGGCAAAGCTGTTGTAGAAAATAAAATTTACAGTAATCCCGACGCATCAGGAAAAATGAAAAAGTATGCATACGATACTGTGATTGTAACGTATCCACTTATACTTGATGGAAAGGAAGTCTATGACGAGGGAGGAATGCGCTATGGTCTCCAGGTAAATGTTGATATTCGAGAAAAGAAAGTTTCAGGAATCAACAATCTTACATCTCAGTTATATGAAAGTTCAAAGTATGCATTAGAAACAGATGCTCAAAAGATTATCGATGCTGCAACATCAACTGCAAATCCTTCGGCACAGACACGTGTTTCTACTACAAAGACTATAGAGCTTGGATCACCAAAGCAGGTGCTCATGCGAAATTGGACTACTGATGCTTCGGGAGTTACAACGGAGATTTATGTTCCTGCATTATTATTCGGAGTTAAGCAAAATTCAAACCTTTCAAATATTCCACAAAATATTATTGTGCCGCTTATTAAAGATGTCACAAATCAAGTGAAAAATTCTAAGCCAGATGCAGTACCAATGCCACGCCCTACAGGTGAACCCATAGTAACTGATCCAATTGTTGTGCCTATCGCAACTTCTACAGCGACTACATCTTCTGAAACATCAGCAACAACAACGACTGAATAAGATATCCCCACACTCAGGTATAGCGTATATGCTATGATTTATATACATGAAAAGGTTCGGTGTAGGGTATATAGTAGTTTTTCTTCTCGTATATTGTTTTCCATTACATAGTGAGGATATAACTCTTGATGTTTCAAAAGTAGCAGAAAAGGCGGTACCTATTGTTTCTGCAGATATCATCGAACCTAAACGTCTACTTATCCCAGCTTTAAAAGTATTGTCACCAATCGTAGGAATGGGACAAACTCCAGAGGGTAGAATGGCGGTGCCTGATAATTATACTGAAGTTGGTTGGTACAATCTTGGAACTCGGCCAGGGGCTATTGGTAGTGCTGTTATGGGTGCACATGTTGATAATGGGAGTACTCTTCATGGTGTATTTAAGAACCTTAAAAAGCTTAAAATAGGAGATGATATTTATGTACTCGATCAGTTTAATAACGCCTTGCATTATAGGGTAACTGAAAAAACTATCTATCCTTATAGATCTAAAGATACAGAGAAAGTATTTTCTCGAAATGATGCTCGTAGATTAAATTTAATTACCTGTTATGGTACATGGTTACCAAAAGAAAACACTTACGATCGGAGATTGGTGATATTTGCTGAGCTTGTTAAAAAACAGAAATTATAATTTCTTATCTGAAGGAACGATGAGTGCCAAAATAATATAAGCAATAATTCCAGCTCCACCTACAAGAGTAAAGACGACCCAACCAATTCTAACAAGTGTTGGATCTATAGAAAAATACTCTCCAAGTCCACCGCATACACCTGCAATAAAACGATCATTTGATGATCTATGTAGTTTTTTCATAATGGAATTATTTTACTCTATATTTTTGTAAGTATCCAGCTATGTGTGCGTCGGTACAAGTGCATGTAATTAGTGTGCATATTGTTACCTTAAAATTTAACCAGCATGTTTAAACGATTTTTAATACTTTCAGGAATCCTCTCACTGCCAGCAATTGCGTTACTTATATATTCAAATGTTCAGGTGTCACAGGTTCAAGCTGATGATTCTGTGTACTCTACAAATAACTACAACAATGTTGGCATCTATTATGTGTTTGTAGCACCTGACTCATATTATAAGAATCAAGGAGAACATGTTTCATTTAATGGACACAATTTTTATCCTGGTGAAACAGTTCATGTAACTATGAATGGTACATCTCTAGGAACTGTACAAGCAAATAGCAGTGGACATATAGCTACAGGTTCATACATGCTTCCATACTCAGCAGGAACAAAGACATTTATGTTTAAGGGTGATATGAGTAATATTGCTTACAATGTAGATGTTGCCGTATCGGGAGGTCATGCATGGATTGTCTTGAGTAATTATTACACAGGAGTGGGATCATTAATACATGTCCAAGGTAATGCATTTGGAAGTAATGAAACTGTAACAGTATGGTTTGATGGAATGAATATGGGTACAGCGCAAGCAAATGCTCAAGGTCAATTTAGTCATACAATTACCGTACCAAATACTGGAGCAGGACAAAAGACTATTATGGTAAAAGGATCTCAGACAGGAATTACTGCATCACAGGGCTTCAGTCAGGCATTCTAAATCTAAGAAAATTACACAAACAAGACAGCACTAGATTAGATATCTAGATGCTGTTTTTGTATACTGAGCATATTATGAACAATGCTGAGCTTGTTATAAAAGAATTAAAGAAAGTCTCAAATAAAACTAAAGCTGGTTTTTTGCAGAAATACTTTAAAACGGGTGTTGGTGAGTATGGAGAAGGGGATATTTTTATAGGTGTGACTGTGCCAGTGATGCGTTCTGTTGCACGAGTCCATAAAGATATAGAGCTTCCTGAGGTTTTAAAACTACTTTCAAGTGAGATTCATGAACATAGATTTGTAGCCTTAGAGATTCTTGTTTTTAAATACGAACAAGCTACAAAGCTAAAAAACAGTGCTCAGCAAAAGAAAATTTTTAATTTTTATATAAAGAATAAGAAATATATAAACAACTGGGATCTTGTGGATACTTCAGTAGAATATATAGTGGGCGTATATCTTGAACATCTTGATAAAGATATTTTGTATACGTTAGCAAAATCTAAAAGAATATGGGACAGGAGAATAGCTGTCATTGCTACTTTTGCTTATATCAAAAAAGGAGAGTTTAAAGAAAGTTTGAAAATTATAGAAATGCTTATGCAGGATACACATGATCTTATCCATAAAGCATGTGGATGGATGCTTCGAGAAATAGGTAAAAGGTTTAAAGAAACTGAAGTTGCTTTTTTAGCACAGCATTACAAAACTATGCCGAGAACAATGCTTCGGTATTCGATCGAGCATTTTTCACGCGACGAGCGAGACTTTTATTTACATAAAATAAAAATGTAATGCAATATAAGCATCACTACATGCTTATGTACTTATAAAATATGTTTGCTATAATTGAGCAATTAACGATTAAGAGATTATCACATGAGTTCAAAAGCACTATATACAACAATAGCGTTAGTTATCATTGCCGGGATTGGTATTTTCTTATTTGCATCATCACAAAAGGTAGATGCACCAGTTGAAGTTTCAAATACAGAACAGACACAAGGAACTCAAGCAACCACTACAAATTCTACTGAGGCTACAAGCACTGCAGCAAAGTCATTCACCCTAGCAGAAGTTTCAGCCCACAACACAAAAGCAGATTGCTGGTTGGTCATTAATGCAAAGGTATACGACGTAACAAAAATGATTGCTAATCACGGAGGAGGAGATGCAATCCTCGAGGGTTGTGGTAAAGATGCAACAACATTGTTTATGACCCGACCTATGGGATCAGGGACACCTCACTCAGCAAAGGCTCAGTCATTCCTTCCAAACTTCCTTATTGGAGATCTTAAAATCTAAGCATGGGAGGATTTAGCGCTCATAAAGGTAGAATACTTTTTTATATACTTCTCGCAATTATTCCATTACTCTTATGGATGATCGGGGAAGGTACACAACTTGTATTTACCAATTATTATTTGACGCTAACTACAATTGCAAAGATAGCAGGTATTGCCGGCATTAGTTTTTTTGCCGGTAATCTTGTTTTATCTGGAAGATACAAATTCTTGGATCGATTATTTGGGGGACTTGATCGTGTCTTTCTCTTTCATCGACAAACAGGAATTGTTACGTTTGTGCTTCTTACAATTCACTTGGTTGCGATAACTTTACGAAACTGGAGGACTTCTTTCTTTTCAGATATCATAGGCTTTACGCTCAACTTCTCAAATTCAACTATAAATTACGGCCGTATCTCATATTATGGCTTACTCATTCTTATAGTTATTACGCTCTATATTCGACTCAAGTATGAACGCTTAAAATTTCTGCATTCATTTATGGGAGTGTTTATATTTTTTGGTGCACTCCATGCGTTCTTTATCCCTTCAGATATTGCGCGAAACAATTATCTGAGAGTATATGTACTTGGTTTTGTTGCTTTAGCACTTGTAAGCTACCTATGCAGAACTGTGTTTAAAAGATGGTTGGTTCGAAGAACTATTGCTGATGTTGTAGCTGTAAATAATCTTGGTAATTCTATTACTGAAGTTGTAATGAAACCACGTGCTGGTAAAATTGCATTCATACCTGGGCAGTTTATGTTTTTGAAGTTTAAGCAAGCTGGATTTCCTTATGAAGATCATCCATTCTCAATTACTGCATCAAGTACAGAAGAGACAATTCGAATTTCTGCAAAAGCTTTAGGCGATTTCACATCTATTCTCCCAACCCTATCTATTGGAGCAACGGCTCATATTCAAGGTCCCTATGGAGGCTTTACGCTCAATAGATCTTCAAAAAAAGAACAGATCTGGATTGCAGGAGGAATTGGAATTACTCCATTTACGAGCATGGCTCGATCATTGCGAGACACTATAGAATCAAAACCTGAACTTAAAGAATATTCTATAGATTTGTTTTATTCTGTTAAGACAGACGCTGAGCTTGTATACGCAAAAGAGTTTGAAGAGATTGCTGCAAGATATCCAAACTTTAGATTTCATCCATGGGTTGCAGAACGAGATGGTTTTATTTCTGCTGATGCTATTTCAAAAAAAATTGATATAAAAAATAAGGGAGTATATATCTGTGGACCAAAGCCATTGCTCAATGCGCTCACTACGCAGTTTGTTGCTGCTGGTACACCTAAGAATGATATTCATTTTGAGCTCTTCCGATTGCTTTAGTCTGATATTCTAATTACTATACTAGTATGAATAAAAAAGTAATCTATGGACTTGTAGCATTGCTTCTCCTGCTTATACTAGGAACTTTTGTGTATGTATATATGCAAACTCGAAAGCCAAGTGTTGTCAGAGAAATTCAAGAACCTATATTTCAGGAATATACTGATGCGCAGCTTGAAGACATAATTAGTAAAGAAAGTTTTGCACAAGCAAATTTCGGAGGAAAAGCTTTTGTTTCTTTTAAACGAATTGGAGAAGAACTCCAGAATCTAGATCATATTATTTATATGTGGGTGCTTGCAGAAGAATATTATAAAGAAAATGGGATTTTAAAAGAGGGAAGTGGTACAAGTTTGCCTATCGTTTTGCATATAAGTGGAAGTGGAACAACCAAGATTGTTGTGCCACGTGATGGATCTGCATATACAAATGATATAAAAAGATTATTTCCAGAGAATAAAGTAGATCATGATTCTATATTTAATACCAAGGTTAATTCTACTATTGTAAAAGATTTGAAAGCTAGAAATACACAGAAAGCACAAGAGTATTTTAAATAGCTGTGATACTATTTAAGAATCATGCGAAAAACTGTTAAGAAATATATAGGCGCTCATGAGGGTAACGACTATACTCCACATATTCTCCGTGGGACTTCTATTCTTGTAGCATTATTTTTATTGTTAGGAATGTTTGCTATCTATATATTTTCTCCACAATTAATTTTCATAAACAAATCGAGTTCTGCGGTATATACATCATTTCTTGTTGATCTAACAAATAAAGAGCGAATAGAAATTGGGGAAGAACCTTTAGAAATTAGTACTCGACTTACCAAAGCTGCAGAACTTAAGGCTCAAGATATGGTTGCCAAAGGGTATTTTGCTCATAATAGTCCACAAGGAGTAACTCCATGGTATTGGTTTGGAAAAGCTGATTACGCATTTAAATATGCGGGAGAAAATTTGGCTATTGATTTTAATGACTCAGATAAAGTGGTGGAAGCATGGATGAATTCACCAAAGCATCGAGCAAATATTTTAAATGAGAAATTTACTCAAATGGGAATTGCATTTGTGAAGGGAAGCTGGGAAGGGAGGAATACTATTTATGTAGTACAGATGTTTGGTACTCCTGATCTTACTGTTCCAGCATTAGCAACTGCTATAAATAATCAACCTCAGGCATATGCAGTTTCAGCTTCTCCAAATACTCCCGCAGTACTATTGCAATCAGGTTCAAATGTTCAAGGAGCTTCAAGTGATGATGCTATAAAGATTATTGCTGAAACACCAACCTACATTGCTGTGCAATCAGCATACGCGGATCAACCTCAAGCAATCAAACCAGCAACAACAGCACTTCAAACACCACCGCAAGATGAATCAATATCTGTGTCGGGATTTATTGCAAAATACATTCTTCAGCCTTCGTATGTACTTCAGACTGTTTATGTACTCGTTGCAGCACTTATTCTAAGTGCTCTATGTTGTGCTCTTTATTATGAACGTAAAAACAAAGAAGCCACCCATATTATTTATGGTTTTCTCGTACTAGCAACTGTTATTATTCTCTTTGCGTTTGCTCAAACATACTTCAGTCCGTTTGTACTTATAAAATAAAATAGTGCATAATTATAGTTGAGCATTACAAGTCTCATATATTTTATGTATTTTATATTATTTGTTGTTGTATTTATTCTTTATTTTAACCTACGAAATAAGGTAACCCGTTTGGAAAATGAGCTTAGGTTGGGTGGGTTTATACGAAATGAAAGCCCCCAAGAACAACAGAAAGTAGCGGCTACTCCAGTAAGTACACCTCCAGAAAATACAACAATGCCTGAGCGCATAATTGAGCCTCAGGTAAGTGCTCCAATTGCAGCTACTACTCCTATAGTTGAAAATCCTGTACTTGAGCCTGCTCCACAAGAAGTAAAGCATGATGATGGCCTTGAGTTTAAATTTGGAAGTAAAGTTTTTACTGGTGTAGGAGCACTAGCAATAATTATAGGTCTCGCATTCTTTTTAAGTTATGCATTTCAAGCGGGAATTATTACTGAAACCATGCGAGTGGTACTCGGTGTAATTGTAGGTATTGTGCTTGTGGGAGTAGGGTACTTCACTCGTGTTAAATATCCATCATACGGCCAAGTACTTATAGGTACTGGTCTCGGCGTAGAATATCTTTCTATTTATAGTTCATACAATCTTTATAACCTCATTGATCTTCCAGTTGCATTGATTGGAATGATTATTGTTACTGCCGTAGGTGTTGCTTCTGCTGTTGCATTAGATTCAAAACCTCTTGCAACCTTTGCTGGAATTGGAGGATTTCTTACGCCGTACCTTCTTTCATACTCTGGTGGAAATCCACATCTATTGTTTACGTATATCTTAGTATTAGATGCAGGGCTCATTGCACTTTCTTTCTACAAGCTTTGGCGCAATCTTGCTATTGGTACTGTTATCGCAACATATCTTGTATTCATTACCTGGCTATCACAATCATATCAACCATCACTCTGGGGAGTTGCAGAAATATATCTCACATTATTCTTTGCAGGATTCCTAGCGGTTTCACTTCTTCACTATGCTCGACAAAAATCTAGAGAGGATGAAGGTGATCTAAGCCTTTTATCGCTAAATGCAGGAGTGTACTTCCTTTTGAGTTTTGGTCTTATTGATCAAAATGCTCCCGATTGGATGGGGCTCTTTACGGTAGTTCTTGGACTGGTCTATTTTGTTTTATGGCTTTTTGTTCGAGGACAGAGTGATCGTGATATTCGTTTCAGAAGCTTCTTGGCAGGTATAAGCTTTATACTGTTTATAATCGCGGTACCTATTCAGTTTGAAAAATTCATGATTACTATTGCTTGGGCTGCACAAGCATTGGTACTTGCATATTTGGCAGTAAAGCTAACATCTAAACATCTAAGATACTTATCTCAAACATTATTTACAATAGTATTTATAAAACTTGTGTTTAGTGACTCAATGCTTAGTGTTGCTACACCATTTATAAATACACGGTTTATAACATTCGCTATTTGTTTGGTATGTTTTGCTGCTGCATTTCTCGTACACTATCTTGCTAAAGATAAAACAAATGACGATGTATCAATAACAAATATTATGATGTTTGAAGTAGCTGTGATATTTGTAGCAGGAATTAGTCTCGATTTGTTTAAATTCTTTGAACCATCAGCTATGACTGTATTCTGGTTGCTATCTGTGGGTATTCTAGCTTTAGCTGCATTTACGACACGTAATATCGTGGGAAGAATGACAATGTTTGCATTGCTCGGAATTTCTCTAGTCCGGATTTTGACAGCACATGCTCGTCTAGAAGAGACATCAGTAGCATTCATAAATATTCGGTCAGGATTATTACTTTTAGCTGTAGTTATTTCTGCGGGAATTTATTATCTCTATACAACAGGGCTGCCTCAAGAAGACAGAGCAGGGGAACGTGTAAATGCACTTACCCTCATTACTGTTGAAATGTTTATAGTACTTCAGCTTCTCTTCACTTTCGAAATTTCAGATTTCTTCAAGGCATTTTGGCTTCCAATTGTATGGTCACTCTTAGCATGTGCGGCGTTCTTTATTGGTCTCAAACTTAAAAACTTTGCTCTTCGTTTGTGTGTATACATAACATTAAGCATCGCAACTATTCGAGTAATCTTCTTTGATTCAAATATCAGTACATCAAATTATATTCCTGTTATGAATGGGCGAGTGCTCGCATTTGTTGTCGTTGCTGTCGTTATGTTTGTCATTGCATACGTGCTCAATAGACAATCAGAATCAGACATTACTCCCGAAGAAAAAACTCAAATCATCCCTGCATTTGCAATCGCAGGAAATGTATTACTCGTATGGGTATTAAGCAAAGAAGTGCTTGATTATTTCAATCAACAAATCATTGGTCTTACAGACAGAAAAGAAATCTCTACATTGGAAAGCACAAAGCGTGTGGCCCTTTCTATTAGTTGGTTGTTCTATGCGTTTATCCTCATGGGAATTAGTATTGCAAAGCGTATGAAGTTTGGACGTGTTTTGGCGATTGTGCTCATTGTCATGACAGTGTTTAAAATCTTCCTCTATGACACAGCAGAGCTCGACAACTTTTACCGATTCGTTTCTTACTTTAGTTTAGGTGTACTGCTTCTCGTTACAGGATTCCTCTACAACAAGTTCAAAAACATCATTATTCAGTTCATGAAGTAGTATATAGCTGAGCCCGTTGACAAATCCCTAAATAGTGTTAATGTCTGGTGGTCAAACCAACAGATATGGACACTCTCGAATACATAGCAACAAAGATAGATACCATTGAATTTCCTAAACGAAAGGCCCTTTCTTCACGCTATCCACAGCTTAAAGGCCCAATTTTAGCTCTAAAACGGGCATACTACTCCCTAGGCTATTCTTTAGGTACAGCGAGTGCAAACAAGCATTCTGATCGATTTTTCCCCGCAATTATAGCTCGAGGTTCTTCGGTGTTAATGCGAAAGCTTGGAGACTCTGATCTTGAACTACAGAAACAAAAAATTACCAATTTAAAGTTGGCCGCAGAAAAGCTTAATGGCTTGATTATTGAGCCCGGAGCTACTTTTTCATTTTGGAATACTCTAGGCAATCCATCACTCAAAAATGGATATGTAGAGGGAATGCTTTTGTCGGAAGGTAAAGTAGTGCGTGGAGTAGGAGGTGGTCTTTGCCAAATGTCTAATTTGCTTTTCTGGATGTTTTTACATGCACCTGTGGAAATAGTAGAACGCTTCCATCATTCTCGAGATTCATTTCCTGATAGTGGAAGAACACTACCTTTTGGAAGTGGAGCAACCGTTTTTTACAATCTCATAGATCTAAAAATTAAAAATACTTCTGATCAACCAATTCAGTTAAAGATTTGGCTTACAGATACACAGCTCAAAGGACAGATTCTCGCACCAATGCCTGAAAAGCAAAAATTTCATATTCATGAAAAAGATCATAGCTTCATAAAGAAAGGGGAGAAGTACTATCGATATAATGAGTTATGGAGAGACGTTCTTGTAAAAGGTACCCTTATAGAATCAAAAAAAATCTACACAAACTTTGCTCCAATAATGTATGAAGTAGATGAGAAATATATAACAGAAAGAAATATTCAACTTATAGATTTGGATCTCGAAAATAAAAAAGAAAATAAAAATAATTTAGAAGAAAATAAATCTATAGGATATCCACACCTCATAACTGTAGGGACTTGATACCCCACTAGAGGGTAGGGGGGAGAGAGGAGAGGGTGACACCCCTTCTCTTTTTACATTCGGAAGCATCTATTGCATCCCTAAAATCTGCTGATGTATATTATTTAATAATATCTATGACCGCTTAATAGTTTTCTCGCGACAGTTGATCTACTCATGACTAAGAGTTCAATCCACGATCTTTGTCTCTCGATAAGCCACTAGTGAGCTTTTTAAGTCAATTTTATTTACTAACTACTGAATCCAAAACTTTTTAATGAAGTATGATCGTCAGGAGGGTTGGAACCCTTCATAATAATTTCCCCATAACTAGTTTCATACGACTTAACTTGTTTTATGATTAAATTTCTAAGTCTTTTAGCATGAATAGGAGAGAGCAAAAATTGCTCGGCAGAGTTTCCGGTAATTGTTTGTAAATAAAAATTCATTTCATCAAACAAAACAGCTGCACCACTAAGCCCCTTAGTAATTGGACTAAGAGGAATACTAGTAACTTTATTTTTTTCCATATATTTTCACTAATACATCAGCAGATTTCAAGGAAGCAAGTTCTGCTGTAATTATAAATCCGAATTTTAATATTAATATCTTGTGCTTCTTGGATATGTGTGTCGGGGTTTATAACAGAGAATTGGGCTTCTCCACATAAGGTATAATGCATAAAACTAAAAACAATGCCTATACCTAATGAATATATTCTCGATTATATCAACTCTAAGGAGAGAGGAGTGAATACTCGACGAAATTATTTAATATGGTTAAATAAATTATCATCATTAATCGAGAAAGAAATAGATTTGTTCACCGAAAAAGATTATGAGGATATCGGAAATTATCTACTAAAATCAAATTCTTTAGCATATGTATCGTCCTTAATGTGGCAATTACAAAACATATTAGCATATTTAAGAAATCGAGATATCGTTAAAATCGATTTATATAAGCTTAATAAGTTTACAAATAATTATGCACCAAATATAACAGAACAGATTATTTCTCCAGAGGAGTATGAAAAGATTCTTGATTATATAATGGATAAAGAGGAAGTGACTGATAACAGCAAGCGTATTAAAATTAGAAATGAATTGATAATACGTATTTTGTGGGATACTGGAATTACAGTAACAGAAGTAATTAATTTGAGATTAAAGAATATTGATTTTGAAAAAAGATACATAATTATTGGTGAACTAAATCCCAGAAGATTAGCATTATCAATGAAGACCATAGAAACAGCAAAATCATATAAAAAGCTTTTAGGTCTAGAAAATCAAAATGCTCCATTTATTCAAAATTTTGTAAAAAAGAGTTTTGATAAAAAATTCAGTGCAAGATCAATTCAAAGGTTTCTAAAGGATATAACTCAGGAATGTAAAATTGAAAGTGTAGTTACACCAAATTCATTTAGACATACTAAAGCTGTAATGCTCCTAAAGAAGGGAAGTCCACCAGATCAAGTAATGAAAATACTAGGGGTTAATGATTTTGAAAGTATATCTAAGTATATTGATATTATAAATGGAAAAAATATTGAGGTAAAAGTTTTAGGTCAAGAATATTTGTAAGAAAACTCATCTTAGTGATCAAAATACTGACCAGAGACTTAATACCCCACTAGAGGGTAGGGGGGGAGAGAAGGGAGTAACACCCCTTCTCTTTTCTTTTTTATTTTTTCACCTACATGGAAATATGAGATCATAAAACCAAAAATAGAAATAAAATATTTTCTATAAATAATTGGTAGAGAAGTTACATTAAGTTCAACATTAAGATGAAGATTAAGAACATTAAGACGCCTGTGGATAACTTTTGAGGGGACCCCTCTTAATGTTCATATAAGGGTCGCACAATATATCTTTTACGACTCATATATACAAATAAGCTCTATATATAGATATATTTTGCCTCTATATAAAGGACCTGCCTGTGGCTTCTTATGTACATATCAATGTATATACTAGTATCTATAATTACATATACAACAAGACTCAAGAATTTTGCTCTTGAGTCTCCCCTGATCTTTATTTTGATTTTTTAGGCTTCTTAGATTATGTTGTTTTGATTATCTTTTCGTATCGTTCAATTTGATCTTCATTGGCGTATTTTTCTATGTCACGTTCGAAGATCTCTTTAGCCACAGATCTATGTACCTCAAACTTTTCACCGAGCTGGCCCCAAGTCCATTTCTTTGGGTCCTTAATGCGGTGCTGTACGATTTGTTCGTTTCGATGCTCCTTAGGAAGGTATACCATGTCCTCTATTTTATTGAACTCCCTACACCTATGCAAGGGATAACTATTTTTTGTAAAAATTATGGAGAAATTCTTGGGACCGTTAGATAGAAATAAAGTTTCAATGACTACTGTATCATTGAAAAATTTGAAGTCCCTACACTTGTGTGTGATACATGACTATATATGACAGTAAGAGGAATAGTTGAAATAAAAAAGCTCACGAACTACGAAGATTTCGATGAGCGTTTGGATGTGCGTTTGTTTTTTGCACGCTTTGGTTTGTGCAGCTTTTTTAGCTTTGAGTAATTTAGCGCTGGTCCTTGTGGAGACCTGCGATCACTCAATTGGCCTTGAAGCCGACGGACCTTAGCAATAGCATCTTTTGTGAGCATAGAGACCTCCTCATAAAAGTATAGCACAGGTATGTTTCACAACTTTATTAACACTAGTACCTTGCAATACAAAGTACTATGGTGTATGGTATACCTATGAACAAAGAATCAATGAGCAAGGACTCCCCTTTGGAGAATTCCCGATCGCAAATGCGCAAAGGTATTTTGGAGTTTTGTATATTATTAATTATCGCCCGTGGTCGTATTTATTCTTCTGAAATTTTGCTCCAGCTCAAGGATGCAGATTTGCTGGTAGTGGAGGGGACTCTCTATCCCCTGCTCAGTCGCCTAAAGACTCAAGGCTTGCTCGAACATTCATGGGAAGAATCAAAGTCTGGTCCCCCACGAAAATATTTTACCCTTACAAATAAAGGCCACGATACATTGAAAGAACTGAAAGCTACATGGAAAATTCTCTCAGCTTCTATACACTCACTCATTAACAATAAATAATATGAAAAAAGCTTTAACAATAACTATAGCCGGTACCCTCTTTACTATTGAGGAAGATGCATATCAAAAACTTGATGTGTATTTAAAATCTATTCAAAATTATTTTGGTACAAGTGCTGAGGGTAAAGAAATTATAGAAGACATTGAGGCACGAATTGCCGAACAGCTTTTAGAAAATAAAACGGTTGCTGGTGTTGTTACTATTGAAGCTATCGAAAAGCTCATGACAACGATGGGAAGTGTTGAAGACTTTGGTGACAAGCCAGAATCTACAGGTACAGCATCGGAGAGTTCTAATGAAGACCCTACAGCGTCACGAAAGCTGTACAGAGATACTGATGATGTGGTGATTGCTGGTGTTGCTTCAGGTATCGCACACTATATAAAAGTTGATCCGCTCTTTGTTCGTCTTGGATTTATTGTCCTCACACTTATCACTTCTGGATTTTGGATTGTACTCTATATAATTCTTGCACTCATTGTTCCTAAAGCAGAAACAGCAGCAGAAAAAATGCAGCAGCGAGGAGGACCTGTTACCCTATCTTCATTTAAAGAAACGATAAAGAAAAATAGCGAGGAGTATATGCAGCGGTCATCAAAGCTTCGCACAATACTAGAAAGACTTATCAGAGTATTTGGAAAGATTGTTGTAGTGTTTGTTAAAATTATTATAGGTTTAATTGCTATTAGTCTTATTGCTGGTGCATTATTTGGATTAATTACTGCAACATTTACCTATGCCAATCTTATCTTCAATAGTAATTCTACGTATGTAGGGTTCCCTATAACAGAAGTTATTGGAGGACTGGCCCTCTTTGGATTGTCTACATTCTATTTTATTGCTGTAGCAATTCCACTTATTGTTATTGCGCTTTTGGGAGTAATGATGATTCGCCGAAAGAAAGTAGTTGGTATGCGATCAAGCGCTATCTTAGCTGGTGTGTGGGCATTGTCATTAATTATGGCTGGTACACTTTCAGTTAAATATATTCCACAAATTCATGATCATCTTGAGTCAATGCCAGAGAATCAAAGAGTAACTGAAACTCAGGCTATTACTCAGCCTTTTACCAAGCTCGATCTTAATGGATTTGAAAAAGTAAAATTTGTTCAAGCATCTACAACCTCAATTGTAGAAGAAGGACGTCGTGCTGATGTAGATGAGACAAAGTTTGAAGTGAAAGATGGAACACTTACTTTACAACGAGATATTCAAAATGAGTTTTGCTTGTTCTGTGATCGGGATAGTGTCGACATTATTATTTCTGCACCATTTGTAGATCGAATAGATATTACAGATAATATTCGTTTTCAAAGTGATGATATTCGTGGGGAAAAAGTGACTGTCGTAGTAGAAGATGTAGCACGAGCTGATATGAAAGTAGATGTTCGAGAATTAGTAGTTATAACGCAGGGAGTTGCACGTGCTCATATTACAGGAACTTCAACATCGATGGGACTAACTCTAGAAGATGCTTCTCGTTTTGAAGGTGATACTATGAATGTGAGAGATGCATCTGTTAAGGCTTCTGGAGTTTCTCGTGCGTACGTACATGTAGATGCAACTCTCCATATTGATGCAGAGGATGTAAGCAGAGTTGAATACACTGGTACAGCAGAACCCACAATCATAGATAGTGATAATGCAAGAGTTGAACGAATGGATGCTGTAGAAGCTAGAACTGATTAAGTACTAAGTGCTTTCAAGACTTCGCTTAATTTTATTTTAGCAAAGCATGATACTTTGTCTGCGCCACCGTAATAGATAAAGATATTATCGCCACGTACTACTGCCCCACAAGGAAATACTACGTTATTAATTTCTCCAATAAGTTCATATTGTTCAATAGGTTCAAATAAATGATCAGTCATTCGTGCAGTAACGATCATAGGGTCTTTTAGATCAAGCATTAATGCACTTGTGCGATAAATGCCATCATCTGAAATGCCATGGTAAAGCATAAGCCAGCCTTGCTTTGTCTTGATAGGAGGACATGAAAGACCAACTTTTTTGCTGTCCCACATTCCTGGTCGTGGGGTTAGAATCGGTGTGTATTCTTTTACTCTTTTTGGATTCTTTAAATCAATATAACTAGCAACAATATTGTGATCAATACGATGAATCATGAGATTCTTGCCATTTTTAGTAAACGGCATAATGCATGAATCTTTATCATCAATTCCCTCTGGAGAAATAAGAACGGGTTTAGTCCATTCCCAATCGTGATTGAGAAAATCTTCTGTTGAAATGCTACTAAGAGCAACTGCTGGTGCATCTGTTCCGTTGTATGCTGTGTATGTGATATAGAGTCTGTCACCTATTTCAACTATTCGTGCATCTTCACATCCTGAATTGCCATTGGGTATATTTTTACTTTCAAAGCTTTCTCGTGGGGTGTAAATAGGATACGGCAATCGCTCATCAATCTTTGTTCCGTTTTTTGATGATGCATATCCTACTGTTGAAGTATTATCCATAGACCATGCTCTATAGAGAATGTGGATTTTTCCATCAAGATCAATTGCTGCAGGATTGAATACTGCTCTATCTTCCCACTTTTCTTTTGTTGGAGAAAGAATTGGGTTGGAAGGCAATCGTAATATCTTTTTTGAAGGATGATCCAACATTGTTTGCAGTAAATCATCAACATTCACATATGCAACTGCTGTTGTCGTATCTGTAGCTCCATAAAAGATATAAAGTGTCTCATCTTCTATTAATGCACCGGATGGAAAAATTGTTTTCGGTACAGTTCCGTATATTTCATAATGCTCTTCTGGAACAAGAAGTGGACCTTTTGTGCGAGCAATAACTTTTTGTGGATCTTTGAGATCAAGTAAGACAGCTTCAATACCGAATATCTTTTCTTCAGAATAATAATTTTGAATGTGAGAATAAATAATAAGCCAGCCGTGTTTAGTCTTGATTGGTGTTGATCCTACTTCAATCTGATCGGTTGGTTTTCGTTTGAGATCCGTAATAAGGTGATCATCTATTTTGTCATGCCATGTATTCCAAAATTTCTCTGACCACATATCTTCTTCTTTTGAAAATTGTGCAATTGCAATCTTTGAAGGCGGTTCATCAGTATGAGCAGAAAGAATAACCGTATATTTGCCGTTAATCTTTTCCGGGAAGAGGGCCATTGCTTTTGCATTAAATGGCGTAACTAAATGTTTTTCTCGTACTGTTTCTAGATCATCACTCAATGCTACGGCAACTTTAATTCCCCGAGCGCCAAATGGAAATGTAGAAAGTGCAGTATAAAACGTGTAGTAAGTCTTTCCTAATTTTGTTACGCGAGGATCTTCGCATCCATAACGTTCCCAAGCTTCTGTAGGTTCTATAAATACCTGTCTGTTTTTATAATCCGCGCCATTGGTACTTACTGCCTTATAAATAGTGGATAAAGAAAAGTTCGTATTCTCAAATCGCTCTGGAGTAGTCTGTGCTCGATACAAAATATGAGTACGAGTTCCAATTTTGATTGGACTCGCATTAAATGCAGCATATGCTTCATGAGCATTTGTTGTGTCGGGAGAAAGTATGGGATTTTGTTTTGATCGATGGACCGTATACATAGAATTTTAGATTGCGATTGATTTTTCAGGCTTGAGCGTAAACTCTTTGTTCTTTATTACTTTATCGAGTAATTCTTGAAGTGGTGCTGTTGCTACACAGATATGCTTATCTCCGCCACCGTAGTACACATAGAGTGTATCGTTTTCTATAACTGCACCACAGGCATACACCACACCTGGCTTCCAATCATTTTCATACCAGGCATTTGGTTCAAGCAATGGTGCGGGTGCTCGAGCAAGTATTTTCTTTGGATCTTTAAGATCAAGCAACATTGCACCCAATTTATACTGATCAGGCTCGCGCTTATCTATGGCATGATATAAGACTAGCCAGCCCTTATCTGTTTTTAATGGTGGTGGACCAACTCCTCGTACATAAGTATCCCATGATGCTTGAGGCTTTCGTTTACCGAAATTACTTTTGATTTCTACTTTACCTGTAGCTAGATCCTCAAGCTTGTTCACATAATCAACTTCAATAGTTGGTGAAATATTGTGTAAGATAGCAAATTTGCCGTTAATCTTTTCTGGAAATAACACCCAGTTTTTATTTATTTTTTGAAGAGGAGAAATCAAAAGTGGTTTACTCCATCGCCACTTTTTACTTAAGAAATTCTTTAATGAAATAGAAGAAACTCCAATGCGAATACTGTCCCATCCCTCAAAGGCACTAAAAGTTACATAGACTTTGTTATCTATAGCAACCATGCGTGGATCTTCACATCCTCCCCAGCTTCCGCCAGATGGATACATTACAGGATCATATTTTCTAAATTCTGGATCTACATTGAGTCGTGGGTTTTCCATCGCGAATACAGCTTGTTCATGATGGTCATCAAACATGAGTCCATCTGTACTTCCTGAATATCCCAAACGAGATACTCCATCAGCTCCTACCGCTCGATAGATAAGGTGTACTTTGCCTTGTGAGTCGCGAAATGCCGCAGGATTAAACGTCCCACCTGCAGTCCACTCTAAGTGGAGTGCGGGAGATAAAACAGGGTTTTTATGATGCTTTTTAAGCTCTGATTTATCTACCTTTGGATGAGTGTGAAGTGAGTGAGTGAGTGCATGCGTTGGTACATCAAGTCGAGTACTCAAAATATAACCTTCTGCAGAGGTCCAAAATAGAGATACTGTTGCATCAGTATGTTCTACTAAACCTAACGGCCGCATGTCGGTAAAGTGCTCGGTGGTAAGTGTTGCTTTCCATAGTGGGTCAAATGCACGCCACAATATTTTTGTTGGAGTATGTTTATCCAAAAGCACTGCTCCTACTTGGATTACCCATTGCTCATCCTTGAGATATGAAGAATCGTAAAATAGTAGAGTCCCTCGCAATGTCTCATATGAACCCATGAGTTTTATCACATCTTGGTCAAAGAAATCTTGACGATAGGTCATGATGAGTCCAGGAGCTTTTACCCAAGTATGCAGATTTTTTGAATATGCCAAACGAGTAAAAGTGCCACCTGAAAACATATGATATTTGTGAGTATGATCGGAAGATTCTGCGAGTACTACATCATCTGACGTTGCTGCTACTTCAGACACAATGAGCCATTTTATAAGATCGATAGATGTAGCGATAACGCGCTCTCTCGTGCCACGTTTGATGCGAATATAAGTAGCTGTCCACATTTTTTCATGTTCAGAAATGGAAAAAGTACTGCAATGGGCAGGATTTTCTTTTGTTCCATGAGGTAAAGAGATACTTATATCTTCAAATTCTAGAGACTCTGCAAAAGATCCATCTTTTTGTTTCCAAAGAATTATAAACTTTGATGAAGCAGCATCAGTACGCGCAAAAATACCAACAGAATCTTGGTTCCCTAGTATTCCAAGTGGTATATAAGGCGTTTGTTTCGCCATAGGATTAATTAAGAGCGTCCATACTTATCCTCGAGTCGGATAATGTCGTTTTCATCAAAATCGCCAGTTGATATCTCGAGTATCAATGCGTTTTCTTGTGTCGTTGCAATACGATGCTGCAAGCCAGCAGGAATTGTAAATTCGTCTCCAGGTTGTGCTTCAATATGTTCTTCGCCAATCGTGAGTGTAGGTGTGCCAGAAATAACCTTCCAAAATTCTTCCCGTTTTGCATGGGTTTGCAAACTCAGCTGCTCTCCAGCCTTCACAAAAATAGTTTTAACTGTAGATAGTTCGTTGTGTGTAAATTGTGTAAATGATCCCCATGGTTTATCGGTCGTAGAAGATTTCATAGATAGGCTTATTATACATGGTATCTTCATGAAAGGTTCATCAAAGTATCTTCAAACTGTGGATATGTATGAACTCGCTCTAATTGATGGTTTTTTTCAGGTGCAAAATATGATATAGATATAGTATGAAATTCCTTCGGAGGAGTGTCTTTTTAAATATAAGTATCTTTCTTTGTGGGATTATTCTTGGAGGAAGTGTAATATACAGTATATTTACTTCAAGAACCCCAGCAAATACATCTAAACTCATTAGAGAAAATTCCAACGAATATACGTATATAAATCCACTTCTTTTTACAGAAATCAGTAGTAAGAATACCTTTAACGAATTCACTTCTCTTGAGAAAAAACTGAGAACCTCAATCGATCAATTCACAAAAGATAAAAAGGCTGATTCAGTCTCAGTATATATTCGTAGTCTAAATAGCGGCCACTGGACAGGTATAAATGAAGATGTGCTCTACGCTCCTGCAAGCATGCTTAAGGTTGCTCTTATGATCGCTTATCTAAAAGAAGTTGAATCAAATTCAGAAATTCTAGATAAAAAAATTCTATATAAAGTCATAAGTAATGAAAAACAGTTTTATTCACCACATACAACTTTTGAAGATGGGAAATATTATACAGTCCGGCAATTGATTCAGGATATGATAGTCGAATCGGGTAATAATTCAAATCTAGCACTTCTTAATGCAATCGATCAAGAAGAATTAATAAAGGTATATACAGATCTACGTATCCAGATTCCAATAAAAGACATGCCTGAATTTCTTTCAGTAAAATCCTATTCTACACTATTTAGGACGCTGTATAGTTCAACATACTTAAATAGAAATATATCGGAATTGGCTCTGGATCTTTTGGCCCATGTTAGTTTTAATGATGGACTGAAAGGTGGAGTTCCAGACATAATTCCTGTTGCTCATAAATTTGGCGAAAGGTCATACATCAATAACGATAATCATGAAGTTAAAGAGTTACATGACTGTGGAATTGTATACTATCCGCAGGATCCATATTTTATATGTGTTATGACTCGAGGTAATGACTTCCCTTCATTAAGTAACGTTATTCAAACTATTTCGAAAGAGACCTATACTTGGTTTTCATCTAGAATCTCTTTCTGAATTTCTTTAAACTCATTTTCAATCTTAGCCAAACGAGCTTTGCAGGCTTTAATAAGGTCGGCACCTTCTCGAACCTTAGTAAGTCCTAGTTCTACATCAATCTCTCGTTCATTTTCAAACCATTTTACGATTTCTGAGAGTTTGGAGAGTGATTCTGTGAGATTTATCTTATTTTCAGTTTTTGTTGTCATGTTCTTTATTGTTATTTTAATATTTCTTTAACTTCTGTTTTTAGCTCACCCTGGTATGTTTTAATATCTAGCTCATCCCCTATTTTCACATTTCCAGTATCTCTCAGAGCTTTACCCTTTAATCTCACAATGCTATACCCTAGTTTTAGCTGCCGTTCTGGATTGAGGAGTTCTAATTCTTTCTCTCGGCTATTTAAAAATGTATTTATGTTTGTTGTTGCTTTTATAAAGCTGTTTGAAAGATTTTTTGCCTGAGTCTCTACACGCGTCTGTAATTCTTTTATTCTATAGCCTATTTTACTTATTCCACCTGTGAAAGAATTTTGCATCATCTTAAACCTCTCAAAAATAGTCGTAAACTTATCTTGCATAAGTCCAGCTGCTCGTTCTAAATATATTTTTCGTTTTGCCAGAATTTGTGTGAACGAATTTAAGATCTGCTTTTCTTGAAGGAGTACTCTAGACAATGCCTGTTCCCATGATTTATTTAACAGCTGGGTTACTGCAGTAGGAGTTGATACCATATGGTCAGCCACAAGACTCACTAAACATATATCTTTATCATGGCCAATACCTGCAATTACCGGTGCTGGGAAATCTGCTATTTCTCGTACAAGCATTTCATTATTGAATGCAGCAAATGATTCGAGTGACCCTCCTCCTCGCATGATTACTAACACATCTATGTCTTTATTTTTTAATGTTCTCACAGCAGCTATTAAGTCAGTAATAGCAATCTGTCCTTCTACTCGTGAATTAACAAAACTAATTTCATAGCCAAATTTTCCAATATTAGTTGTGAAATCACTAATCACCGCTCCATCTTTAGATGTGATCACTCCAATTTTGTGAGGATACTCAGGAACAGGTCGCTTCTTTTCAGCATTCATGAGCCCTTCTTTCTCAAGCTTTTGTTTCAACTTATCATATGCTTTCTTGAGTGCGCCTTCTCCCACTAATGCAATAGTCTCTGTCTGGAAAGAAATAGATCCGTTAGGTTCATAGATTTTTGTAAATCCAGAAATCGCTACTTCAAGTCCATCAGCTAATTCAATTCCAGAAATATCAAGACTTCGCTTCCACATGAAGCAATTCATGACAGCATTGGCTTCTTTATCTTTAATAGAAAAATATAAATAACTACGGCCAGAATATAATTTGAGATTTACTACTTCACCAATGACTTTGCCCTTAATATTTTTAAGGTTGTTGTTGAGCATTGTTAAATACTCAGCCACAGTCATATTTTGTGGCTCGTTTGATTCGTCAAAATTGAAACTCAGTCCGGAATTCATGGGCTTATTATATAGGTTTTTAAGGATTATTTATATTTGACTATAAGTAATATATATGCTATAATACAGACCGTTACATTTTGGAGGGAACGTGAAGGATAGCACCTCAAAATGGATGGCTGTAACGGGTGCAATGGGGGTTTCATTTTTCCTCATCGCAAACTTTACCTCCATCTTCCATGGATCAGCTGTAATTGCTGGAATGATTCAACTCTGTGTGAATGCATGTGTCTTCTTAGTTTGGACCAAAGCTTTTAGAAACAGGTCTGGAAAAAGAAGATGGTTTGCATTCTGCGGAGTTATCTTTCCAGTGAT
This sequence comes from Patescibacteria group bacterium, assembly GCA_040387855.1. Classification (NCBI taxonomy): domain Bacteria; species Patescibacteria group bacterium. Next base: position 494,879 of record JAZKCY010000001.1, read on the forward strand.
CATGGCAAGCATTACTATATGCCGAGTACTGCTTCCCTGGATGTCCAAGTAAGGCATTCGCTCTTTAGAAACTCAAACTGAGGATTGGTCATGAAAACCAAATCGTTCGTGTTGGCGCCTCATCAGGTGAACTCCGGTACGGGCCAGACCATGATCAACCAGTGGCTCGCTGAACAGCAGCTCAAGATCACCAGCGTTCAGCTCACCGAGTTCAACGGTGATCTCATCGTGATCCTGATCTACAAGCCGCGCCTGACGCCGGCCAGGAACTTCGTCGAGGTGATGTCGTTCTCGATGGCCACGGTCAACGCGTACCAAATCGACACGAAGGTCGAGGCGGTCCAGCGCGAAAAGGGTGAATTTCACCACATCGAGTCCATCGCCTTCAACGGCGAGCTCGTCATGGTGCTGCAGTACTCGAGAGTTGTTCCTCGTTAAACAAGCAACAAGGTTTATGCATACCATTGAATGCATACGGTGCCAACGACGTTACTTGGCTGCTCTCGAGATGTAGTCTCGACTGATGAGTCCAACAGGACGAAAGCAGAGTTTAGACCCGTTCTTTTATTTCAAGTGTTTCAGGAAAGGTAGGCATCGCGTGCCCGCAACGGATACGAACAAGAAGCAGACTGCTTCTCGCCCGAAGACCGACCGATATGGTATCGTGCTCGGTCAACCGCATCCCGATTTCGAGCAGGTCCGAGACCTGGCTCGGGAGCTCGGTGTGAAGATCGAGCAGGACGGCAAGCTGTGGACCATGACCGGATTCGACCGGAAGGTCTGCTACTACGCGCACAACCGGTGCGTTCGGCTCGAAAACGATGAGATGGGAAACCGCGAGGGAGACTTCGCGATCGCCATCACGCTGGTCCTGACGGGCAAGTACCCGCTGACCAACGACGAGCTGCGTCTCAGCCGCACGATCCGCCACATGCTCTACAAGTAGTAGAATCTGACCAAGGTATGTACAACCTTTTTTGTACACGGTTTCGGAGTGCCGTTTCACTCCTACCCCCGCGCTTAATTGTGCGGGGTTTCGTTTTATATACACTTGATTTTGAGATAACGCTGTGTAGTATGCTTAAGAGAGGAGGCTTGCCCATGAAAAGTGAAGTCTTTGTATTCCCCATTGCCACACTCGTACTTGATGAGGTAGGCTGTGCCGTCGTTGATTGGCTCAATAAAAACGGAGGCACATTCGTGACGGCCTACGGCATGAATCACAACGGGAACATGCTTCTCATTGTGATTTATGATCCAGCACCGACTTAAGGAGTAACCTTAGTCGGTTTTTTATTTGGAAAACTATACTGCCTCTCCCCAATACGGAATTCCCATGCGAAGCCATAGTGCATCTTGTTTCATTTTTTTTGATTCAGGATTTTGTTTTGAGAATTTGTTGCGAGATGCAAGGCTTGCTGCCAAAAAGATAGATCCTTTCCCCCATTTTTCAAACACGCTATCAACTGTTTTATAGAGTTCTAGTTTTACATCGCTTTCTTCTTGCATTCCAAATAAATCAAACTGGTACACAGAAGCATCACGAATACTATGAAGCACAATTCCTGTAGCCCTATATGTATATTCTTTCCTTAAAATAGCATCAAATTCTTTTCCAATTGCGTTCATAATGTGTGAAGGAGTTGCTATCGGTGCAGTAAAAGTAATTTCTTTTCCAAAATATCTAAACGTTTCTTGAGTCTTTATATAAAAAGACACAGCCTTTGCTTTCAAATTATTTCTCCGTAATTTAAGACATGCTTTTTCAGCATTTTTTGCGAGCTCTGAAAGCAGCGCATTTTTATCATTAGTATGAGGTCGAAATGTTCGCGTTGCTCTAATGGATTGATGCTTTTCATGATGACCATCACGCACTCTATGCATAGTAATCCCATTGAGCTCATACCAAAGTTCTTGTGAAGGCTTGGCTAAGTGTTCTTCAACCCAATTTTGCGGTTTCATCGCAAATTCTAAAGCTGTAGCAACCTTCATTTTTTGAAACCAGGCTGATAGGCTTGAGCCAATCCCCCATACCGCACCAATAGGTACTTTTTCCAGAAATGCTGCAATATCTTGTTGTTGCATTGCAGTAAAGCCTGCAGGCTTTTTCCATTTTGAAGCAACTTTTGCAAGGGTTTTTGTATGTGCCAATCCAAGAGAAAATGTCATGCCCAAGTCTTGTTCGAGATCTTGTTTTATTTTATGAGCAATTACAGTAAGCTCTTCCCAGGTCTCACCTGAAAGAATTCCAAAGCATTCATCAACACTATATTCTTCTACCAACAGCGCATGACGTTTCACTATAGAGTACATTCTTCGAGAGTAGACTTTATATAAATCATAATTGCCAGGCATGATAATGACATTTGGAATGAGTTTTTTAATTTCACTCATGAGCATGCCGCGACTTACTCCCAACGCTTTTGCCTCATAGGTAAGAGCAATGGCCATGCCCTTTTCTTGTCCCGTTACTACAGGTTTACCACGAAGTCGTTCGTTTTGGGCAACTTCACATGAAGCAAAAAATGCATCTCCATCAATATGGACAATCGCTTTCATGAAATTTGAATATAATCTCGTTTCAAACGCATTCGAAGTTCTTTGTAGTGTGGGAGAACTTGAGCTACCAATGCCCAAAAGTTTTTACCATGATTCATTTCTTTTAAGTGACACAATTCATGGACAACAATATAGTCTGCTAAATCTTGAGGGATTTTTACTAATCCATAATTAAAATTGAGATTACCCTTAGCAGAGCAACTTCCCCATCGAGAACTTTGATTTTTAATCCGAATATCTTTAAAGGGAAACTTATATATTTGATTAAAATACAGCACTCGTTCGGTAATCATTTTTCGGGCCGCTTCTTTGTGAGCAAGATAATCAGCTCTTGTTTGTTTAAGCGTGGTTTTGCCTTCAAATTGCTTTTTAAGACGTGCTTGTGCTTGAAGTATCCAAGGTTCCTTCTCCTTCAAAAAACGCAAAGCAAGAGCCTCTGGAGCCTTTAAAGGCATGGTGACAACAACCTCACCGCTAGCCTTTACGCTGATGCTAATTCTTCGAGATCTTTTGGTTTTTTTGAGGGTATATTCCATGGATGAGCTCGCTATTGACTAATTGTTATATAAATTGTAGGATATTGATCGGTTCGTTTCAGGAGACCACGGATGGTTGATACCGTTCACATAGATCGCGGTGAAATTCATGACTGGGAAGAGCAGTTCCTAAAGGATCTGCTGGGATCTCTCTACAAGGACTACAAGGATCGAGATCTGCTGCCCAAGACTCGCAACCAGATGTCGGATGGTTTTGCTCGATTGAGGAGCCATCTGACTCCGCGCCAGTGGGACATTCTTCAGTCCAAGTATGGCATCAATGCGTATGCCTGGGGTCATGAAGACTCTGATGTTGCGGAAGAGTTTGAGTGCACGATCGATCATGTGAGATCTATCATCGCCCAAGCCTTCCAAAAACTTCGGCACCGATATGCCCCCTTGGACTGTTTGTTGGTCACCCCGGAGTAATCCGCAGGCTTCCCAGCTTTCGGATTTTTTATTTGGTTTCTTTTTTAGGTGCATCGGGTTTTTTATAATACGTCTTCCCTTTCAATTCATCTGGCAACAAATCTTCTTTTGTATACCGCTCGTATCCCTTTCCATATCCTACCTCTTTCATAAGTTTTGTGGGAGCGTTTCTTATTTTCATTGGTATCGGCAAATTGCCGTGAGCTTTCACATCATCGAGTGCTTCAAAGTATGCTTCATAAGCATGCTTACTTTTGGGAGACTTTGCCATGTAAACCGTACCGTGAGCAAGATTGATTTGGGCTTCAGGCATGCCAATAGTATCAACAGCCTGAAACACTGCATTAGCAAGTGTAAGCGCATGAGGATTTGCCATTCCAATATCTTCTGAAGCAAATATAACTAATCTGCGAGCAATAAATTTTGGATCTTCTCCAGCATCAGTCATGCGGGCTAAATAATGCAATGCTGCATCTGGTTGTGATGCTCGCATACTTTTTATAAATGCACTAATAGTGTTGTAGTGTTCTTCGCCTTTTTTATCAAATCTAAGAAACTTACTTTGGAGAGTGTTTTTTAAGTTTTCGAGAGTAATAGTATCTGCATAGAGTCGCCCAGTATTTTCAATCATTGTAATAGCTTGGCGGGCATCACCATTGGCCATGCCTATGAGCCATTCTCGAGCTTCAGGATCGAGCTTCTTCCCTGTTCTATCTATGATCTTTTGCATGTCTTCATCACTGAGTTCATTTAAAATGAAAACTCTACATCGTGATAGAAGCGCTGGGATTACTTCAAAGCTTGGGTTTTCTGTTGTTGCTCCAATGAGTGTGAGTTCTCCTGATTCAACAAAAGGCAGCAAGAAATCCTGCTGAGCTTTATTAAATCTATGAATCTCATCTAAGAATAAAACTTTAGGTTTTATAGTAAGTAAACTTCTTTGTTCTGCTATCTTTCTAATATCATCTTTGCCTGCAGATACGGCTGAGAGCTCATAGAAATCAGCGTTCAGTGCATTTGCATAGATGCGGGCAATAGTTGTTTTCCCTACCCCTGGCGGTCCCCATAAGACAAAAGAAAATAAGTGCTTACCTTCTATAGCTTTCCGTAATGGTTTGTTGGGACCAATGAGATGTTGTTGGCCAACATACTCGTGAAGTTCTTTTGGTCGAATTTTTGATGCTAAGGGTTCCATAGCTAAAATTTATGTATGTCCCTATTCATTTTTGCTATGAGCGCCTCTCGAATCGACTCACTCTCTTGGATGATGGGTTCACGTTTTTCATCATCACTATTTGTAGAGAGACTTTCAATAAGTTTTTTAGACGCATCAAATAAGTTGTTCGCATAATGGTGTATTTTTTGGTTCCGTGATAATAATTTAATTTTCCAGATGGGCTTCTCTATGTATGACGCTTCAATGTACATTTTCTGTATGATAATTATTATGTAGTCCAACCGACTTCAGAATAAAATACTTTATTCTTGTAGCACTCAATCATGTGTTTTACATAATCAATAGTTTGTTCAGGAATTTCATTCAGATCTACCCATAGAAGTTCATCACATTTATCTGGTTCCATTATTGTAGGTTCACCCTGCCATGTGCTTACCGTAAAGAAGAAGTCGATATATTCTCTGGGAATATTGTCTGCTTGGATTGGTGAATATCGATCCATAATATGAACACAAGTGAGATCTTTTGCACGCACTACAATCCCAGCTTCCTCCCGAGCTTCTCGTATTGTTGCGTCTGTAGCTGGCTCATTTCCATCAATATGTCCTGCAACCAAACTATACCAACCATCCATATATCCAGTATTAAATCTTCGAGATAATAAAACCTTATTGTCTTTTATAGGAAGTAGGTATACAGCAGCATATGGACGAAATTTATCATTCCTCATTGTAAAAATTAGTTAGTACCAAGTTCTTCTAATGCCTTACGTGCGTAGAACTCTACATCAGGATTGAGATCCATGCTACTGAGCTCATCTGCACTCACCCACTTCCATAAGTCTTCTTTCTTTTCTGGAACTACCTGATCAGAATCACTTGTTGCAAAGTAGACAAGTGAAATATGTTCATGCGAAGCATTGATTGCATGCCGGTTCATATAGCGAGGTGGTAGAAGCTCTTTCCGTTCAGGATTGGAGTACTGTGGTAGTTCTAAGTGAGGGATAAGTGTAATCTGTAATCCCACTTCTTCTTCTACTTCTCGAAAGGCTGCTTCTACAGGATCTTCATCGAGTTCTATATGCCCTCCAATACTCAACCAAATTTTATACTTATCATGCATCCGCAATAAGACGGTATTCTTGTGAACAATAAATACTTCTACCGTCATATCTATCTTCTCGTGAATATGAGGCATGATGTTGTGTGATTATTGGTTGTAAATATTTGGATTAGTAAGAGAACTCTAGAACATCATTGTTGCCATCACTCGCATTGATCGAGCAAGGAAGCTACTCTTCTTCATTATTGAAAGTCGTGAAAGAAGAATTTTGTGATGTCGAGCTTCTGCTGTGTAGTTCTTACCTTCAAGAATCTTTTGATCAATAAGCTTATTAAGTCTTTTGATCTCTACTTTTAGCTGGTGCTTTAATTCTGATTTACTCATATATTTTTTGAATTAGTTTTTAGTATTTTCGAATGACTGCTTTTACAACTGCCATAATTTGAAGTTCTTCATTTTCCGCGGGGACTATTGGTTCAAAGTTTACGTTTGCGGGATCGAGCCATATCTTGCCATTTCTTTTCCGTAAGAACTTTACCGTATATCCTCCATCTATGAATGCCACCACTATGTCACCATCTTTTGCATCATTTCTCCGTTCTACTATCACCATGTCTCCGGGTTGAATTCCTGCTTCTATCATTGACTCACCGCTGACTCGTAACATGAATGTTGCTTCCCTATTTCCTATCAGATAATTGTCGAGGCTCATCGTTTCTGAAAGATCTTCTTCGGCTGGTGTTGGGAATCCGGCTTCAACTGCTCCGAGAATTTTTAATCCTCCTAAGAGCTTTTGCTCTGGCATCAGGCGTCCGTATGAGTCTTTAGAAACGAATCCGCCTTCTACCAACTTCGCTACTAATTTGAATACTGCGTTCTTAGATTTGAGCCCAAACATATCCATCATTTCGCGATACGAAGGCATGATTTTATTTTCTTCGTAAAACTTTTTTATTTTTTGTTTATATGTCTCGATCATGTTTTTTGTGATGATATGTGGCTCTTTTGTTATGTTGTAAGTATAGGTGAACGATCGTTCACCGTCAATGTTAATAACGCATTGCAACACAAATTCTTACAAATAAAAAATCGCGCAGAGGCAGAATGCTTCTGTGCGATGTTAGACTCGGCTCGCGCCGCTGTCGAGCGCGTTGAGCTTGTTTCCTTCGTCACTTCTGTCGAGGATGACTTGCTCACCGCCATCACGTTGTACCAGCCGCTTCCCGCTGGACTTCTTGCCGCCGGCGCGACCGATCTTGGAGAAGTGTGGCGAGCCATACTTCTCCTTCACCCGCTGGCCACCTTTCTGACCGGCTGCTCGTGCCTCGTCGGGCGTGAACTCGTGGGCTGTGCCCTGGGCGTGGGCGGCGCGACCACCCAGACGGGCGATCTCTCTGTGCTTGTCGATGTGCATGGCAGCGAAGCCCCGTTTTGACCGTGGCGTTTCATCTTCTTGTTCGTCTGGCATATCCATCCTCGTACGAGCTATGGGACTGACACGACGGTGTCTCGAGAAACCCTATCACCAAGTATTATGCTCGTCAACAAAAATCACAGCAGCTTACCTGGGGGAAAGCTGCTGTGATTTGGTTGGGATTATTGAGTTGTTTTATTGTGAGAGAGTAAGTTTCCAAAGGTTTTCTGGAAATGATACGTTCTGCTTTTTACCGATACTGAAGAGAGTTGAAAAGAATTTTTTGATATCAAACATATGTTGTTTAATTAAGTATGTAATGTGAACTACATTCATCTTACCTATACAACATTAATAACGCATGAATCTGCTTTTTCTTACAACTTAATTCTTCTTCTTAATAGCTTTTTTTATATCTTCAAATGTTCCTCCCACTTTTTTGCCGGGATTAAATATATTTGTAGGATCAAACATAGTTTTTGTTTGCTTGAATAGCTCAACAATGTCTGGTCCAAATTGTTGCAAGAGATACGGCGTTCGGATAATTCCGTCATTGTGCTCTGCTGTAATAGAACCTTTATATTCTTTTACAAGATCGTAGATTTTTCCAGAAAGCTCGAGAATAATATCTGCTGAAAACGGAGAGTTGAGATCCATCAATGGAATAATGTGGAAGTTTCCGTTGCCCAAGTGACCCTGAACTGTATAGTCTAGTTTGTATTGATCAAGAAGAGCTTTTACTTTTGGTAGAAATTCTGGAAGGTACTGTGGCTTCACAATAATGTCATCAATAAATGGTGCTGTTCTTTTATTCTTAACATGTTTTCTAAGCAAGTTGAAACTCTCATGTCGGATTCTCCAATACTTCTCTGCCTCTCCGCTTGAGTGAGCGATATGCATATGGAACCCAAAGTGTTTGATATGATCATATACTTCTTGAAGTTCGCGTCGTACTTCTTCTTCTGTCTCACCGGTAAACTCAATCATGAGAATAAGTTTAGGTACACCTCCAGCGGCAATCATCCATGTTTCAGGAAGAAACTGAAGTCCAAGTTTCATTGCTCCCCAGAATCCCAATTGCTTGAAGAAATCGAAGAAGAATCGTACCGCAAGGATCATACTCTTATCATCGAAGGTTTCGAGACTATCAGGCTTAAAAGGCACAATTTCTGTAACGAGTTTACTTACATCATCAAGTGATGGAAGGAATACTACTAATATATTAGAAAAAGGCTGTGTTGGAACTATTTTAAAGGTAATTTCAGATACTATTCCAAGTGTGCCCTGAGATCCAACAATAAGCTGACAGAGATCAAAAGTTCCAGTCTCTTTGTTGTAGACATTCCACAAATAATATCCAGCAGAATTTTTTGAAACATCAGGTTTTGCCGCAACTATTTTTTCATAGTTATTTTGAATAAGTGTATTGAGGTCTTTGTAAAGATTTGTTTCAAATTCTGATTGTGTGTTTTGACCAGCAATTTTTGCTTCAAGTTCTGATTTGGTGAGTGGCTTTATAGAATACTCATTTCCGTCAGCTAAAACTACTTTAAGTGCATTTATGTAATTTTCTGTTTTACCGTATTTAATAGCTTTTTCACCCCCACTATTATTACCCACCATTCCTCCTACTGCATTGATTTCTCGTGATGCAGTAAAAGCTGGCATGAATCGGTTTATCTTTTTTGTCTCAGCATCAAAATCTCGATAAAAACATCCTGGCATTACTACTGCATATTCAGGAGTAACTTCCTTAATAACATTCATGTAGCGAGTAAAATCGACAATGATAGAACTACCAATAGCTCCTCCAGACATGTCTGTCCCTGCTGATCGAGCTGTAATAGAAAGAGTTGGATCTTCTTTTTTATGAATATTCACCCATTTCACCATTGTTTTAATATCCTCAGCATCCTTTGGATACAAAACTACACGTGGTCGAATTTCAAAAAGACTGGCGTCATGAGAATACGTATCAAGGGTTGTATCTAATCCATCAATGTCACCTTTAAAATCAGGTTTAAGCGATTCAAAAATAGAATTCATGAAAAAATTAATTAGGAATTATTTTATGCCAATTTGCTGCGAGGAAATCCTGCGCGTATGCCCAGCCATGTTGAGCCCCTTCGAGTGTCATTGTCCAAAAGTATTCTAAATTACTTCGTACAACTGGTCCTGAAAGAAGATTTTTAATATCAATATTAAAATATCCCAAAATGATGAGTGCAATGACTACCAGAACTATGGTATCGATAAAGCCAGAAGATTTTCTGTTCATTAGAGGTATGATAGTGGGTTTAAATACGCTTTCAAGTCGGCAATTGGCATAACATAGGTTCCTCCACATGCTGCACTTTTACGAGATACTATTTGTACACCTTGTGATGCGTATACAGTGAAATGGAGATGCGGTCCTGTTGAGTATCCTGTGTTACCACTATAGCCTATCACATCTCCTGGATTCACGTTATCCCCTTTGCTCACCTGAATTGAGGATAAGTGAGCATACAGCGTTGAAAGACCATTGGTATGAGTAACCATTATCCATTTACCAAATGATGCACCAGGACATACCGTATCTGTATCACCTGATCCTGCAACTGTTCCTACACCAGCTGACATAATTTTAGTTCCGACAGGAATTCCAATATCAATTCCGTTGTGACCTTTACCACTATAGGCATTGGTTGTTCGAGAAAATGCAGTGTCACCGAATGTTTGAGTTACCGTTCGTTTTGCTGTGGGCCATGCGAGTACTCCAGGCTTTGCCCCAGGAATACTTGCTGGATCAATGGCAATTTTGAGCTGAGATTCAAAATTAAGAAGTTCTTTTTCGAAAGCTGCACGTGCTGCCTTTTTATTTGCAATTATAGTTTTATAATTTGATTCCTGATTTTTTGTCTGAGCTAAAACCTTATCTTTCTCATTTTTTGTTAATGTAACTGATGTTTTTTGACTTGAAAGATCAGACTGGAGTGTGAGTAATTCTTTTTTCTGGGCTTCAGTGAGCTGCTTATTTGTTTCAAGTCCTACTTTTAATTTTTGAAGCTCAAGTAGATGTTCTTGTATTTTTACTCTAAATTGTCCCTGTGTTTCTATTTCATTTGAAAAATCAGAAAGATTTCTATACTTAAACAGTGATTCAATAAGAGATACACTGTCATTTTCGCTCATTCGCTTAAGTGACTGTGCTAGTACCTCTCTACTACGCAAGATACTACTTTCTTGTTTTGAAATGTCAGATGTTAAAACCTGAATTTGGTTATTAGTCGTACCAATCTTAGTCTGTGTGAGTTCTATGTCTGTGGCTAGTTTTTTGCTGTTGAGATCAAGCTCTCTAATACTTCTTTGCAAGCTCAAAGCCTGGGCACTTGTTTTATCAAGTTCCTGGTTGTATTGAGCAATTTCTGCTTCAAGACGTTTTATAAGATCGCCATGAGTATCAATCTTGTTTTTTAAGTCTTCTACATCACTTGTTTGTGCCTGAGAATACTTAGCTACAACAAAACTACCAATAGCAAACGTACTTATTAATATGAATATAAAAGATAGTAGAGCTTTACGATACATGAGCAACTTTTTCTAGTGCTCTCTTGAGACGAATGATGGTCTCTTCTTTTCCTAGTAATTCAGCAAGGACAAATGGATCTGGTGATTTGTCTTTTCCAGAAAGTGACACTCGTGTGGGCCACAATACTTCACCTTTTCCTTCTTCAGTCGCATAATTCCAGAGAGCGTCTTTAATTATATCTTTTTTGAAGTTATTTTCATCCACAGTTTCAATAAGTTCAATCACTTTTTGCAAACGACGGCTTGTTGCATCAGTATCTACTGTTCCTTTCCAATACAACATTTCTGTTTTATACTCAGGTGCAGCAAAAACATAGTCTATTTCACCTGTTTCAATCATGGCACTTATTTCTCCAAAAGTATGAATTCGTTCAAGAATAATTGGAGTTATTTTTTCAAGCATATCTTGTGAAAGTTCTTTCTTTGCATCAAGTCTCTTCTTAACTTCAGCAATAACAGTCTCCTTTGGGAGCATAGTTATATACTCTTTATTGAACCACTTTAGTTTTTCTTCATTAAATTTCCCTCCACTCACCTGAATTTTAGAAATATCAAATGTCTTTATGAGATCTTCTTGTGAAAAGACTTCCTGTTCTGTTCCTGGATTCCAGCCAATAAGTGCCAAAAAGTTCATCATTGCTTCTGGAAGCACTCCTTCATTTTTATAATCAAGAACATCTTTGGCACCATCGCGCTTTCCAAGCTTTTTCTTTCCATCTGGGCCCATAATTGGAGGTAGTGTCGCAAATGCTGGACGATCTATTCCAAGAGCATCATAAACAGATAAGAATTTTGGAGTTGAAGAAATAAATTCATCAGCTCGAAGAATGTGAGTTACACCCATTTCAAGATCATCAATAATGTGAGCAAAATTGTAGGTGGGATATCCATCACTCTTAATAAGAATAAAGTCATCAATGGCTTCTTCACCAGCTGTAAGTTCACCACGAACTAAATCAGTCCAAGCATGAGACTTTACTTCAGCTTTAATTCGCAATGGCTGTGTGCCATCCCATGCTGGAGGATTCTCTGGACGATATTCTCTATATAAAAATGGCTTTTTAGATTCCTCAGATTTTTTTCTGAATTCATCAAGCTGTTCTTTTGTATATGGATCTGCATATGCAAGACCCTTGTCTACAAGAATCTGTGCATACTTTTTGTATGATTCTAATCGTTGAGACTGAATATATGGACCGTGCGGACCTCCAATATCAGGACCTTCTTGCCATGTAATTCCAAGCCACTTTAAGGACTTTATAATGTGTTCAATAGATCCTTCTACTTCTCGTTCTTTATCTGTATCTTCGATTCGGAGGATGAAAGTACCATTATTTTTCTTAGCAAAAAGCCATGCAAATAATGCTGTTCGTACGCTTCCCACATGCATAAATCCGGTAGGACTTGGGGCAAAACGTGTAACTACTGGTTTAGATTCTGAATTCATAGACCTGTACTATACCACAACTATTTAAATTAGGGATTGCTATAACAACCAGGTTGATCCCAATAACTTGTATATCCTGCACTTCCCATTCGCTCAGAAGTTGCACCACCACTACCCACACAAAAGTATGCGCCCTTACTTGGCAGCCATGCCATTACTGAGTAATAAGAATTAAAGTTTATTGCGGTTCCTATATGCAATTTATATTGACCACCTAATGGACTTGTTGCGGCAGAATTTGTAACAATAGCATTGCAAAGTTCTATCGCTTTTGCAGCATAGGTACCAGCAATACCTATACCCGAACAAGAACCAACATCTGCCCATCCTTTCTGAAGGTTTGCATAACTTCCTGTGTCATTAAATTCTTGTTCCAATAAAGTACGGTATTGGATAACTGCAGACTTTATCGCTGTATCTCGAGCCTTAAGTCGTGCTGTATTTAAACTAGCGAGCACCACAGATGAAAGCAATCCAATAATCGCTATTACTACTAATAGTTCTATGAGGGTAAAACCTTTTTGATTATTACGCTTACTCATTAGATGTATTCATTCTAACTCTATCTAATTCCATTTGACGAATAACTTCAGGATTAGCATCTGGTGTACTTCTAATTCCAATTACAAAATACACAAAAATAAAAATAGAAAGAACTACACATGCAATAATAATTCCAATAAGTGTATGGTGCGCATACGCTTCTTTTACTCCCATTTTTTTAAGACCGCGAATCATTGCCGGAGTCTCAGGTGCTCCAAAGATCTTTCTTGATGAATACTGATTAAGTTGTTCTTCAGATTCAAATTCTACAGACATGATTATTTTTCGTGACTAAGTGCAATAGATACAATTTCTTTAGCAATAGTATGAGCTGCATCAGTGCGTGCAAACTTTTTTGCTGAGTCTACCATTTTTTGATGGAGACCTTCTTTAGTCATAATTCGTTCAACTTCTGCTGAAAGTATATGTCCAGTAAGATTATTTTCTTCAATTACAACGCCTCCTCCTTCACGGGCATAGCTATATGCATTGTTGTGTTGATGATTGCCATTTGAACTAGAAATTGGAATGAGAATTGCTGGTACTCCCCAAACAGCAATTTCAAAGATTGTAGATCCTGCTCGAGAGATAATTACGTCAGCAATTCCTGCAAGCATTCGGAGTGTTAGACTATCAACATGACCAACTGCGTGATAGCGGGTTTTGTTGGGATTGTTTTGTAGAATAACTTTTGCAGTTTCTTGAACTGGAATCAAATTGTTTTCTCCTGTTTGATGATATACCTGATATTTCTGTAAAAGTTGGGGTAATGCATCAATAATAGTTTCATTGATGATCTGTGAGCCTTGTGAGCCTCCTAGGATGAGAATTAATGGCAGACTGTTGTCGAGTTTTAGAAATTCATGAGCACCTTCTCGAGCTGTATGGATAACTTCCTGACGAACAGGATTTCCCGTAAATGCAACTTTTTCTGGTTTGAAATATTGTGCAGCATCTGGATATGATACGGCAACACGTTGTGCAAATTTTCCTGCCCATGCATTTACTCGTCCAGGTACACTATCTGATTCATGAATAACAACAGGAATTCTTAAAAATCTCGCAGCAAAGAGTGCTGGAAAGCTTACGTATCCACCTTTTCCAAATACAACATCTGGGTAAATCCAAAAGAGTTTCCATACTGCCTTAAATGCTCCCCATGCTGTCTTAAACATATCGAGATAATTCAATAAAGAAAAATATCGTCGAGACTTTCCTGCAGCACATGGTACAAATGTCATCTTGTTTTCAAATAACAATTCGCGATCGTATGGCTGTGGTGCCATGTAAAACAAATGCACTTCTGCGAGCTTTTCTTCTTTAGCTATTTGATTGATTGCTTGAGCAACAGCAATTACTGGATAAAAGTGTCCACCCGAACCACCTCCTGTTAGCAGAATTTTCATATGAATATAGTATAGCTAAGTTTTTTGAAATTTAGAAATGCTTAAAATGATACCTGCTTCTGCCATAGCAAAAAGCATTGCCGATCCTCCATGACTTACGAATGTGAGAGGAATTCCTGTAAGCGGAATCACCCCAATCATGGCGCCCATATTTATAAACGCTTGAGCGATAATGATTGTTACCAATCCCACACACAGCGTCATTCCAAATGTATCAGGAATACGTGCTGCAATTTTAAACCCACGCATTGCATAAACTAAAAATAATACAATCAGAAGTACTCCTCCAATGAAGCCGAATTCTTCAGATGCTACTGCAAATATTGAATCTCCAATTGGTTCTGGGAGAAAGTTGAACTTTTGAATACTCTGACCAAAACCTCTCCCAAATACTCCTCCCGATCCAATAGCAATCATGGACTGCTGAATTTGATAACCAGAACCAAGGGCATCTCGTGATGGATCAATAAAAGTAAGGATTCGGCCCATAAGATATGGTCGCATAAGTGCAAGGAGTGCAATACCAGCTATAGCTCCTACAAACAATAGAAATACATACCTCCATTTACCTCCTGCAGAAACAAACATCGCAAGTAGTGATGCGAAAATTACCATGAATGTTCCGGTGTCTGGTTGCTTGAGAATCAGAGCACCACAAATAAAGAGAATAATAAACAATGGCAATGCTCCCCATTTAAATGTTGTAATTTTATCTTTAACTGCTGTAATCCATGCTGCAAAGTAGATTACCGCACCTAGTTTAAGCATTTCGGACGGTTGAAACGTATATGGTCCAATATGAATCCAACGTGATGCACCTCCGTGACTAAAACCAATCTTCGGAAGGAATACGCAAATACACAAAACAATAGAAACTAAGAAAAAGTAAAAAGCATATTTTTGCCAGAATTTATAGGGAATACGTGCTGCTGTAATAAGAGTAATTCCACCTAATCCAAATCCAATAAAGAGTTGCTTGAGTGCAACATTAGAATAGCTAATTCCCTCTCGCGCCAAAAGTCCCATAGACGCAGAACTAAAGATAAAAAAGCCAGCTGCCAAAAGTAGCAGCGTTAATATAAAAAACATTTTATCGACCCTTTTTGCTTTTGTGCTCATGCTGCTATGCGATCAAGGCTAATACCATTCCAAGGGTTGATAATACAATGCCAATAATCCAGTATCGCATTGTTACTTTATACGGTGACCAGCCACTTGCTTCAAAGTGATGATGCAATGGCGCAACAAGAAATACTTTCTTTCCGTTTCGAATCTTTTTTGAAAGAAGCTGAATGACAACAGATGCTGAGGTAATAATAAGTGGAAATGCAATCACAGGAAGAACAAGAATCCCATAGCCACCTGATACCTGATCTGTCATGAATGCAACTATGGCCAATGTAATTGTAAGACTCATACTTCCCGTTTCCGACATATAAAATCTGGCAGGCGGAATATTGAACCATAAAAAAGCTAAGATTCCTCCTACAACTACTGCGCAAAATGCAGCAAGGTCAATTTGGGTATGAAAGAAAGCAATTCCTCCATATGCAGCAAACATTGCAGCAAGAACTCCACCGGCAAGACCATCAATTCCATCTATTACTCCTCCAGAATACAAACCCATCATGATAAAGGTAAGAAATGGAATAAACAGCACTCCCATATACAAACTGTTGCCAAAAGGTAGTCCAATGCCCGTGACATCAAGCTTTGCATAAAACCAATAGCCACAGAGTAATCCAATGATTCCCACAACCATCAAACGCTTTCGAAGTGACAACCCACCTGCAATATGATCTTTTGATCCTTGAATATCTAAATAATCATCAATAAGTCCAATACATGCTCCAAAGAGGAGTGTAAATAACGGAATAAGCGTTTGGCTCTTACTTAAGAAATCAAATTTGATAAATATTTCTGAAGGAAATACTTTTGAAACCAACCAAAAGAGCATCACGGTAATAAATACAGAGCCCCAAATAACAATTCCTCCCATTTTAGGAGTTCCTACTTCTTTATGTTTATGAAGTTCATTAAAAATGGGAGTGTCACGTCCGTCAGGGGCAATCTTCCCTGCCTTCTTTTTCCACATTTCAAACTTATACAAGTAGTGTGTAATAAATGGCGTAATGGCAATTCCTACAACAAATGCTGCAGTCGAAGGGATAAAAAGTTTTACAAGATCAAGTGTCATTTAGTTTGCATTATACTCGTTTACTGAGATTGCTCCAATAGTTGCGCTTACCAAGTTTTCAACATCTTGAAATCTACCTTCATATGAAGAACCTAAAACGACAATTGCTACTGGATGTTGAATACCCATATCCACAACTACAGCTAAGTTGCCACCTGCTAAAACACTATAGCCAGTTTTTCCACCCACAAGACCAGGTATCTTTTCAGCAATAGGGCTTGTATTTACTCCTTTATGAGTAAACTCATCTTCAGATGCAAAGCTCATTGTTTCATATCGGGTAGCTTCAAAAATATCTTGATGTTTTGTCATTGCATAGTGCATGAGTTTGGCAACATCTTTCGCAGATCCATACCCACCAGCTTCTGTAGTAGAGACATCAAGTCCGGATTCATTATTAAAATGGAGTGAAGGAAGCCCCATACTCACTGCTTTTGCATTCATTGAATCTATAAAGCTAGATCCATTGAATGCTGTGGCTACAGCTGCAGCACCATCATTTGATGAAACTAATAATGTATATTTCAATAAATTTGTAAGTGACCATGTCTCGTTGCCAAATAGCCCTGAATCACCTTCTTGAGAAAGACTCTGATCTGTAACTACAACATTTTTAACATCCGTAGAAGATTCAAGAGCTGTGATTGCTGTCATTACTTTTGTAATAGATGCCAGTGGTAAAACTTGATCAGGATTCTTTTGAAACAGAGCTTTACCTGTAGTAAAGTCATAGACATAGGCAGCTTTTGCTTCGAGTTGCACGTCTTTAAATGGATCTATATAGGTAGGTTTTGATTCTTCTGCTACAACTTCTTTTACATTTATTTTAGTAGTATTGTCGGGAAAAGAGAAAAAGATGATAAGTCCAATCATCAAAGTAGCGCCATATACAATTTTTTTAACCTTTGTCGTCTCCATGCTATTCAGTCGTTGTAAGAGATTGTTCGGTTTGAGATTGTTCCACATGAGAAATTTCTTGTCTTACATTTACATACTCAGGTAACTCTTCAATAGTGCTTATTCCAAGATGCGACAAAAGCTGAAAGGTTGGCTTGTATATAAACGATCGTTGGTCTTCTGGATGCACTACTTTTTCAACTAAACCTCTCACTAAGAGGTTTCGCAAAATGAAATTTGAATTAACACCTCGAATATAATCAATATCACGTCGAGCTACAGGTCCACGATACAAAATGATTGAAAGGGTTTCAAGTCCAGCCTTACCCAAATCTTTTACAAGCTCTTCTTTAATAAGCCCTTCGATAATTGGTCCCATTTCATTGCGGGTACCAAGCATAATTTCATCATCTTTTCGTACAAGTTGGACTCCCCGGCCTTCAATCTTGTGTTCGAGTTCACCAAGCGCAGCTACAATCTCCTCTTCAGTCTTAGAAAGTATTTCAGCAAGCTTTTTAAGCTTCATGGGTTCACCTTTCCAAAACAAAAGTGATTCTATCTGTGCGTCAAGATTCATGTGTCTATTGTACGGTAAAAATGGTTTTAATTAAAGCTCAGCTTGGGGGCAAAAAATGCTAATCATAGCGTGGTACTCCGAGCTCTTGTGTTTCGATAGTGATATCATCAAAATCTCTCTCTTGATTAACCATAATTGTGCCTTGCTTTACAAGCTCTAGCATAGCTAGAAAGCTCACTATCACATTTACTTTCTCAACCTTGCCTACACCAGCAAAATCCTTGAAACTCATCTTCAAGTTCGATTTTATACGTGTAGTGAGGCTTGTAATCATCTCCTCGAGTGAAATTACCTTCTTAATAACAGCTTTAGGTACTGCTTCTTTCTTCGGTATGTTTTTTAAAACATCATAAATAGCAGCATGAAGTGCAGGGACAGTCATAGATTCATCTGGAGAAAAGATTGGCGTTATGATTTTAGACTGATTTTTCTCAAAGATAATATGTTTTCCAAAAGCATCTTTTACATGCACGGTGAGATCTCTAATCTTTTGATAGAGTTTCAATCGCTCTTCAAGATCTTCAATGCTTGATTCTTCTTCTTGAGTAAGATTGAGCGTTGGTAAAAGAGATTTTGATTTAATTAAAAGGAGCGTAGATGCTATTAAAATAAACTGCGCACTTTCGGCAATGGGAAATTGTTCTAATCTTTGAACGTATGCAATAAAATCATCAGCAACTTGTGATAAAGAAATATCACTAATAAAAAGCTTGCGCTTTTCAATTAAATTGAGCAAGAGATCAAGAGGTCCTTCAAATATATGGGTTTTAATTTTGAAATCCTCAGCCATGGTTGTATTGTAGCAGATTTTGTAATAAAAAAGCTCCGCTCTGTCTCGTAAGACAAAGGGAGCATCAATTCATGCCGCGCGTTTTGCTGGCTTGTACTTCCAAGCCACGACTTCGCCGCCGCGCATGTTCGTGAGGTACTCGCCGGTTCCAGGCACCTCGATTTCCTCGGGAACTTCCCAGGATTCTCGGACAAAGGTCACTGTGCCTTTGTTGAGTGGCACACCATGATGCTTTGCACCAAATTCCGAAAGGAAGCCCTCGAGCATTTCGAGCTTTTTGTACTTCAGGAAGAGTTCGATCATCGATGGGATTGCTGCCAGGGTGTTGAAAACCCCGCAGCAAATGTTGCGGCAGTGTTTGGCCGTTTGGTAGTGAGGAGCGTCGTCACCACCGTAGAAGAACTTCGGATTGCCCGACATGGCTGCCTTTCGCAGAGCAGCTCGATCACGCCGGAACTTCAGGCTTGGCTTGCAGACGAGGTCTCCCTGCCCTTTGCCTCCGCTCGCCTTGCTGTACCCGATGACGTCGTCGACCGTGTACAACAGATGGTGAACGGTGATCGTGGCCGCTACGGTGGGCGGAAGCTCGAGGACACATCGTACCGCCGCTGCAGTGGTAATGTGCTCAAGCACGATCTTCAGGCGCGGGAATGCCTTCGCGATCTTTCGCAAAATCGTGAGGAATGCCTTCTCCTTCCTCAAGCCTTCGATCTTGTAGCTCGGTGCTTCACCATGGAGTAGCAGGATCATCCCGCATTGTTCCATGGCGGTAAACACTGGCCAGAGCAGATCGTAGTTCACCACGCCGTCTTCCGAGTTGGTCGTGACGTAGCGTGGGTACACCTTGCCACGTCGCACACCGCGACGGTATGCTGCGAAGATCATCGCCGGAGTTGTCTTCTCCGTGATCTGAAGGACAGCGACGGCATTAAATTTATTCCCCCGCTTATTTTTCCGTGCCCATCTGGTGATCTGTTTCCGATACTTTAGGGCGTCCTTGCCCGTGAGAATCGGAGGCTTGGTGTTGGGCATGGCGAGCACTCGCCGAATAAAGCCCGAGATGATGAACATGGTCACCATGAATTCCATCAGGAGTTCCTGACGGAAATGTGCGTGCCAGTTGTCTGGGCACCGCATGGTGATCGATTTCCGGGTAATGACCATTCTTCTATCCGTCCTTTCGGTACGAGTTGTGGTTTCAGTCCTGGATATTTTTACCACAAATCTCCTACATTTACTATATTATTCCTGATCTTTAAGAAACCCACCAGCTTGGAGATTCCACAACTTTTTATAAAGACTATTTTCTTGAGTGAGAAGTTCATCATGAGATCCCTGTTCAAGAATCTGGCCACCATCAACCACAATAATGCGATCCATCTTTCGAATTGTTGAAAGTCGGTGAGCAATCACAATAGTTGTCTTTCCTTTCATAAGAACATCAAGTGCTTCTTGAATATAACTTTCAGATTCAGAATCGAGACTTGATGTCGCTTCATCAAGAATCAGAATTGGTGCATTTTTTAAGATAGCTCGAGCAATAGCAATTCGCTGTCGTTCACCTCCAGAAAGTTTGATACCTCGCTCTCCTACCAATGTGTCATATCCTAAAGGTAAGTCTTTTATAAACTCATGTGAGTGAGAAAGTTTTGCTGCTTCAATCACTTCTTCATCTGTTGCATCCCTTCGTCCATAACGAATATTTTCTTTAAGTGATCGATGGAAGAGAATTGGATCTTGCGGGACCAAACTAATATATGAGCGCAAACTTTCCTGAGTTACTTTCGCAATATTTTGATCATCAATAAGAATTTCACCTCCAGTAATTTCATACAAACGCATAATCAATCTCACGAATGTAGATTTACCTGCACCAGAAGGTCCAATAAGTGCTACTTTTTCTCCGGACTTAATGTGTAGGTTTATTTTATTTAAGACATTTCGTGTCTGGTTGTAGCTAAATTCTAGATCTTTAAATTCTATGATTCCATCTTTAATTACTATGTCATGTGCACCAGGAATATCTTGAATTTCATGTGGAGTATTAAATATATCAACCATTTCTTTTGCATCGGCATAGCTTTCATACATAGCTCGAATAACTCGTGCAAAGCCCCACAATCGTTCAGTTAATCCTAAAATATATGCTTGAATAAGCACAAAAGTTCCAACACTAAATACTCCAATTTCCCAGTATCTTATAGCTATATAAAATACGAAAAACTCAAGAGCAATAATAAGCCCCGATTGAATAGCCTGATTTACGTTGTATATTCTCCAGGTAAATAAAGATAGTTTTATATGTTTCTCTACAACGTCACTAAATTCATCAGATTCATATTTATTTGCAGTAAATAACTGAACAGTACTGCTATTTGTAATTACATCAGCTAGTCGTCCCGTAACTTTAGAATCAGCTTCAGCAACTAGTATGTCGTACTTTGATTTATATCGAGCAAATATATAGTTCCACCCAAGAAATAGCATTGCCCATACGAGCATTGCTGACGCGACACGAGGTTCAATTTTCCATAGTACAAATCCGACTCCAACTACATTCACTGTTATGGGAATAAGACTCCATGTTATAGAGTCCATAAGCTTATTAAAACCACGAGTATAACGCCCTACTTTTTGAACGAGTGACCCTCCAAAATTATTTGAGAAAAAAGTATATGAATGATTAATAAGATAATTAAACGAAGTTTGCTTTAATTGTGCAGGGATTCTATTTTGAACATATGAATCACAAAACGTAGTGGTTCTAAGCGCAATAAAAAATAGAACATTGATAAATAATATTTGAAATATTACTTCTTTTAATAAAGGCACGACTTCACTTCGGTTTGCGGTTTGCGACAAAATATCGAAGAACTCTTTATATAACAACGGTATAAAGACCTGAAGTGCTGCAGCGAGTATTGCTGTGAGCCACATAAAAGTAACTGCCACCCAGTGTGGTTTAATACCTACCCCAAATGCTTTAAGCACATCGCGCATTGTCGATTTGTTTTGTTTCATATTTAATCTACTACGTTCGTAATGCCCGAGTGTAACTTATTTAATAAACTTGAATGAGATAACTGCTAGATCAAGGTCGGCTGTATCCACTCCTGTTTGTCGAATCATGATAATATCGGTAGCTGTCTTTCCTTCTACATAAACTGCTACTTGTTTTGCTCCGGTTGTTGGAGTGTGGGTAAGCTTTTGTCCTTGTTTACCATCGATCATAACTGGTACGTTTGTAACATTCGGTGCCTTTGCTGCCTCTGTAACTACTTCAGATAGTGTGAGATTTTTCTTGAGTGTCGTACTGTATACTGCTCCCGTATTTATAGTTAGATTCTTACCAATGGTAAATTGTGCTGAAGTTGATGTATTTTTTTGAACTGGTTTTCCCGTAGCTGCATAATATCTGAAAGCAATATTATTTGGGGTACTTACAAATATGGTTGTATTTTTATTTTGGAAAAAAGTAGACTTTACAATAGAATCAATTGTTTTTGTATCACTGAAAAGCTTTTGTGAACTACCGCAAGATTCAAATGCAATTTGAACTCCATATTCAGCATCTAGTGTGGTTCGTGCAACAGCTACATCACACACATCTCTTCGACTTGTAAAAAGCGTTCCATCTTTACCACCAATTGTCACAGTCTTTGATTGGAGTCGTTCTTTTGAAGGGTCTTGTAGTTTTTTGTCTACAGTTAGAACAATATTTCCATTACTTGAATTAAATAACGCAGTATACATTCCTGCAGATGAGTAGCCTTCAGACTTTAATAAATATTCTGTTGGATATCTAAATGTCATTCCAAGGTGATTACTTTGGTATGTCTTCCATCCAGGATAGGGATCGTTTGGAGCCTGTTGTGTTGTCGTTGCTGTAGTATTTGGTGTGGTAGACGTTGCAGCTTGCGTGTTTGTCGAAGGAGAAGTTGTTGCTGTATTAATTGCAACGGGTGCAGTATTTTTCTTTGAAGCTAGTACAAAAAAACCGGCAGTTACGATAATAACAATAGCTATTAATGCACCGATGAGAAAGTTTTTATTTTGCATATGTTAGCTAGTATACCGCACTTTTTGGGTAATAAAAAAGCCAACCTCCCCTCCTGGGAAATTAGCTGTGTTTGTCGAGTGTATCGACCATTGTCCTATCGACGATCGAACGGCTCACCCGCGGTCGTTGCGACTTCAGTCGCTTGTACCGGATGATCACGGTGTCGGTCCCGGGGATCTTCATGTGGTCGGGCCGGATAAGTCCGTGGTGAAGAGCCGTCTCCATCGCTCTCTTAAACCGGCGCTTCTTCAGGGTCTTGTCCTTCATCAGCAAGCAGTGGAACAGCTGTTCCTCGGTCGCTACACTGCCGGGTTCGGCGAGCTCGTTGTCGATCTTGTACACGAGCCTGCGGTGAGCATTCGTGTGGAAGACCATGCATGCGAACGTCACTACCGCAAGGGCGATGGCGTAGATGACCAAGATGGCCGTGATTACGCTGCCCTGCATGGTCTTGTTGAGCATCCACGCCCCGAAGAAGAACAGCATCCAGTAGACGAAGGTCTTCTTTACGGCGTATCCGAGATGAATCCAAAACACGGTACCTCCAGGGTTAGAGTATGGGAAAGAGCGGGTTCTTCTGTATAATGTAATATAAGTACGATATTGTCAAATAAAAAACTGACTCTCCCTTCCGAGGAAAATCAGCGTAATTCGTATGCAGGATTATCGTAGAGATCATGGTACTTCAGTGCTCGCACCGTAACCCCGTATTCTAGTGCTGCTACGAGTAGCATGTACTCTATCCCTCCACATTTCGCGTTTGGATAGAGATCAACCCAAAGGTTGTCGAGCGTTTCGTACTTGTTGGGCTTGCACTTGAGTACTTTTTTGGCTCGATCGAGAATCAGATTGCGCCGCACAGAAAGCTTCTGACCAAGGTTAATGGTATAAGCCACCACTCCGATTAGGTAAAAAAGATACAGCAGACTGATGTCCCGATCGTCGAGCCACCACTGAAGCCCGATAATCACGAGGATGCCAGACAGGATGTACCCCGACTTTTCAATCAGCCCTTGCAGAACGCACTTAATGAACATCGCCAACCTCCGTTTTGGTTTGAGTAATCGGCCCCGCTCGTTAGATATTGTCGAATTTGGATGAGGATGTCAAACCTTAAAACCTTCTACAGCCTTTTCAAAATCTTCTTTAGTTTTATATACAGTCTGAGTTTTAATAACTGGTTTATATTCAGCCAAAATCTCATCCCATTCTTTCTGAGTTATATTCATGCAAAATTTAGTCTCAAGCGGCACATCGTATCGCCATACTTGAAATGAAGCATAAAGATCACCTGAGCCTACAAAGACATCAAGTTCATCACCATCTTCTCCCCTATAGCCTTCAATAAATCCATAGTTAGTAGGAAACGTAACTCCTCTCAATGGATACTTGTAGGTACCATCATCATCTTCATCCTCGAAGGTTTTGAAGGAGCGTTTTTTGTTTTCAATAGTGATTTTAAGATTCATTTTCTTTTAATTTCCGTTTTCTTTTTTGTGCTAATCGTTGATTCAATTTCTGGATTTTTGCAGGAGCAACATAAACATATTCAATAATTGAAGTAAAAAATTCATCCATTATTTTTGCCTCTTCTCCACCTACTGAGTCGTCATCATCAGTAGCATGGGCACCGATATTCCCAAAATACCTTAGTGCTTCGCTCATCCTAGATAGTGTTTCGGGGATGATTTGTTTTGCTGCCAAATCATCTAGTTTAGTTTTAAGATTTTTACCAGAAGCACCTTTATCAATACACACAGCTTCTAAGCACCTTCGAATCATAACGGCAAATGAAATAGGAGATAATTTTTCTATTCGTTTTGCCTGAGTATAGTTTTTTTTAATTCTTTCAGGTAACTCATCTTGATATCTCTTGATTTTTGGATACTGCAAAACTGCCTCATTAAGGTTACCAAGATCCATACTTAATTCTATGTCACTAAATAGAGAAACATCTTCGCAACTTTTGCATCTAGTTAAAAAGTAATAAGTATCTACCGTTTCAAATACATCACCTTCAGAATTAGTTAGCACTTCTTCAGGTCCATCACATTTAAAAATTATTTCATGAGGAGAATTATTACCACAGTGATGACATTGAA
This sequence comes from Patescibacteria group bacterium, assembly GCA_040387855.1. Classification (NCBI taxonomy): domain Bacteria; species Patescibacteria group bacterium. The sequence goes on from JAZKCY010000001.1 coordinate 519,645, forward strand.
TGATTTGTGGTTTCTCCATTTGTTTATTTCACAATCTTAAGTCCCAATTCTTTAAGCTGCTTTGGAGATGCTTCTGAAGGAGAACTCATCATGAGATCCTTTCCTTCTCCAGTCTTTGGGAACGCAATAACTTCTCGAATGTTTGGCTCACCCATAAGAAGCATCACAATTCGATCGATACCAGGAGCGAATCCTCCGTGTGGAGGCGCACCAAACTTAAAGGCCTCAAGCATATGCTTAAACTTTGCCTGCTGTTCTTCCTCACCAATCTCTAGGAGTTCAAATACTCGCTTCTGCATCTCTTGCTCATGAATTCGAATACTTCCAGAACTAAGTTCATATCCGTTCATAACGAGGTCATATGAATTTGCTCGGATAGACATAAGGTCTTCACCTTTCATAAACTTCTCTTTGTCTTCATCTTTAATAGAACAGAATGGATGGTGAGCTGCAGTGATCTTTCCTTCACTGTTGTTTTCAAACATTGGAAAATCAACAATCCATGCAAATGCTAATTCATTTGGATTTTCTTTATCTTTTCGAAGATCCGGTTTATCTGATCCATACTTCTCCATTGATTCTTTGTAGGTAATTCGTGGGAATGGAATTTCAGTAATAGTTTTTTCAGGATACAACGTCTGCACAAGCTCAATAAACATGGGCTCTGTAAATGAAAGAATATCTTCTTGATTTACGAATGACATTTCGTAATCGAGCTGAGTAAACTCAGGCTGTCGATCTCCTCTAAGATCTTCATCTCGCATACATCGAGCAATTTGGAAATATTTTTCAAAGCCAGCAACCATAGAAAGCTGCTTAAATTGCTGCGGAGATTGTGGGAGTGCGTAAAACTTCCCTGTTTCAAGTCGTGAAGGTACCAAATATTCTCGTGACCCTTCAGGAGTTCCTTTCATAAGAATAGGAGTTTCGATTTCAACGAAATCATTCTTATGCATGTGGTTTCGGAAGAACGTAATAATCTTATCTCGTTCTCGAATGTTTTTCTGAAGTCGATCACGTCGAAGATCCAAGTATCGATACTTGAGTCGTACTTCTTCATTTACTTCTTTACCATCAGTATGCAAATCAAAAGGAGGAGTTTCTGCTTTGTTTAAAACGTTGATTGCAAGGACTTCAAGTTCAATGTTGCCGTTCTGTTTATCTTTCTGAATGTTTCTTTCTGGTCGAGCATTTACTTTACCTTTTATTTCGACAACCCATTCTGGTCGTACTTCTTTTGCAATAGTAATTGCTTCAGTAGCATTTGGGAGAACAACACCTTGCACCTTTCCAGACATATCACGAAAATCAAAGAAAACCATTTTTCCTTGATCGCGTCGGATATCTACCCAGCCAGAAATACTCACTTCATTGCCTACCTGTGATTTGAGATCTTTAATATACGTTCGTGTCATATGTTGAGATACTATCAGAATTTATGCAAATTATCCAACGAAATAGCCGCTCCACGTTGTATGCGTGGAGCGGCGTGGCGTGACGGGAGGCGCAAGTTACGCCTCGGCAGCGAAGTAAAAACCGAAATGATCAAATTGAAGAGCGATTCGTTTGTTATCCTATCTGATATAAAAAATAAGTCAATGGAGAAATTGCGACACCCCCATAAATGGGAAATGGACACTGCGGCAATAAAGCGGCGGTGCCCATTATGTGTCGGGGGTTAGTAATAAGTCGTCCTTGAGTTGATTGGTTTGGTTGCTGTGAAGCGACCGTACCAATCAAACTCGAGGTTATCTACTAAGTGATCCTGACTCATACATAGTACTCCTATGTAAAATAATCGTCAAGCAACAGTCTTAGCTGTGAAACAGATATGCTGTTCTGTCAAAATATCTAGTTGAAATTTAGGTAAAATAATAGGAGCGGGAGGTTGAATAAATTCATCCTCTCGCTCCTAGATGTCCCTTTTGGGTTTCACTATGCTTTGCGGCACTGGGGTGGCCGAAGCCCCTCCACCACCAGCAGCCGCTGCGCGAAACCTCAATCGAAACGGTGTACTTGTTACATATACAATAATATGCTCATTACAAACAGAGTCAACAGCATGTGTTGTCTCTGAAATGTATTTAGTGCTTTGTCAAAAGCTAGTTGAAATAATGAATCTGCAATGCTCCGCGCACATCTTTCATAGTTTGTCCAGCAATCTTTTTTGCTTTCTCTGTTCCCTCTTTTAATATATCTAAAACAAGTTTTGGATTTTGTTCGTATACTTTTCTTTTTTCTCGAATTGGAGTGAGAATTTCTTCGAGTAATGCAATGAGTCGTTTCTTTATAACAACATCGCCCAATCCTCCTTGTTGATACTGTTTTTTCAATTCAGCAATTTCTTCTTTATTCGGATCAAAAATATCTAAATAGGTAAATACTACGTTTCCTTCTACTTTTCCAGGATCCTGTACATGAATGTGGGTTGGATCTGTATACATTTTCATAACTTTCTCAGCGACGGTTTCTGGAGAATCGGCAAGAAAAATAGCATTGTTGAGTGACTTGCTCATCTTTGCATTGCCATCAATTCCCACTAAGCGAGAATGCTCAGAAATAATTGGAGTTACTTTTCCAAACACTTCACCATACAAGAAATTAAATTTCTGGACTATTTCATTTGTTTGTTCTAAAACAGGAAGCTGATCTTCTCCCACAGGCACCATATTTGCCTTAGCGAAAAGAATATCGGCTGCCTGGCTTACCGGATATGCCAAAAATCCTGCCGGTACATCTTCCCCATATCCCTTTTGCTGCATTTCAGACTTCACAGTCGGATTTCGTTTTAATCGAGCAAGTGTTACGAGGTTTAAAAAGAGCACTGTTAGTTCAGCAATTTCCGGAATTTGTGATTGAATAAAAAAAGTTGTTTTTGCAGGATCAACTCCACATGCCAAGTTGTCCATAGCAACTTCAACAACATTTGTGCGAACTTTTTCAGGATTGTCAGCATTGTCAGTCAATGCTTGAATGTCGGCAACCATATAAAAACTTTCATCAGCTTCTGTTTGAAGTTTAATTCTGTTTTTAATAGATCCCACAAAATGTCCGAGATGAAGTTTTCCTGTTGGTCTGTCCCCGGTTAGTGCTGTTTTTTTAGATGAATCGCTCATGGGTGAAATAGTATCAGAAATAATGGGATTTAGGAAGAAATAAAAAAGCCTCATCCTCGACATCAGTCGTTGATAAGGCTAAAGCCTGTTGGCCTTCGAAGGTTGTCCAAGGTGATCCTGAAACCATGCGTGTTGCCAAGTTCGATCGGCAAAATTTCCGTCGAACTGAACAAGAACGCAAGCATGTGCTTGAGCAGCACCCCTTCTCCAACCACGAGGATGTCACCCTCCATCTCGGGAGTTACATTTCCGCGAATCGCATCCGCAAGGCCACTCATTGCCACAGCGGCAAATGAGGTGAGAACCGTGCGCTCTTTTTCCGTGCGACCGGTCGGCAGATCCTTCAGCCCATGGAATTCCATTATCCGCTGGAGGGCCGGGTTTTCGAAGCTCATGTCTGGCACAATCACGATCTTGCTCTGATCGTGATTGTGAGCGATGATCATCGCTGTTTCCTTGGAATCCGCTGATGGTGAGCTCGCCACCAGATCAAAAGTCGGGTATCCAAGCTTTTCCCTACACCGCTCAGCTTCTACCACACCGTCGAAGGTGAGAGTTGCCTTGTTGTCGACTTTATAAGTGACACTGCCTCCACGACTGATAAAGAACATATTCATAACGGACTCCCACTTCACATGAGACACTCTCAAAGACGCTCCGTAATTTTACAATTTTTAAGGGAAAAGTCAAACATAAACATGTAATAAAAGAAATACAATTATTATTGACCTGCTGGAATTATAAGTTGTATTTTCATAGAATGGGACGCCTCTTGAGTGGAATATGCCATTGCATACAGTTGTGCAACAAGTGTCACTGGTTCTGATGAAGAGCTAGTAAAGACAAGTGATGTTGATCCATTAGCAGTTAGGTCGTTTGGTCCAAGATCGTCACAGTAAAATATCTTATTACTATCTTTATATTTAATGGTTATTGCTGGATTGCATGATACTTTCAATTTTGTATATACCGTATTTTCCGTACTCCATTTTAAATTCTTTATTGTTGAATTCACTCCATCATTTTGAGTAAATGATGTAACAAAGGCGATCTTATCTGTTGATTGTAAAACCGAAAAGACATCATTACTCATATCAAAATAGTTTTTGCAACCATCAATACAAACTTTTATTTGGTAGCCACTGCCCATTCCCAAAGTATTAACAAGAGTTTCATTCATTGTAAATGTAAACCCATTGTCCAATACTTTTGATTCATGTATTAGTACACTTTGTCCAATTCTCGATCCAGAACCGTTTGATCTCTGAATATAAACACTAATAGTGTTATTTGTATCAACATTAATACCTGAGATCTTATATGAAACAGTATAGGTTTCTCCAACTTTCCACATATTCCCTCCATTAGGCGAAATAACTTCAATTGATGGTTTTACTTCTGCTTGTATTGTTTGGGTTTGTTGGGGAGGAGCAGACTCAGTCTTGATTTGGACTGATGATGTTTGAGTCTGAGCTTGTTGCGGAATCGTAATACTAGGTTGAACTGGTTTTGTTGTAGGGATAATTTCAGTTTTTACTTCTACTTTTGTTGAGATTGTATTGGTTGCCGCTTTGTCTTGACCTGCTTTACTTGGAGTATTCGATGCATATATTTGTTGATCCGATGTTGTCGCAAGTGGAGCTTGTACAACAGAATTTCCAACTTTTGTAGAAGATTTTGTATGGATTAAGTATGTTCCACCAACAGCTGCAATAGCTATTGCAGAAAGTATGAGTATGGCTACAAATCCTCGATTATCATGTTTCATATAGGTATAAGACGAATCAGTATGGCTGAGCTTACATATATACTAATGAGTCTTAATCAAAATGCCTTTTGGTTTTTGATCTACAGGAACATCCTCTTTTTTCATATCACTCGTACCCAATTCAATGTAAAACTGAGCTCCCTTTTCCTCCCCTTCAGATTCTGCCCACACACGTCCATGGTGCGCCTCAATCATTTGCTTTGCTACATACAAACCAAGACCTGTTCCCATGATATTTGTTTCATTTGCATTTTCAGCTCGTGTAAACTTTTGAAACAATTTGGGAAGAGTCGATTTATGAATACCCACTCCAGTATCTTTAATTGCAATCAATGCCTTTTTATCCTTTACTCCAAGCGATATATCTATTCCTCCTGATGGTGTGTATTTAATAGAGTTATCGAGAATATTTCCAAACACTTGTTTGATCTTTCCTCTATCGGCGTGGATCATGTAGCTCTTATCTTTATCAAACATATAGTTGAATGCAAGTCCTTTCTTATCCATTGTAGGTTTAAATTCAACAATCACCTGATTTACCAATTCTTGAAGATCAAAGTCTGTAAAGTCATACTTCATTCTACCCTGTTCGATTCGTGATACATCTAGGAAGTCCCCCACAATAGTTACAAGATTGTTTGTAGAATTCATCACTACATCTACAGCTCCAAGTACTTCCTTTGATACCGGACCATAGTCACCTTCTTGAATAAGAGAAATGTATCCTTTAATAGCGGTAAGTGGTCCTCGGATTTGATGGGTTGCGAGGGAAATAAATTCTGTCTTCATTTTATCGAGGTCTTTCAATCGTTCATTGGCTTCTGCAAGACCTGTATTTGATTTTTCGAGATCGCTAGCAAGTACTTCGATTCGTTCTCGTTGTTGGATTTCACGGAGAACTCCTTTAATAATTAATATGCTAAAAAGCATTACCAAAAAGAAAACAACAATTCTAAATATTGTGATTGTTACTGTTTCAGCAAATATTATTTCAATAAAGCTAACTATAGTAAGAGCGAAAGTCAATGAAACAGTACCTGCGATTTTTAAATTAAATAGTTTGTGTTTCAGGATTGCATATGCCGTAAATGAAATAAAAGGAAAGAAGAATATTGCTGCAAAAGATGTAAAGCTTGAATTTTGAAAATACAGTGGTAATAGTAAATTAAAAATAACTAAAAAAGAAAAAGTTATAAAAACTCCTATTGAAATAAACTTAAACTGAGTTCGTTCATTCCCAGTGCTCTTAATAGTTTTTTTTATTAAATAGTATAAGCCTGTAGATATAAAAACAATAATTGCTAATCCAAACAATGCTATCGCTGGTCCATTATTAACAGTTAGAATTTTTCCTGTAGTAGAAACCTCGTTAACTCCTGAAAAAATAAAAGGGGTTAATGTTAATAATCCGATAATAAGAGTTATTGGCTGCAAAATGTATCTATAAAAAAAAGGGAATTTTATATTTTCATTCGGAAAAACATAGAAAAGCTGCATAAAATAAAATGCGTGCCATAAAGCTAAAAAAATAGTAATTTTTAATAGTGCGAAAGAAATATCAATTGAACTAACAATATCGCGTGCATAGTTTAATGAACTATATAGGATTGTAATAATAGCAAAAGCTAAGAAGCTCTTATTAGTTATACTCCTTCTATTATTAAAATATATTGAAAATCCCAAAATTCCAATTGCTGCTATTATTACTGCTACTGAAAGTAAACTCAAATTAGATATTAAATTCATTAGAATATAAAATTGAAATCTAATTATATCACAACTTATTTTCCATTCACTAAGTATGGTTTTTGTCTATAACTTTTAATCCCTAATTTATCAGTATAACCGACTCTGAAAATCATCAGCACTTCATCGTTATTAATATTAAATTCATTTTTTATGACCTGGTACTGATTTATAGCAAGTTTAGCGTTTTCTTTGGTTAATTTTAGCGGTAATCCTAACAATAATCTTTGAGCAATAAAAATTATTCCAGATACAGGTTGTAAACTTAAACCCTTATTAGTAGTTCTTAACCATAAATTCTGCATCAATATTCCACATTGGATATAGTCAATTTGGGTCGTAGACTTGGAACTTATTGCAATATAAGCTCCTGATTTTGAATACAGTTTTGAGTTTCCGAATGCTGCTAAACTAGAAAAACCTAGTGTATTCAACATCTTAGCAATCGGCCAATATTTAAGAAATTTAAATATCTTTTCAATAATAATAGGGAGTTCTAAAGTCTTAATATATAACCCCTCCTTTCCACTTTTATAGTCATTTTTATTCCAAATTATATCTTTAAAAAAATTATGATGTAATTCCTTGGTTTCTAAAGCAATTTTTTCCATTTTACTTGAAGCTATACTAATCTTTTCAATTTGTTTTCTGTTTGAAATCCAATGCAAGTTTAAATTTGAGTTTGGATACTTACATTCTAAAATATAATTCTGGATATCAAGTTCAATTTCAGTGCTTTTATAGGCTTTTCTATTTGTATGTCTAAGAATTATGGAAGAAGCTAACTCATGATCCGTTCTCACTGAGGCATTTGTAAAATCAACAATTGCAATTAAGTCCTTTTCATCACTTTTAGGAAAAAATTTAAAATCTGCCTTTAAGCCAAAACCACTAGATAAAATATTTATGTTTTCAACTAAAGCTCCATGAGCGATATATGAACCTCTTTGTTGGAAATTTAATAAAGGATGATCTTTATTTGGTAAATTATAAATTTTCAGTTTATTCGCATTAAGAGTAAACTTCCAGGGTTGTGAATTGTCTCCTGAGGGTGCAAAAACAGCTTGATTTAATATTAATCTAATTTTATCTTCCATATGTCAGATCTGTTTATTTCTCATCATTTCGACTATTAGTTCTATATCCTGGCTTAAGTCTCTATCTAAATTAACAAATTGTGATTTAGAACGAATCTTATTGTATATATTTTTACTACTTAAACTGGAATTTTGAACACCTCTAAGTTCTAATGCCTGCGCTGATGATAAAAACAATATTGCAGTTATTCTTTCTAAATTTAATACAGCTTCTTTTAAATCATATGCTGCATGCACAGCAAGACTATTTACATCTTGATTGTCACCTTCTGTTGGAATCATAAATGACTGCTGAGATTGTGCTAACTTTCTGTTTTGCACAGTAAGCGATGCTGTAAGAATTTGAACTGGTCTAAATCCATTATAAATTTCTGGATTTGTAATTAAGTTTGAGGGTAATCCATAGTTTTTTCTAGGATGAACCATATTAGCAAGTATTGCATGCATCCAAGTTGATGCTTGACCAATATCGATTTTAATTAAATCACAAGCTTCAGTTATATAGTGCCCCATAAAATTTGCACCTTGGTAAATTGATTTATTTTGAACATCAATAATGGGATTATCATTCACAGAATTAATCTCTTCTTCAACCCATAAAGTAGCTTTTTTTAAATTCTCATAAAAAACTCCAAAGCCCTGAGGCACGGCTCTTAAAGAGTAGAAGTCTTGAAGATTTTTCACTGACCCAAAATCACTTTTCATTTTAGAAGATTCCAAATTCTCATTTCTAACAGTATTTAGATCTCGGATTAATTTGCTATTTTTCCAAAATGAATTTAAAAAATTATTAATATATATTTGTCCAGAGTGGTTTTTTAATTGATGTACAACAGAATTGTAAGCACTATCAATTATGCAGAGTGATTCCAATGACATGGCAATTGCTGACAACATTTGTGGGAATAGTCTATTTAAATCATACATTGATAACGCAGCATAAGCAGTTAGAAATGATGTTCCGTTAATTAATGCTAGCCCCTCTCTAACTTTTAACTCGACCTTTTTTAATTTCAGACTTGCCGATATTTTGTTGTATTTAGTTTTTTTACCTTGATAGTTTATTAAAACATCTTCACCTATTAGAACTGATGCTATTGAAGATAGTGGAATTAAATCTCCACTTGCTCCAATTGATCCATATCTTTTTATGATAGGGTGAATGTCTAGATTTAGTAAGTTAAGTAATGATTCAATAACTACTGGTCTCACACCTGAATATCCTTGACTTAAACAATGTGCTCTTAAAAAGATAGACGTACGTACAATATCCTCACTTATCTCTTCTCCTAGTCCAATATTATGTGATTTAATTAGATTATATTGTCTATCATTTATAGATTTTCGATATTCATTAAAACCATCTGTTAAATGATTATCGAGCATGTTAACTTGGTTTCCAAACTGCGTATTTAACCCATAAATTGGCATGCGTTCAAATGCATTTTCAAGTAAATATTCATTTGACTCAATGATATACTTAATTGAGTCTTTATGTAATGAAACTTTATGTGACATCCTTCCCACTTTATGACAATCTTCTAAGTTTAATGAGACCTTCTTTCCAACATTAATATTTTTCATTTAGTATTAGGTAAAATTACTCTAGGCTTTTTTCCTTCCATGTTTAGAATTCCAGAGTTTAACTTTAATCGGAATTTGTGATCACCAAATTTAATTAACTCAATTGTTGGTAATGCTTTTTCCTTAATAATAGAGTACAACTTTCTGTATTCAATATTTTTCTCTAATAAACTTTTAACTACTGTCTCCCTTGCGATCTTAATAATATCAATTGTTGGATCTATATTTTCTGCTAGTTCTAATTGTAAGTATAATTTTTGACTTTTGCCTTTATTAAAAGTTTTATTATATGCGAAATAATTTCCTGATAATAATTTGGATAGCTTTTTATGTTCTATCCCACTTTTAATGTGCTCAGGAAATATGTTTAACGCATAGAAAGTAACGGCCACATCTGTGCGCCCCTTGAGAACAAGGAATGGTAATTTCCATTCTTTTAAACCGTTCTGAACAGCTTTTTCAAAGAGGCCAAATTTTTTTAGTATTTTCTGAATATGATTGAACGTAAAAATAGTCCCTAGATCATGGATATTGTAACGAATAAGCGGAACTGCTGTTTGAGTCGTTAATACTAGCTCATCATTTATAGTTTCAAAGTAAACGATCTCAGGGTGATATTGAACTAATGCAGGTTGTGGCTGTGTATCACCAAAGATTTCTAGGTAAAGTTTGCGATCCTTTTGTGATTGTCTACGTATAAATATTGAAAGTTGAGTTTCATGCCCAAGCATCGCTGCATCTGCAGATCCATAAATGCTAACTATGTTTGAAAACTTATCCCTAGTGTCTAACATATTTAAGGTTGATTCTCTCCATGACTCAGAATATTTGTCCCCAGCTGTTAGTACATATATATTTTCATTATTTATAGGGATTCTTTTAACTTGTGCATCTTTAAGGATATCCATTACAAAAGGAGGATATCCAACTAATACCACATTTTTAAATTTAGGAGCAAGATTCTTTAAAACATTGAATATATCATCCTTTTCAATTCCTGGTGAAATTGTAGTGAGATTATACCCCTGTCTAGCAACGTATCTGCAGGCTTCTAATGTGTAGTTACCGGCCACCCATACTCCCATAGAAAAACAAATTATTACCAAGGTAGAATCAGACTTTTGGATTTTGAATACTTTTCTAAAAATTTGTTCATGGATTCTCCCTCCAATTTGTTCTTGTTTGTCACCTCTAAACCAAAAAGTTGGTCTTCCTGATGATCCTGAACTAGCATACACCATAGGAGGAATTTTCTTATGATCAAATAAATCCTGGAAATTATATTTATAAAGATAATTCTTCTTGTCAACCAATGGAACTTTTTTAAAGTCTTGGAAGTTTTTAATACTTGAATATTTAATATTTGATTCTTTCAAAAAAAGTTTATAGGCGGGCACGTTTTTTGCCATATCGTAGAAAATATTCAAAACTCTTTTTTCATCATGTTTCATCGCTATTATAAGAACTTATTCTTGAAATCCTCAGTACTTTTTTTCCTGGATTCTATATTACGATCGGAGTTGTAATCTGGATTTAGAATTTCTTCTAGATTTATTACATATCTTCCAGATGGCATATTAGAATTACAAATTATTTTTCTTGCTGCATATACGATTGCTCCTCCTGCTGTCATAGCAGTGCTACCTAACTGAGGTACTGATGGAATAGTTTTTCCTATGTTTAATATTGATTTTTGCATATTTAAAGGTAGGTATTCGGGTCCTACAATTTTTGTAGCTAATCTAAGCCAAGTCTTAAAATCTATTTTTTGTAAATCTTTAAATTCGGACTCTTCAATTAATCCATGAAATATAGGTCGATTCATTTCAATATCAAATCTTTCTACATCTAGAAGTACATTATCACCGTTATCCGTTGCCATGAGAACAGGGATTCTATTCTCTCTACATATTATTCTACTTTTTATTTTCAAACCAATATCTTCAAATTCATCAATAAATATATCTAATTTAGGTTGAGTGATGAACTCAAGCATATTCTCATTACTTAATCCGTTTGACCACAATTCTAATTCAGCAAAGGGATCAATATCCCACACTTCTCTAGCAGTTATTTCTGTTTTAATTTTGCCTATATCTATTAGTTTTGCGCGTATTCTATTTAAATTTGTAGTTTCTACAGTATCAAAGTCAGATATCTTAATATTTTTAGGTCCTCCTGTTATCGTGAGAGCAGCTACAACAGCTGATCCAACTGATAATCCAGCTATTCCAATTTTCGAATTACGGTATTTGATCTGATCTTCATGACTAATTATATCTTTATTTCTAGATGTCCGGAGAATGTAGTAATAATCTTCATTAACAGATTTTACTACTGTATTATAATATGAGTAATAAATTAAAATTGATTGAATAGATTGAGTTAACAAAAAGTCCCCAAGTTTTTGATTATATTCAACACTTGTCTTTTTAATTTGTGGATTGTTAATTTGAAAGATTTCTTCAATTTGTGTTTTGTATGCATCAACAAAAGTAATCGAATTAGATTTTGATATTTTTTCAAATTCTGATTGATCTATGATTTTTGGTTTGATAATTTCGAGCATTTTACAAGAATATTCAATGTTAATAAGTGTTTTACTTATAATAATTTGCTTCCATAATCAGTAATTAGTATAGATTAATATAGCATTTCTTATATGAAGTATACTGAATATAGACTATTAATCAACATTGTCATTTCGGTATACCATTTTTTTTCTTTTTTCAAAATCTTCGTGTAACACTAGGAATTGTCTTTCAACTTTATGATATTTAATTATCATCTTTGTAAGCATTAACCCAAGCATTAATATTATCAATAAAATACTCGAATGATATAAAATAATATTAAAACTATTGGACTTGATAACATTCAAGATTTGCACTAATACTAAAACAAAGAATGCTATATGTATTATGGCTAGTCTTAAATTTAGAATACGATTGTTACTAGAAAATATTATTAAGCTCACTATAAATATTATAGGAATATTCATTATGTACCCAAAAGGGATATACTCTGTATTATCAAATAATGCAGGCAATACTAAATTAAATATAATTTTGGAAATGAATGCTGTAAATAAAAAAAATAGTATTATATGCCTACTTGTATTTGGTAACTTGCTAAATTTTAATTTTCTATAAAATGTTATTAAAATAGAGGTGATTAAAACTAATATACATAAAGTAAATATTATTATGCCAAATGAAATATTTACTAATGGAACAAATCCATAGTTTGGAAAGTTTTTGATATCTTTTACTATAAATGGTGAGCATAATAATATCGAGATTAAAATAACAAAAGGTACAACTCCGAATTTATATATAAATGGAAATTCCATCTTTTCATTTTTGAAAGTTAGGATAGTATGTAGCAAAAAAAACAGATACAAAATTGAAAAAGCAAAACTAATACGAATTAGAATTAGTGTAATAGTCTGGTTTTGTGAAATTGATGAAATGTAGCTCGTTGCAGACCATCCAATCAAGCAAATTGAGAACCCAAGAAAGGTCTTATTAGTCGGGTCATGAATATTTTGATAATAAATTGCAAAACCCAAAATACTTATAACAATAACTACAATATATAAAGCTATTAAATTTGGGTTTTGCAACACTTCCATATAATAACCTTTATATTCCCTCTTTTTTGAGCTCTTCTATGAGCTTCGCAGCATTTTTTGAGAGTTTATGCGGTATATCTACAGAAACCTTAATTAAGATATCCCCACGCTTACTTCGATCTGCAGGCACTCCTTTTCCTTTGACCCTGAGGACTTCTCCGTGATTTACCCCCTGAGGAATCTTGATAGTAAGTGGCCCATCGAGAGTTTCGAGACTATATTCACCTCCGAGTAATGCTGTAGAAAGCTTTACATTTAATTCAGTTATGAGATTTATTCCCTCTTTGATAAAGATTGGATGCTTCTTTACATGAACTTTAATATAAAGATCTCCTGCAACTCCACCGGCTACGGCTTCTCCTGCACCAGTGAGACGAACCATTTCTCCGGTGTTGATTCCAGCAGGAATTCTAATTTTTATTTCTTCCTGTTTTTTTAGGATTCCCATTCCACTACACTTCTTACATTTTTCTGTTGGAACTTTTCCAGATCCATTACAAGTTGAACACTGTCGTACCGATGCAAATGTACCGAGGAACGATGATTTGTTTTCTTGAATTTTTCCTTTTCCATTACAGGTTGGACAGGTTTTCATTTCTGTCTTTGGTTCACCACCTGTGCCATGACAATTGTCACATTGAGATGTTTTGTTGAGAACAATTGTACGATCTGCGCCAAATACTGACTCTTGAAATGTTAGCTCTACATCTACTGATATATCTGCTCCACGCTTTTGACGTGAACTACTACGTCCTCCTCCGAAAAATTGACCAAAGATATCACCAAGATCAAAGTCTTCAAAGCCCTGACCTTGTTGGAATCCAGAAAAGTCGAAACCACCGAAGCCTCCGGCGCCCGGTCCTCCAGCTGCACCATCGAAGGTTTGGCCATAGGTATCGTATTGTGAGCGTTTTTTGTCATCAGAAAGCACCGAGTATGCTTCACTCAGTTCTTTGAATTTTGCTTCATTTCCTCCACCTTTGTCGGGATGGTATTCATGAGCAAGCTTTCGGAAAGCCTTTTTGATGTCATCTTTTGATGCACTTTTATCAATGCCCAATGTTTCGTAATAGTTTTTTGCCATGCGAATATTATATATACTTATAGCCCATTTTCAATCTTACCGGCCCCAGCTGTTACCTTTCAATACTTGACTCGTAGTTACTTTAGTTGTCTCGAACTTCCCAACTCTAACGTTTGGAGGTGCCACATGGAAGCGGCACTCGCTCCCATCGCACTGGTCTGTTCACTGCTCGCTGCCCGCGGGATCATCTGGTACATAAGCCGGAACCCCAGCAAGCGTGACCCACGGACCATCGTTCGGTTCTGATCTTTCCCAGGCTATACGGCCCGCCCCCACCATTGATTTGGTTGGGGGCGTTCACGTTTATATTACTTAGCTTCTGGATTATCCTTTGGTTCTTCTTTTACTTCTTCTGCATCACGTACTGGTCCATCGGTTGCTGGCCCTGCCCCTTCTGCCCCTGGCTGAGCACCCGCTGCACCTTGTGCTTGCTGATTCATATACTGGCCAATTTTCTGAAGTTCATTTGAAAGCTCTTCAGTTGCCTTCTTCATATTTTCAATATCTGTGCCATCTTTCACTGCTTTAAGTCCTGCAATTTTACTTTCAATAGCAGTCTTGATATCTGCTGGTACTTTGTCCCCTGCATCTTTCAATGACTTTTCTGCAGTATAGAGAAGCTGTTCAGAAATATTCTTTGCTTCTGCAAGTTCATGCTTTTTCTTGTCTTCATCGGCATGAGCTTGAGCGTCTTTCTGCATCTTTTCAATATCTTCTTTTGAAAGACCTGAAGTTCCCTGGATTGTAATTGACTGTTCTTTTCCAGTAGTCTTTTCTTTTGCCTTAACGGTAAGAATACTGTTTGCATCTACATCGAAGGTCACTTCAACCTGCGGCATTCCTCGAGGTGCTGGTGGAATTCCATCGAGCATAAATCGTCCGAGATCTTTGTTGTCGGCTGCCATTGCTCGTTCACCTTGCACCACATGGATTTCTACCGATGTCTGATTGTCTGCCGCTGTTGAGAAAATCTGACTCTTTGAGGTAGGAACTGTAGTGTTCTTTTCAATGAGTTTTGTAGCTACACCTCCCATAGTTTCGATTGAGAGTGAAAGTGGAATAACATCAAGAAGAAGAATTCCTTTCACATCTCCAGAAATAACTCCTCCTTGAATAGCTGCACCAAGTGCCACTACTTCGTCTGGATTTACTCCAAGGTGTGGTTCTTTGTTGAAGAATTCTTTAACTGCCTTCTGCATCGCTGGCATTCGGGTCTGACCTCCAACGAGGATCACTTCTTGAATTTCATCCTTCTTAAATGGAGAAGCTTCCATTGCTCGTTTTGTGATTTCAAGTGCTCGGTCAATGAATTCTCGAGTGAGTTCTTCAAGCTTAGTTCGAGTAAGAGTCATAACCAAGTGCTTTGGTCCTTCAGCGCCAGATGAAATAAATGGAATATTAATTTCTGTCTGCACTGCTGATGAAAGTTCAATCTTTGCTTTTTCTGCCGCTTCATCGAGTCGCTGAATAGCAAGAGCATCTTTCATGAGATCGATTCCTTGATCTTTTTTAAATTCTTCTGCAAGCCAGTTTATGATTTTCTGATCGATGTCCTTACCTCCAAGATGAGCGTCTCCGTCAGTTGATCGCACTTCTACCACATCGTCTCCCACTTCAAGTACAGAGATATCAAATGTACCTCCTCCGAAGTCGAACACTACGATCTTTTCATCTTTCTTTTTGTTGAATCCGTATGCAAGCGCTGCAGCTGTAGGCTCATTGATGATTCGCTTCACATCAAGGCCTGCAATTTTACCTGCATCCTTTGTTGCTTGTCGCTGAGCATCGTTGAAGTATGCAGGAACAGTAATAACTGCTTCTGTTACTTTTTCTCCAAGACGAGCTTCGGCATCTGCCTTAAGCTTTTGAATGATCATCGCAGAAATTTCTTCTGGTCGATACCATTTATCTCCCATCTTCACCTCAATTCCTCCGTTGTCTGACTTTCGAGTTTCAAAGGGAATATTTTTAATATCCTTCTGAACATTAGCTTCATCATAGGTGTGACCAATGAATCGCTTGATTTGGAAGATCGTATTTCGAGGGTTGGTTACTGCTTGTCGCTTTGCCAAAAGTCCTACAAGTCGTTCACCTGTTTTTGACTGAGCTATGATAGATGGAGTTGTTCGTGCACCTTCCGCGTTATCAATGATGCGGGGTTCGCCTCCTTCCATGATTGCCACAGCTGAGTTTGTTGTACCGAGATCGATACCAATAATTTTAGACATAAATATAAATAATTAGTTGTAATAACAAAAACTAATTATCTATATGTAGGAGGTTGAGCTGCTAGACCTGTTATAAAATTTGATTTTTCAGATCCAAAAATGTGAGCAAAGTATGGAGAAACAATTGGCTGTGAGATCAATGCCAGAGCAGGTGCTGTGAGGGCTAAAACAGCTTGAGGTGAAGTCTTTGAGCCAGAAAGCAGGTGTATTGCCTTTGGTATGATTTTAACGATTTTAGGCTCAGAGATGGCGACAGTTTCAGTACCTACCGTTTCAAGCATGACAGCAACAACCACAAACTGAGTTGGCTGCTCAATCGTTGCAAATCTAATATGCTGTTTTCGGTGTAGCTTTAGCATTATTCTGATTACTCTTACTTCTTAAACTCTCCTACTTTAACACGTGGAGCTTTAATTATTTTACCAGCAATAGTATATCCTTTCTGAATTACGTCAGTAATTACATGATCTTGAGATTCATCCTGGACTTCATCATATGATACTGCTTCGTGAAGCATTGGATCAAATTTCTGTCCCTTAGGATCAACTTCAGTGACGCCATTGTCTTGCAATACTTTCACAAACTGAGTTTGAATATATTCAATTCCCATTCTCCAGTTTTTATCTACAGCTTCCCATGCAGCTTTATTTGCACGTGCCATTTCAAAACTTTCAAGAACTGGAATTAACTCTTCAATAAGACCTATTTTTGCAAACTTAACAAATTCTTTTTTATCTTCTTCGTCTCGCTTTCGAGCGTTTACAAAATCTGCTTTTGCTCGCTGCCATCCATCCAAATATTCTTGTTTCTCAGCAATTGCTTTTTTAAGCTTTTCTCGTAAATCTTTAACTGCATCTTTACTTGTCGCAGTATTACCTTCACCATCTTCTGGAATAAATTCTTCATCAGTATCGGCAATTTCTGGCTCTATATTTTCGTCGTTGTGTACAATTTCATCTGCCATAGTGTGTCTATTTTAGAATATTTTTAGGGATTGTCAAAGGCTTGAAGATCGAGGTTTATGTATATAAAAAAACTAGTGGCCCTCATGTTGAGAGATCACTAGTTGCGTGACCTGCGCCTACGCGGATTACGACGCTTGGGGCCATACTTTTGTTCGGCTTGGCGAACCGAGTTGACTGGCATGATTTCGCGTTGGTCACGTAGAACTTGCCGATAATGCGGACTACTCGCCCTTCGGTGCTTTTTACTCATCGAGATACTCCCTTCTTCGGGCTATTTAACCATATATTGAATATATATCAAGCCCAACTACATTGTAATCGTAATCCACTCTCCCGATGAAAGCTTGCTTCCTATAAGTCCTATGAGCATAAACGCAAGGACTAACGTATGGATCGTTGTCAGAACCACAATAGCCTTTGTTTTTTCATGGTGTGCAATAGAAGAAAAACCTATAGCTACAGATATTATGAGCGTAATAGGAAGAATAATTAGTGAAAGTAATGCGAGCGTACTAGGATCAGTAAGTGGATACAATGAATATAAACGAAGCGATGAAGTGATAATACAAAATGCTAGCCAAAGCTCAGGAGACCACAATAAAACATTTCTGATTTTCATGTTAAAAGTATAGCACAGCTTACTGTGTACAAAACAAAAACCACCTTTCGGTGATTTCTGTAAATAGATTTATCGCTTTGACCACTGAGGTGCCTTTCGCGCTTTCTTGAGTCCGAACTTTCGTCGTTCTTTCGCTCGTGGATCTCGCTTGAGGAAGCCTGCTTTCTTTAGTTTTCCTCGAAGTTCGATATCCCAATCAATAAGTGCTCGTGACAATCCGTGTCGGAGTGCTTCAGCTTGAGAATTCATTCCTCCTCCCTTAAGCATAACAGTGATCTTAAACTTTCCTGCTACCTTTGTAGGTCCCTGGAAAGGATCAGTTACAATTCGCTGAAGTTCTGCTGTTGGAAAGTATGCAGGAAGTTCTCGCTCGTTGATAAGGTACGATGTCTTTGCGGCTTCAGTAATTCGCACTCGTGCGACTGAAGTCTTTCGTCGTCCTACTGCTTCGATGTATTTATTTTTTGTTGTTGCTTCAGACATGATTATTCAGAAATTTTTAGACGTTTGATCATTTTAGCGCGAAGCTTGTTTGTAGGCAACATGCCGTACACTGCTTTACGAAAAACTTCTTGTGGACCTTTCTTCTCAAGAACTTCTCCCACAGTCTGTACCTTAATACCACTTGGGTATCCTGAGTATCGTGGCTTTACTTCTTTTTCCTTTCGCTGTTCTGAGATGTCAGCTTTGCCGGCATTGATGATTTCAACATCAACGTCAGGAACGGCGTTTCGTACGAATGTAGTGAGATTTTTTCCCATTAAAAGCTTTGCTGCTTCACTAGCAATTCGTCCTACCTTTTTATTTTGTGCGTCGAGAGTGTATTTCATGGTATTTATACGAGTTCGATGTAAGCCATTGCACTACCATCACTTACTCGAGCTGGAAGCTTCACGATTCGTGTATAGCCACCACTTCGCTCTTTAAACTTTGGTCCAATGGTTTCAATTAGTTTCTTTGCGCCTGGCACTCCAACTTGTGTAACGAGGAATCGTCGTGTTGCTACAGTCCCAACTTTTGATCGGGTAATAAGCTTCTCAACGAATGGTCGAAGTTCACGAGCCTTTGCATCAGTTGTCTTAATCTTCTCTCGTGTTACAAGAGAAAGAGCAAGCGATCGCATGAGCGCTTTTCGTTCGTCTGCCTTTCGGCCAAATTTTCTGTTTACTTTGTGATGTCTCATTGGGGTGTCCGAAATTTAATAGCTTACTCTAACTTTTTAGTACAATACCAAAATTACTTAATGCTTTCTTGATTTCCTGAAGTCCCTTTGCACCAAGTCCTTCAATTTCAAGAATATCCTGTTCTCGCTTTCGGCTCAAGCCTCCAACGGTTCGGATGTTTGCATTTGAAAGTGCATTCATGGTTCGCTGTGAGAGGTTTAAAGTCTCAACACGTGTCTTCAAAGCTTCAGTATCAACTTCCTTATCACCTTGTGAGTCACCTGATGATTCGTTTGATGATTCCTCAACCATAGGAAGTTCTTCTTCCTTCTTAAAGCCAACAATTGACTTAAGCTGAGCAATCATAATTTCGATTGATCGTTCAAGAGCTTCTTTTGGTGTAAGAGTTCCGTCTGTTTCGATGAAAAGTCGTAGTCGGTTGAAATCTGTTCGATCACCAACTCGCATGTTTTCTACTTCGTAGTGTACACGTCGGATTGGAGTAAAACTTGCATCAAGAGTAACTGTTCCAATATCTACTTTGTTCTTCTGGAGCATTTCCTTTGAAACATATCCAAGACCCTTTTCAACAGTCATTTCAATGTCGAGCTCTGTGTTTTTGTCAGTAATATGAGCAAGTACAAGCTCAGGATTCAAAATTTGAATTTGACCTGCTGTTTCTACATTTGCAGCTGTTACTTCATTAATTCCTTTTACCTTGAGTCGCAATACTTGCGCTTCATCAGTAATCATCTGAATTCGGATTTTCTTAAGGTGAAGAAGAATAGTGATAACATCTTCTTTTACCCCTTCGATAGATGAAAATTCATGGCTAACACCTGCAATCTTTACTGAGGTAACTGCTGTACCTGGAAGTGAAGAAAGGATAATTCTTCGAAGGCTGTTTCCAAGGGTATGGCCGTATCCTGGATAAAGACCATCAATTTCGTATACACCTTGTGAGCCTTCTTCAAGGATGATTCGAGGCTTTGATGGTAATACGATGTTAAAGTCGGACATTGGTTCTTTTGTTAAAGCTAAAGATATAAAAATATTATATACTATTTTTGAAACTTTGTAAACTCACGTTAAAACATAAGGCTGTAAACCTTGAGATTCTATACTTATCTACTATAGAATTCAAGAACCTGACCAATATCGAAGATCAGCTCTTCAGGAACTAATTTTGGTAGACCCTGAACTTCTACAATCTTCTTTTCTCCATCAAGCTTAATCCATGAAGGTGCCTTGAATTTCTGGATTCGCTCATCCAAACCAGCAAACAATGGCTTCTTTGCACTTGCTTCTCGAATGGTAACCTTGTCTCCAATCCGCAACTCATATGAAGGGATTGTTACTCGCTTTCCATTAACCATTAAGTGACCATGAGAAACCATCTGTCGAGCTGCAAGACGAGTAATTGCAATTCCTGATCGGAGTACTACGTTATCAAGTCGTAGTTCAAGCTTCTGGAAAAGAAGATCTCGACTGAGTCCTTTCTTTTCAAGAGATGCTTTTACGTATTTTGAAAATTGCTTTTCAGTTAAGGCATAACTAAATCGTGCCTTCTGCTTTTCAAGCATTTGAATTCCGAAGTCGGTTTTAGGCCCACCTCGTCGCTCTCCCTTACCCTTTGTTTTTTGGGTTTGTCGAAGCGCAAATTTAGCTGTAGATGTTTTTTCAAACACTCCAGCTCCTAAACGTCGTGCAATTTTGTATTTTGGTCCAATGATCATATATCTTCAAAAACTATACTCTACGAGGCTTCTTAGGCTTCGGTCCATTAAAAGGCACTGGTGTCATGTCCTTAATTTGTGAAATACCGATAGACTTTGAAATAAAGCCTCGGATTGCAGACTCTCGTCCTGAACCAACACCATTAACCACTACTGCTACTTCTTTTACCCCCAACGCAATTGCTTTAGTTCCAAGAGTTTCACCCACCTTTGCAGCGGCAAACGGAGTTCCTTTCTTTGCACCCTTGAATCCAAGAGTTCCTGATGATGACCATGCAAGAGTGTTTCCCTTTGTGTCAGTCAACAAAACCTTAGTGTTGTTGTAGGTTGACTGTACATAAAGATGCGCCAATTCAAAACGCTTTTTAGCGGTTGCTGTTGGTGCCTTTGGTGCTGCGGCTTCAGCTCCTTCTTCTCCTTTTTTAACAATTCGTTTCTTTCCCATGGTAAATATTTATGACTATGTCTTAGATTCCTTCTTTCGTCCGCTACCCATAGTCTTCTTAACGCCCTTAAGTGTTCGAGCGTTTGTCTTGGTTCGCTGACCTCGTGCTGGTAATCGTTTTGCATGTCGAGTTCCTCGGTATGCTTTGATGTCCTTAAGACGCTTGATATTTGAAGCAACTTCTCGCTTTAAATCTCCTTCGATCTTAAACCCACCCTTTTCAATAACACCTCGAACTTTGTTTTCTTCGTCCATTGAAAGCTCTTTAGCCTTCTTTCCGAATTCAACTCCTGCCTCTTTCAGGATTTTGTGTGCACGTGGTCGTCCAATTCCAAAGATTGCAGTTAATGCAATTTCCATTCGCTTTTCGTCTGGTAAGGTGATTCCAAGAATTCTCATAGTCTATTCTATATATTTAAATTAGCCCTGTCGCTGCTTATGGCGTGGGTTGGCACTGCAAACTACGTACACATACCCCTTTCGTCGTACGACTTTACATTTTGCGCAAATTTTCTTTACTGATGATTTTACTCTCATTGGTTACATTCGTTTGATTATTTTGCTCTTTCCTCCGTAGGGATCGACTTCCATGATGACTCGGTCACCAATAAGAACTCGAATTCTATTCATTCTCATTTTTCCTGCAAGGTACGCAAGTTGCTCAACATCAGTACCATCCAACCTAACACGAAATTGCGTGTTAGGTAAGGCCTCGGTTACGACGCCAGCTACTGTTTCTGCTTTTGACTTTGTATCCATTACGTAAAAAAAACGCCTAAATGAAACGTTCCGCTATACTAGCAAATGATGGGCATATACGTCAACCCCCTATTGTGTGGATAGCTGAGCTTCAGCTACAGTTACGGTAATCTCAGCTGTATTAGTTGGGAACGTTTTCTTCCAAAATGGTCGCATTGTTACTTCTGCCTTAGATACTGCTGGATATCCTGCCAAAATAGCATTCAAGCTATTTCGTGGCTTACCTGCTAGGTCTCCCTTCACTTTTTCTTGATCAATAATAGATACAAGTTTGGTTTGACCTATCAATGTAAAGGCAATTGAAGGGCTATTCCATGGCTCTTTAATACTGCTGTCCTTAATTTTAAATACTAGTGTATCAATAGAGCTAATATCCGTAGGTAAAACATCAGTTGCATTAGAGTTATGAACTTTCTTTGATATTTCAGTAGCCAACTGAGTTCGATTAAAGATAAAGCCACGGAATGTAGCTCGCTCATTAATCTGAACACCCGTTTCAATTTGAGTATCTACTAATGACTCATACTGGATATAATATGCATCTGTCGGTAATACAAACCCAGTTGGAATATTTTTCTCAGCTTCTCTTACTAATGTAGATTTAAGTTCTGATCGAACCTTCTCTCGAGCTGTTTCTAGCTCTTTTGGATCGACTTTCTTTCGAGTACCAGAAAATCCTCCTTGCATAGGCACCTTTGCTCGAGCATATATCTGAGTAAACTTTGGATCTCCTTTAAATCCAGGGATTGTAAAATCTACAAGTCCTACATTGTATTCTGGACCATTTGCATCTGCAGTCACAATTGCTTCAACACTTCCTGGAACACTTGCCCCTGCTTGCATACTTCGTGCAGGAACTGTTACCGGCTGGCTTACTCTAAAGATAAGACCTGTTGGTGTTTCAAATCGTGTGTTTGCCACCAATTTTTGTGCTGCTGCAGTAGTGTTGTAGATAACAATAGTTCCTGATGCTTTCACATTAGCAATTTCTTGTTCAGTAGCTGCAATTGCGAGTTTGCCATCTTTAGCAATAGTTACTGTCTGGAACTGTAACCCTTCACCCGTTCTTACTGCATTAAACTGGGCATCCACAGAAACAGCCTCCTCTTTTGGAGTAACGGTGACATGAGCACCTGTAACTCGTGAAATAAAGAAGAACCCTGCTCCAAATATTATTAATAGTGCAATAAGGGTGAATCCAATCTTTGTAAGACTCGTTCCTTTTTTGGGAGCTTGATATACAGGAGGTCGTGAAGGTGCGTCTTCATCCAAAGATAGATCTCCAGATGGAGGACGAATAAATGCCTCTTCTTTTTCCTCAAACTCTTCTATTGCTCTTCGAGTTTCTTTTCGTAAGGGAGCTGATCGTCGGGTAGAGATCATCTCTTCTTGATATAACTCAGGAGACTCAGGTGGTGGTGGTACTGGTCGTGTAAGCTTTTTTATTGAACGACGTTCTGGTGGAACGATATCTTGAAAGATCGGTTTTGCCATAAATAGATACTAATACTATAACGCAATTTTATTAAGAAACATACTCTCTAATGATAAAAATGGATCATATGATAAACCTGTCGTTGCATGAACATATGGTCGTACCGAATTTTCCCCAAGGACTGTAACTTCAAAGGTATTTTGAGGTACACTTAATCGAGCATCTACCGATTTTGAAAGCTCTCGAACAAACACTGACGATACATCTGAATCTGCTGTAATAAACACATGCCGTGGAATAGGATAACTAGTCTCAAGCTCTATAAGTGCTTTTGTAAGTTCTCTATTCCATTCTTGAGTTACAGCGAGAATTATACTACCAATCTTATCTGAGAAATTCTTCTCGACAGTCTTTTTGATATACAGAGATAGAAAAGATTGGGCAATTTCTGGCGGTATAGCCAGTTCTTTAGCAATAGCACGCAAGATAGCACTTCTACCCATCGGAAATGAAATAGTTTCTGCGAGAACTCCTTTATATGACAATACAACATCTGTTACCTCATTAGAGATATCGAGAAATAAGAAATCATTTACATTGTGATACATATCACGCACGGCACTCCATGAACTTAATGCATATGAACCGTGCTTAATATCTGTAAAACCAAAGAAGGAATGGAGAGTCTTCTCTACTTGCTCAATGATAGTTTTAGATATGAAGCTTGAAAAGAATGAGATTTCCAATTCTTTCACTCGTTTATTAAACGGATCCTGCACTTCGTAGCCGTTTAAACGAGTATGAATAATGCGTCGTTCCATAAGTTTGGCATCAAGGCCAAACATTTTTTCATATTTACCATCTTTAAGTGACTGCATAAAAGCAGCCTCTTCTTTGCGCACAACGTTATCAATAACGTTTTTAGTTACCGTAAAAAGCTTTGGTTCTTCTACACGTACTACTTTTGTCTGTGAAATATACCAAGGTGATGAATAGGTGCAAAAAGCTCTTTTTACATGATAATTACCAATTTGCTTTTGGAGATGAGGCATTCCCGTTTTCTGCAAATTGCTTGTTACTGATTTTAATAGCTTAAGCATATTTGCCAAAAGCCTATCTGCAGTAACTTCAGGTAAGAAACTTATAGGCTCTCGATGAACATACAAAATAACAGGAGCTGTGTGATGTGAGAGCTGCACAAAAGCAACGCCAATAGAACCATTGCCGATATCAAACACGGCAACTACTTCTTCTTGAGCTTTCGCGAAGAAACTAAACATGTAGCTATTATAGCAGACTCGGCTTTTTTAAAGCTGTGTATAAACCTGTCTCAGAGATTAACTCAATACAGCTTTGATACGTCGTACACCTTGAGATACCGCTTCTTCTTTTTGAATTTTGAATGTGCCTAAGATACCAGTATTTGAAACATGCGGTCCACCACAAAATTCTCGAGAAATATAATTACCTTCAGTTCCAATTGAATAGACCTTAACAACATCGCCATATTTATCACCGAAAGCATGCACAGCTACTTTTTCTGCCTCTTCTTTTGGCATTTCAGCAAAGCCTACCGGTAAATCAGCTTTGATCCAGCTATTTATAAGTTCTTCTACTTTTGTTTTCTCTTCATCAGTCATTTTAGCAGTATGTGAGAAATCAAATCTAAGGCGTTCTGGAGTAATGTTTGATCCCTTTTGACCAACATGAGATCCAAGCACTTGCTTGAGCGCTGCGTTTAATAAATGAGTAGTAGTGTGATACTTAAGTGACATTTCAGATGTGTCTCCCAATCCCCCTTTAAATTTCTGTTCAGATCCAGCACGTGAAAGGTCCTGATGTTTCTTTAATTCAGCCTTATAGCTATCTACATCAACATCTATTCCTTTTTCTTTGGCGAGTTCGAGGGTGACTTCGATCGGAAAGCCGTATGTTTGAAGGAGATTAAAAGCATCAATTCCCGAGACTTTGCCTTCACTATGGGCCACAATCTTTTCAAATTGCTTGAGGCCTTCTTTGAGTGTCTTTCTAAATTTTTCTTCTTCACGTGATATTTCTTGTTTAATTACTTCTTTTTGAGTAAAGGTCTCAGGATACGATTCTTTGTAATAATCAAGAATTGAGTCAACAAGTGTTGAAAGTCCAGATTCATTAATGCCTAATTTATCCCAATATCGTACAGCTCGTCGCAATAGACGGCGAACATAATATCCTTGATCGGTATTTGCTGGAAGTACCCCGTCACCAATTAGAAAAATACTTGCCCGAAGATGATCGGCTACGACTCGATATGAAGGAGTAAAAGCAGGATCAGAATATTTAGTTCCTGAAAGCTTTTCTATAGCAGCGATTAAATTATCAAAAATATCGAGTTTATAGGCATCCTCTGTATTTTGAACGGCCATAGCAATACGCTCAAATCCTCCTCCAAAGTCAATATTATTTTTAGGAAGTGGTTCGAATTTTTTATCTGCAACTTTTATAAGTTGCATGAAAACATTATTTCCAATTTCTATAAACTTTCCACAGTCGCAATTTGGATGACAGTGTTTACCATACTTTGGATTATGTTCTACATGATCAAATTCATAAAACATCTCTGAATCAGGGCCACCAGGTTCTCCTATTGGCATTTTTTCTGGGATTCCAGCTCGTGACCACCAATTTTTAGATCTATATGCAAAAATTCGTCCCCCTTGCATACCAAGCTCGGCTGCTTGTTCTTCAGTAACTAAATCAACAATTTTTACATCATCAATTCCTTTGCTTTTAAAAAGTTTTTTCCAAATCTCTACTGCTTCATCATCACGAGCAATATCATATTCTGGATCTCCACTATATGTAGTTACATACAATTTCTTTGGATCAAGTTTTATTTCTTCAATAAGAAATGCAAACATCCATTCTAGTTGCTCTTTTCTAAAATAATCACCAAAAGACCAATTCCCCAACATCTCAAAAAACGTAAAATGACGATTATCGCCAACTTCATCAATATCTACTGTTCTAAAACATTTTTGAGAATCAGCTACCCGTGTGCCTGCAGGATGGGTTTCCCCCAATAGATACGGCACCATTGGCTGCATTCCTGAGCCAGTAAAAAGGGTGGAAGGGTCATTATCAGGTACGAGTCGAGCTGAAGGAACTATTACATGTCCCTGTTTCTTAAAAAACTCTAAATATTTAGTACGAATTTCATGAGATGTCATGATGAGCATCATAACAAACCTATAGAAATAAAAAAGGCTTAGTTCATTACTGAGTTTTCCTGTACTAGTCGTTCAATATAGGTTTCAATAGCACCAGATTTATCATGATGTGCGTCTACTTCTTTTTGTAGATCTGCATAATGCCCTTCTTGTCCACCCATTTCAGCAACCGCTAATTCTTCATGTTGTTCTAAAAGTTCACAATAGGTCTCTAGTGCTTTGATTTTTTGAACGAATGTTTGGAAATTTTCTTGAACTATCTGCTGACTTTCCTCATCATCAAGCTTACTATCACGATCCATAATCATTAAGTCTGTGCCTAATGAAGCTAAAAGATTCCCTGTAATATTTAGAAAACTAATATTTTGAGAAACCTGATCTTGAATAGGATGCTTGGTTTTTAAGTCTTCAACACGAACTTTTATTGCACTCAATCTATATGTTAGTTCAGGAATTTTATCACGAGTAAATTCTTCGTTATGTAGTGACTCAAACATAGTATCTCAAGTATACGCCTATGCAGTAAGCTCTTCAAGTTTTTTAATATCTTCTTCAATACTCTTTAATCCATCAATAAAGAACTGTGGTTTTGATGTATCAATTCCAATATCTTTGAAAATCTTTTCAGGAGATTTTGATCCACCAGCTTTCAAGAATTCTTCAATTTTTTTAATATATGCTGGGTCTTTCTTATAGTTTTCATACAATGCTCGGCTAATAAGTTCTCCATAGGCATATGAGTACACATAAAAGAAGTATCTAATGTGCGGCCAATTTACAAAGAAGTATCCATCATTTTCTTTCATCTCAAATTGTGGGCCGAGATATGCCTTCATATTCTTATTGTGAAGTTCTGCAATTTCTTCTTTAGAAAGTGCGCCTTTTTCTCGAAGTGTTGTATGGAGATCCAATTCAAAATTAAATCCTCCTATTTGTCTGAATATAGTACTTATACTGTCATTTATAGTGTCGTGAAGTGCTATTATCTTTTCTTTTGCAGTAAGTGTTTCAAATACTTCTTCAAAAACAAAGTTCTCAAACAAAGTACTTGCTACTTCTGCAACCGAAATAGTATGACCCTGATACAGCGCTGGTTGGGTTTTGCTATATTCTGCATGAATGGCATGTCCCATTTCATGAGCAAATGTTTTAAGAGATTTGAGATTGTCTACATGATTGAGCATCACAAATGTTGGAAGCCCCACATTGCTTGAACAATATGCCCCACCTCGTTTTCCCACTCGAGGAAATACATCTATCTGCCCTTGTTCTACATATCTATTTAGAATAGTTACATATTCAGGATTTACTTTGCCAAATGCTTTTCGTAGTATTTCCAATGATTCCTCGAAACTGAGCTTTAATTTGAGTGTTCCAACTTTTGCAGCACGGTCTGCGTACTCTAGCTTTTCCTCTTTAAGGAGCTTGGCTTTAACTTTATAAAATCTATGGCTAATAGAAAAATACTGAGTCACTGTTTGTACAAAGTTTATGATAGCTTTTTCATCATTTTGATAACCAATAATAGTTGCACTATAAGGATTGGCTAGTCCTCGTAATTCATCGTTGATTTTTTTATCAGTTAAAATTGCATTTAATTCAGCTTCAGCAAAATGTGAGATACTCTTAAGCACTTCATTTACTTTATCTGCCAACATACGGCGTTCTTTAGTAGGCAATTCAGTAAGCATGTTTTGTGCTCCAGGAAGCGCAATTTGCTGACCTTTATAAGTTACAGATTGCTGATTAAGAAGTTTTTCTTGTGAATCAACCCACATTCCACGTGCAGGAAGTGATTTCAAGTTCATAATTTTCTCTTCAGCTTCAGTAAGATTGTACTTAGCTGTAATAAAAATTCGCTCAAGAAAGTATTTGTATTTACTGAATTCTGGATTGGTTAAAATAGCTTTCTGCCGATCTTTAGAGATCTTCCCTAATTCTATTTCAAAAAACAGTGTTTTATTTGATGATTTTGCTAATCTTTGAGAGATTTTGTTTGATTCAGCTTCGGCTTCTTGATCAGTGCTATTTAAATCTTTTCGATAATTAAAATATGCGTAGGCTTTTGAAGCTGTAGCATCCTCATAAAACTTTTCATAATCTTTAAGTGCTTTTAAAAGACTCTCTGGATTGTCTAAATAGCTAACATCTTTCTTATATTTCTTTTCAAAAGTAGCACAAAGTTTTTCATAGCCGAGTAAATCCTTTTCTATCTGTGGATCTTTCCCAGATGTATATAACAGGTCTAAATTCCAGGTTGTTTTCATGGGTAAATAAATATGATATTGGATGAACTATATACTATAGACGGTTACGTCAGCAAATTGCCACATATTGACGAAGTGTATTTAATGTGTAGTATTACGCACGGATTGAGCTGCTCATCAGGGGTTGTATCCCCCTTTGAGTATGCTCCAAGCGAAAGGTTGGTATGAAGATCAAGTACTTGATCGCGGTATTGATGCTCCTGCTGCCGGTCAGCATGAGCAAGGCCGCCGACACCGACAAGCTCGGCGGCAAGGAGTCCGGCGCACCGACCTCCAACGTTCTCGACTGGAGGCCCCACGGCAGCCTGTCGGTGAACTACCAGAGCGCAGTCTTGAAAAACCGGGTGTCGAGGAACCTCTTCGACGAGCCGGTCATCACCGCTGACCTCACGGTCGACCTGACGGCGGGGTTCTTCGTCAACATCTACGGGATGGTCGGCACCGACGACAACACCTGGGGCGACAACTTCGGAGACGAAGGCCCCGACTTCACCCTGGGGTGGAAGGGCAAGATCGCCGACGTTGACGTGAAGCTCAACACGAGCTACGTCAACTTCAATCCCGCCGACACGGTGGCCGGTACGGACTGGCTCATCGTCTGGGGGACGGCTTCGAAGACCTTCAACCTCGGCGAAGGTCACACGCTGAGGCCGGAGCTCCGGGTCGATTATATCAACATCGTCGACTGGTTCCCCTCATCCGGGGCGTTCGTGCTGCTTCCCAGCGTGACGCACGAGTGGAAGGGAGCGTTCGGAATTCCGCAGCTCACCACATTCGAAATGGTTGGGCTGCAGTACAACCAGGAGTTCCTTAGCAACAATGAGTCCGCGTTCTTCCAGTACGGCTTCGGCGCGCGCTGGAACGTGGGCAGCAACATCACCCTTACGCTGCCGGGCGTCTTCGGGTACATCCCGTTCGAGGAACCGGGCGACGGTCGCAAGGCTGACGTCATGATCTATTCGGGCATCACATTCAAGTTCTGACTTTGTCGGGCCTTGAATTTTTTTATACTTAAATTCCGTAGAGCTTACCAAACTTCTCTTTTATATACGCTGAAAAGTATGCAGCATTAAGTGGTTCTCCTGTTACTTCTTGAACTAGACTTGCTGCAGTAAATCGTTTTCCATGAGCATGGATTTTTGCGCGAAGCCATTCACGTAGTGGCAACAAGTCTCCTTTTGCAACTTTTTTATCAAGATCTGGAATATCTTTTCGCATTGCGTTAAAAAACTGAGCAGCATAGAGATTTCCAAAACTATAGGTTGGAAAGTATCCCACTCCTCCACCAGACCAGTGCACATCTTGTAATATTCCTCGAGCATTATCTGGAACATCAATACCTAAATAATCTTTATACTTCTGATTCCATACTTTCGGTGCATCTTTTACTTCTAATGTTCCTTCTACAAGTTCCCGTTCAATTTCAAAGCGAATAATAATATGAAGATTATAGGTTATCTCATCAGCTTCTATTCTGATAAGAGATGACTCTACCTTGTTGAGAATTTCATAAAACTCATCGACAGAGACACTCTTAAAGGGTTTTGGAAATGCTTTTTGTAGTTTTGGATACAAAAATTTCCAGAATGGCTTGCTCTTTCCTATCATATTTTCCCATAATCGAGACTGCGATTCATGAATACCAAGAGATATAGCTTCACCCAATGGAGTTCCAAAGTTTTCGGAGAGAATTCCTTGTTCATACAGAGCATGACCAGTCTCATGAATAGTTGCACCAAGTGCTTCAAGAACATTCTTTTCATTGTATCGCGTGGTAAAACGCACATCTTGTGAATGAAAATTTGTTGCAAAGGGATGACTGCTAATATCTATTCGCCCAGCATCCATATCATAGCCCATCTTTTGTGCTACAAATTTTGAAAATTCAAATTGTTCTGGTATTGGAAACTTTCCAAGTATCTTTTTAGCATTAATCTTCTTCTTTTTCTTTTTGATCTCAGCAAGAAATGGCACGAGGAAATCTTTAAGATCATTTAAAATCTGCGCAGCTTCTCGGGCTGTCATATTTGGCTCGAAGGCATCTATAAGTGCATCATAGGGAGAGTCTTTGAAGCCAATATACTTAGCTTCCTGTCGTTTCATTTCTATTATCTTTTCTAAATAAGGTTGAAATAACTTAAAATTATTTTCTTTTCGCGCCTGAGCCCAAACAGTTTGTGCTTTAGATGCCAATTCTGCCATTTCCCACACAAATTCATCTGGCAGTTTTACCTGTCGTTCATATGATTTCCATGTTTCAAGAATGATAGCCGTGCTATCTTGATCTAGTTTATTAGCTTCAGCTTCATGCTTGAGTTTAGTTAAAAGACCATCATGATCTATTACCGTAAACTTTTTATGAACGATGCTGCTTAGATGAGCAATTGTTCCAGCTCTTTTTTCAGAACCTTTCTTAGGCATATTTACTTCCTGATCCCAACTTAAAATAGCAACTGCAGAATTGAGATGAGATACTTCATCTAGTCTTTTTTTTAATTCAACGATATCAGCAGATTCTTTTTTATTTTTTTGCATACTGTTTCAGAATTTGAAAATCTTTTTGTAATACCGGACGCATTCCCCCATTATACAGTGCTACTGCGGGGTGATATAAAGGGACTATATTCACCTTTCCATATGACGCCTTTGTCACATAGGCCTTACCGTGCGCTTTTGAAATAGGTTCTATTTGATCATCCATTTTAAATCGCTTCATCACATACTCCATAGAAAACCTTCCCAACGTGGCAATAACTTTTGGTTGAATGATATCTATCTGTCTGTCTAAAAACGGACCATATGCATCTATCTCAGCTGCTGTAGGATCTCTGTTTTCTGGAGGTCTATCTTTAACTATATTAGTTATATACACATCTTCTCTTTCTAAGCCCACATGAGCCAGTAACACATTGAGAAATTTTCCTGATGCACCAACGAATGGCTTTCCTTGCTTGGCTTCATTGGCTCCAGGAGCCTCACCAACAAACATAATCTCTGCATTATGCTTACCATCACCTATTACCGGAAACATACTATTCTTGAGCCGCTGATCGACAAGTGCATTTTTAAGAACTAGAACTTCTTCTTTAATTTTTTCTAATGCATCTTGTCGTTCTTTGAGCGTCATACTGAATTAGTATTCGTCAGTTATTTTATCATTTTGTCCGTCGTCACTATCATCGTCTTGATTGTCATCCTGGTCCATATCCTCGTCATCACCTTCAGGCTTATCTGCCCCTTTACCTATATAATCATCAAACAAAAAGCCTTCGAATTCTGTTTCGTAAAAATCATCATCGCTAACTCGTTCGAACTGAATGAGTTTGTCACCAATAGGAATAACCATGATTCCGCCATGCACAAGCTGGATCATAAGTTCCATTGCTGTCTCTTTATTAGGAAAAGCTACTCCAGAAACAATTCGGTCATATGGAGCACCTCGATAGTATCCAGTATCTTTATCAGCCTGAACTAATTCTATTGGGAGATCTTTATATTTGCTTAAATACTTTTTGCTCAATTCTAAAATAGCAGGATTGATTTCAAGTGCTAGTACTTTGCCATCCTCACCTACCATGTGTGCCAAAAGTGCAGCCAAATATCCACTTCCCGAACCTATATTTAAAACAGTATGACCTTTTTTTGGGTCTAAAAGCTCAAGCATATAGCCAAGAGCTGTAGGTTTGGTAAATGTCTGACCATCGATCATTGGTAATGCATAGTCTTCATATGCTTCTACTTCATAATCTGGCTCAACAAAGTCTTTTCTATCAATTGCTAAAAATGCATCTTTTATCGCAGTATTCTTAAATACCTGAGTCTCTTGTTCGAGATGTTGTATCAAATCATCTTTTTCCATATCGCTATTGTACTCATTATTTAGAAATAAAAAAGGGCAGGCCGTTAGGTGGTCTGTCCTACTGAGTGCCTACTATCGAGGTGAGCTTGATACGGGGTGTAATCTCCGTGATCGCCCCTCTGGATAGCCTCGCGGACTTGCATCTCCAACTGTTGGGTGAACTGTGTGCGGTCGCCGTTGGTCGCCGCATCAAGATCCACCCCGTGGATTTGCAAGTTTTCGAGGATTTGTGCAGCCCGTCCGTGTGCTTGGGCCATAGCCATTCCTCCACAAGTGAACAGGGACTTTAAATAGTATGCTCTTCTTATTTTAGATGTAAAGAGATTTATGCACTTTTTAATAAAATCTTAATGAATTTTATTTCTTCTTAGTTGCTCCCGCTTTCTTTCGCAGGACATCTCCATATGCTTGGATAAATCTGCAGTGATCACACTCTTTAGAATATTCAGGTATTCGATCATCATCAAGACATGTTTTTATTTTAACTATTTCTTTATCAACCCAGGTGTCTTCACCTTCACTTGGAATAAGTGTGACATCAAATTCTAATTTGCCATCAAATGCCTCTTTGTCTGCCCTGCCGTTTACATATACAAAGTATCCTGTAGTAGACACATCAAAACCTTTTTTTCGAAGCAGCCACTGATAGATAGTCATCTGTCGCTTGTACTGTATGTTCCATTTTGTATCCTCAAGTGATTCCAACTTTCCTTCTTTTGCTGTGGCTTTATAATCAACAACGAGTAAGTTCCCTTTTGGATCAACCCACACATCGTCAATTGCTCCAGAAATAGTAAGACCAGTTTGTTTATGAGTTACTTGAATTCCAACAAAATTTTCTCGCCAATCGTCGAGTTCTTTATGTGCAAAAGGCACAGCATCTACACCATATGCCTTCATTAAAGGATGTGCTGATTTTGCTTTTCGATGGATATCAAATTCTTTTTTAAGTAATGCATCAACTGCAATGTTTAATGTGAATGAAGGACCTCGGGGTCGAGCGAGCCCAAGTTTATTATCAATATAAAAACACCGTGGGCACTCCATAAAGAGATCTATCTTTGATCGAGAAAGCTTCCATTTGGGTCCACCGTAATTCCAATCTATATGACGGGATGTTTTATAAAAATCAGACATGGACGTATTATAACGTATAACTTATACTAGAGTATATGGCAGATGTAGAATTTGAAGAACCTTCACAACAAATAGATCGGGAATTTCACATCCGATCTCCAAAGCTTTTTGGTGCGCCAGAAACTCCTACTATGATTAAGTTTCTGTTGCGCACAAAATTAGTTAAGAATGAAAAGCAAGCGCTCATTGTATTAATAATATGTACGGTTATATTTTTAACACTTTCATTTGGAATTTATTGGTTTATTGCTCATAGAATAGAAAATAAAATCATAGATGAAAATGGTAGTATTCTTACGGTTCAAGAATATATACGCAATCTTGTAAAAAGAAAATAATTTATTCGGGCCTATGAAAATCTTTCAGAAAAACAGTAGTTATGGATTTACTCTCATAGAACTTCTTGTTGTAATAGCTATCATCTCATTACTCTCATCTGTAGTGCTCGCAAGTGTACAAACAGCAACAGGTAGAGCAAATGCTGTGTATAAATTGCAAACAGCCCGGCAATATATGAATGCGTTTGCTTTGTATCAAACTGACAACGACTCATATCCACGAATCAGTGGTATGGGTGTTAATTCAGGGTTTTGTCTGGGAGCAAGTAATCCAAATGATACTTGTTATAACACTGAGTATACAGAAAGTGATACGTTTAATGACGAAATTAGCTCATATATTTCCGGATTACCTTCAGATACAAAATCTCTTATTGTTGAAGGTAGTGATATTCGAGGAATAGTGTATCAGTGCCTCGCTATTAGCAACAATATTTGCACATCATATGCTATACGATGGTTTATTGAAGGAAATACACCAAATTGTGGTGAAGGTGTCTCAGTGCCTGCAGTACCAACAAGTGGATTTTTAGAATGTGTTATTACAAAATAACAAAAAGTCTCATAGATTTTTTAAATTTTGGGTAGATTAAAGGTCGTAGTCGTCATCCGGACAACTACGACCTTTATTCGTTGGGATCATGAATGACCTTTCACGAGAATGAGGAACTGTGCCTACCGCTTCCTGCGGCGGGCTAGAAGAGCACATGCTGCGGCGACGACGAAGCCCGCGCTTGCCGGTTCGGGAACCGGAGCCGACGTAGTGGTGAAGTAGAACTCCACCGTGGTATCACCCGGTGCCGGTTTGAAGATCGGCCCGTTGAGTGTGTACGTCAGGTTCGCGGTCA
This sequence comes from Patescibacteria group bacterium, assembly GCA_040387855.1. Lineage (NCBI taxonomy): Bacteria > Patescibacteria group bacterium. Next base: position 554,682 of record JAZKCY010000001.1, read on the forward strand.
GCGTCATGCTGGCGAAGCTTGGCACCCCGTAAAACTCACGGGTTACCCGGCCGGCAGGTCCCGACGTTGTAAGCGTCGGTTGCGCCTCGCCGTTGATCGTGAGGCTGCTGAGCGTGACACTCGTTTGCGGTGCTGACGACGTCAGTACCACGACGAGTGTATTGCCCGACACCGACGGCCGCACCACGTTGGTGAACGTCGAGCCGATCGCCATCCTCACAGCCCCACCACCGTCGTTGGTGATGGAGATGCTTGCAGGTTGACTGGCGACGAAGCCAGTATAGTCTGCGATGACCGTCTCGGTGGGTGTCTGCAGCTTCATCTCGGGTGCCGACCCACTACTGTACGTGGTTCCGAGATCGAACAGGGCGCTGGCTGCCTTTGGGGCGGCCAATGCTTCTGCGCGAGCGGGTTCACTCACAATGTAGCCGGCTTGAGTCGTGGTGACGCTCGAAAGCATCACCAACAATACGATAGCAATTCGCACGTTTCCCTCCTTTAGGGAACGAGTTGGAACAGTTGAACACAACCACGCTGGCTGTGCTCGCTCATCTATTTATACTATAATTATTATAAAAAGTCAATGACTGATGGGTGGGAGAAAATTGTTTTTCAACATACGATAAACAACTCCAATAAATAGTCCCGCAATTGCCAATACCCCAACTAATAACGGTATAATATTTTTTTGTAACTTGTCTTTCCTAGCTTCGAGAACATCTTGCGTGAGTCCTACTGTTTCGAGAACTATAGATTTCGGAGTTTTCGAAAATGAAGTGGGTTCACTTTTAGAAACTATTGTTCCTTCCCCATTTACTGATGCTATATACAAAGTATGATTTCCGTCTTCAAGTGGATCTGTAACTATATATTTCCATAAACCCTGAGCATTTGCTTTTACACTCGCGATTATAGGATTGCTATATATAAATAACGTTAGTGTGCTATTCGGAAGTGCCGTACCTTCTACTACAATACTTTTACTATCAGTTGATGAACTTGCTACGTATGAAATGTTTCTTACTTCAAAAATGTTTGAAGCAGTAATTCCAGCAGTATGAGGATCTTGATATTGTGATGGGATTATTTGTGAAGTAAAAATAGATGGATCTGTTTTAAATACATGCACCTCATCAAAGTCTGAAAGTGTGTCACTATCTGAATCTTTAAATACTAGATCACCTTGATTTTTCGACAAAGCATCTCGCGCTAATGTAATAGCTTGTGAAGCCTTAGTAATTTCAGTTTTTATATCTGCTGAATAGTTACCAAAATAATCAGATTCATTAGCTAATTCTGAAAGTCCCTTATGCATAGCATCCAATGTAACGAGGACCTCTGCTTCTAAATCTTTTAAGACAGTTGCAGTAAGAGTGTCTGTATGTGAAAGTTGAGTATAAATATTTTCTATAAGTTCTAACCGGAGCGGATTTACATATGAATTTAGAGACTCAATACTTCGTGTCTGATTTTGTGGTAATTTTGAAATAACATATATATGATCTGAAACAGATTTCTCTATGAAAGATTTTAATTGAGATTCTAATTCTTGAGTTGTATTTTGAATTACTACAATGTGTTGAGAGATATCAGAAAAGCGCTGAGCTTCAGATGAAAATTCAGCGCTTTTTACAACAACAGGACTTACCACCGATACAAAAAGAGCTAAAATCAGCAGTGCACTTTTTGTAGAGGTGAATAATTTCATTGTTACTCTTCGTGATTGTGGTGATGAGGCTGTTTATCTACCATCTTCTTAATTTTGTTTTCAAAGTTCCACATGAGAGTAAATACAAACAGTGTAAGAAATGTTGCAAAAAGTGCGAGAAGATAATGACTAAAGCCTACAACAATACCAATAGCAGCAGCGACCCAAATCCCTGCAGCTGTAGTAAGGCCAGACAATTTTGAGCCCTTAAAAATAATAAGTCCTGCACCAATGAAGCCAATACCTGTAATTACAGAAGCAACAATTGAAACTGGATCAGCTTTTGATAGTACTGGATAATAATTTGCTGCGGTAAGAGATATTACCGTAAGTAGACAAGAACCCATAGATACTAGTGCGTATGTTCGTGGTCCAGCCGTTTTTCCAATAAGGAGTCTTTCAATCCCGAGAAGCATTCCCAATAAAGTTGCTAGTGTCAGTTGAAAATAAGGTGCTAAATCTGGATTGAAAATAAATTCCATAAAATTATTGTGAAAGTGTTGTAAATGTTGTCATTACCATTGCTCCCGCATTGTCTTTTAATGGAAGATCAGTTCGCAGATTAAAGTTTTTATAATTTCCATCATCATTATGCAAAACTGCAATATAAGATGTACTTGCTACTGTAGCTCGAAGTAATTCTACAGTTCCAGAAGACTTGCCAAAATCAAATACTTGAGCACCAAGAATTCGTCCGGGGACACCGTTGTTATTATCATGAATTGCTACCCATCCTGGATTCTTTAGTACCACATTGTCGATTTTCACAGTCTTACCAGCAGCTTGATTTGAAACAGCCACTCCATTATCTCCTTGCATTACTAATGCTGTTGTCGATGCTGTAGTATTTGATTGCTCAGTTCGATCGATAATATCTCCTTGCTGCTGAGCAACAAGCCAGTACCCTCCAAATCCCACAATAAGACCGGCAATAAAACTAATAGCTAAGCGCACATTCTGATTATCCATAGCGTTCTGTAAATTATTTGTTACTCCTTAATTATAGTCGTCACTTGAGCTTGTGTAAAATGTGTTATGCACCAATCCCCATTTCTCCCACAAGAGCAATTTCCTCCAGAACCGCTTCTATATTTGCATCATTCAATCCCAATCCAACTAATATGCTTGGATCCTCAACTAAATTTTTACACAAAATAATATTTTTGCTGAGTAGTTCTTTTTTATCATGGTCACTCAATGAATGAAGACATGTTAGTGGGTGGAGCCCTGTTGAATCAATAAGATCGTGAAGGTTTCCATCAAGTGGATAGTTCCAGCCAATTGCTTTCATACCCTGACATTCTGCATATTTGATTGCAGTTATAGTAAATTTTGTATTAGTAACAAGCCACCCTTCAGATAAAGGTTGTGGTTCTGCTCCAAAGGTATAGGTCTTCTTTGAAAGATCATCAAAACGTGCTTTTACATACAAAATAGTTTTAAGATCCGATTTGAGCCCTAGCTGACCATGAAATTTTGCCTCACACATAATAAGACTATCTGGTTTCCAAGCAACAACATCAACTTCATGATCTGAACATGATCCCTCAACAATTTTATCTGTTACAGCTTCATACCCTTTTTGCTTAAATATTTCTGCTACCAATCGTTCAAAGGGAAATCCTGAAGGACCTAAATCCATTACGGCTCGTCGCATTGAATACTTAAGCGCAGATCGACGTTCTATATTATGGAGAAGTGAAAACGCATGTTTATAAATATCTTGCGTTGTCATACCATCTTCTAGTTCTTGAATTATATGTTTTGTAATCTTCTGTAGAGTATCAGGGGTTGCATCAGCATTTCGTAAAGAATGTTCCAACTTTAATATATCAAATGGTTCTTTCTTACCGTTTGCTTTTACAACATAGGGTGTTTCTTGTGCCATAGATATATAGTATACCAAAGCTACAGCTTCACTGTATTGATGATTCCTCCACCAAAACACAAATCTCCATCATAGACAACTACTGATTGACCTACTGATACACCTTGCTGAGGCATAGAAAATATAATTTCATTATTAGAAATCATACATTCCTGAGGGTCCTGACGGTATCTGATTCGAGCTGAATATTTTTTTGATATATCAATAGCGAAATTCTGATTCCAGTTTACATCTGTTAAGCCCACTGAATAAACTGTCTTTAAATCATGTTCAGAGAACTTTTGCGATACTGTGAGTGTGTTTGCATCAGTGTTTTTATCTACAATATAGTACGGCTTATCATGAGGAGTTTTTTCAGTAACTATAAATCCATGGCGCTGGCCAATAGTGTAAAATAATGCGCCTTCGTGATTCCCTATTATTTCGCCTTTTTCATTTACCACATTGCCTGGAATTGGACTGATATAGTGACTCAAAAATTCACGCATATCTACTTTCCCAATAAAACAAATTCCCTGACTATCTTTTTTAGTTGCTGTTGGAAGTTTATATTTTTCAGCTAGCTTTCGAACTTCAGGCTTAGTAAGATGTCCTACAGGAAAAAGCACATGTTTTAGTTGCTTATCTGTAAGTGTCCATAAAAAATATGATTGATCTTTGTTTTGATCTGCACCTTCTTTTAAAATAGCATTCGAAATCTGAGCATAGTGTCCTGTAGCGATGTAATCTGCACCCATCTCTAGAGCTTTCTGTAGAAAAGATCCAAATTTAATTTCTTTGTTGCACATTACATCTGGGTTTGGAGTTCGGCCTTTTCGGTACTCTTCAATCATATAGTCTGCAACAGACTTTTTGTATTCTTGTTCTAAATCAATAGTTAAAAATGGAATATTGAGGTGAGCTGCTACTCGCATAGCATCGCGTCGTTCTTCTTTCCATTCGCATGGTAACCAATCGGGATGCCATACTTTAATAAATACGCCAGTAACATCGTATCCTGCATCTTTGAGCAACGCAGCAGAGACGGAGCTATCAACTCCGCCTGACATACCTACAAATACGCGCTTACCTTTATTCATAGGAAAAGACTATACCACACTATTTTTTACTCACAAAGTAAAGCAAGCCCTTGTAATCATCAGTAAAAAAGAATGATGATTCTGATAGTGGCAGAATATCTACAGGACGTCCATAAATATCTGGGCCTTGTTTAAATCCAGAAATAAAGTCAGTAGTGCTTCCCTGTTGATTAATACTTACTATTTTATATCCAGCACCAAGCTCGGGTTTTCCAGAGCCATGTAGAGCTACTAAAAACTGATTGTTAAAATAGGAAACACCTAATGGAGCTGAGTGAGCTGGTAAATTAGCAAATGTTGTAGGCACTAAATCACATAGTACTGTTTTATTTTTCCATTCAACACTTGTGTCATCAAATATCAAACCATCTTTAACATAACAATATGGCCAGCCATAGTGGTTTCCTGGCATGATTTTATAAAACATATCATTAGGAACATCATCTCCAAGGTGATCTGCTCCCATATTTGTTGCATACAGTACATTATCTATCCAAATGAGGCCTACAGCGTTGCGCAATCCTCGAGCAAAGAATTTTGGTTCTGATCCATCGGGATTCATTTGAATAATAGATGCGCGCTCGGCTTCTTTTTCTTCACATGTATTGCAACTTGATCCAACAGATACATATACTTTGTCATCATGAATAGAAACAGTTCTAGTAAGATGCCATCCTCCATATTTATAACTTAAACCATAGTCAGGAAACCGAGCAATGATTTGAGGTTTTCCTTGAGGAGCAATATCACCTGCAGAGTATGGATAACGTATTAATCTGTCAGTAAGGGCAATATAGATCCAGTTTTTTCCTTCATTATCCTCATAAAAAGCTACACTATTTGGATTTCGTAATTTACTTGCATATACAGTCGTTGATGCAAATGTATTTGTTGTTCGATCAAATCCACTTAAGATATTAATCTTTCCCAAAGAATTATCTGAAAGATCATGCATGTCTGTTACAAAAAGCTTGCCATCTGGGCTCCATGCCATAAAACGAGCTCGTCCCAATCCCTCAGCAGCAACATTTATTGAGTATGATTCAGGAGCAGTAAGAACTATAGAGCTACCATTTGCTCGAGTTACTGTATGCTGAATCATCTGATCCACTTTTACGACTTCAGGCGGATTAATAATTTCTGGAGCTTTTTTATAGGTAACTATTGAACCAATTAGTCCAACAATAATTACTAAAAAGATTATTAAGTATACTTTTTTCATACATTAATTTGCTAAGTATTTATTCTTATTTCGTGCGTGTTCTTCTAGAGTTTCTGCATAATGCATATTTCCATCATCATCGGTTAAGAAATACAAATACTCTGTTTGTATAGGAGTAACTGCAGATAAAATAGAATCTAGCCCTGGGTTTGAAATTGCAGTTGGAGTCAGTCCCTTGTATAAATACGTATTATACGGAGAATCTATTTTAAGATCAGCCAACGTTAAATCTTTTGTTGTCTTACCATTTACATAACGAAATGCAGTGTCTACCTGAAGTGGAATTCCCAGCCGAATTCGTTCCCAAAGAATTCCAGCTACAATTTGGCGTGTGCGTGTTTGTCTCGCTTCACCTTCCAAAATAGAAGCCATGATTATTACATCACTTACTGATCTTCCCGATGCAGTAATTGCATCAGCAATATCTTGTTGTTGAATTTTTTTATCAAATGTTGATGTTAGTATAGAAATAACTTTTTCAGGCTGTACATCTGCTCCAAATTTATAAGTATCTGGAAACAAGAATCCTTCTTTACCTTGAGCAAGAGTCAGGAACTTTTGAGTGTCAAAATCAGGGTAATTCTTTTTAATGATATTTGAAATTTCAAATGCAGTTGATCCTTCAGGAATTGTAGTCTTAAGCTGGGCTACATTAAAATCTCCTTTCGTTAGTTTTCGGGCAACTTCATATACGTTTACAGGGTAGTCAAAATAATATTCTCCCGCCACTACTCGTCGTTCATGCTTTAGGAAAAGTACAAAATTCACAAACCAAAAAGGAGATCGAATTACATTCTGATTTTTTAAATCGCTGGCAATACTAGATAAGCTTTTTCCATCAGATACAGCTACAACTGTTGAATCCGGAAATGCTGATGGTGCACGAAAATAAAACACATAAAACGAGAGCACAACTATGGCTCCCGTAAGTACCGCCAGAGCAGATAGTATCCATCTTTTTTTAAACCTGTAAAATTTCATATAAATTATGTAGGAAGATTTGTTGGAGCTTGAGCACGTTTAGATTGTATACGGTCTAAGCCTGGTGATGCAACTGTAGCTCCTGGGAAGTGAAACATGGTAGCAAGCTCTTCTGTTGTTAACACCATGCTTTTCATCTCGTATGGAGCATAAAAATACATTCTTCGCTTGTATGCGTCAAGTGCATTTCTACGAATGTAATTTGCTCGAATATCTTTGTAATCTTCCCATGGGTAATCAAAATCAGGTGCTCCATTTGGTTTAAAACTATTGAATGCAGAATAATGTCGTTGCACTTTACCTAATTCTACTTCTTCGAGCTTACCTGCATATCCAGTACTAAATGGTCGCAACAATCCTCGTATGCTTGTTACTGTTGTGTTGTCATATGCACCTTTATTTGCAATATAGAGTGCACGAATACCTGTATCAAATGCATATTTTTGAACACTTCGGTGTAATGCATCCACAAGCTTCTTTTCTTCATCAGTAAGAGTGGTTCTTCCTTCATCCTTTACACTGGTAAAAAATCTTTTTCGAAGTGAGTCGACTTCACCACTCCAGTCTTGTGCCTTAGACAAAAAGCCTCCTCTTTTTTCTTTTTTATGAGCTCGAATAACAAACTGCACCCAAATATTTTCTGTAGGCTTGATAGAACTCAACGTTTCAACAACTGTTGATAATGGGTTGTTCTCATGCTCTTCTTTAGGATCTCTGTCCAATCCATAATCAATATATGTCTTAATTGGGAGTGGATCTGGATTGGTAAGTGTATATTCACAAGACCAAATTTCATTCTTTTCTGGGTCATATGCAACTGGTCGTGTATAATCCTCTACTTCACGGATTTCAACTTCTGCATATTGAGCATACACTTGTGCTTCTACAATATTTCTCATATTTGCTCGAGTCCAAATATAAAAATGAACTTCTCCACCTATAGACACGAGTTCGAGAGAAAACCATGCACGAACTTTACCTTCCCAATATTTAGCAAAAAAGTTACTTTCACCTCCTGTTTGGTATAAACCTTGAATTACTAGCTCCATCGCTACTGGAGACTTTGTAATTTCTTTTGGTAAACGAATTTCGAGCAGTACATATTTTGTATTCGCAAAAAATAAGTAACGAATATAACGAAGCCACACTTCCCAAAACATCCAAGCTAAAAGTGGAGGAAACCAAAGTGGATAGAGATAGCCAATAACGCGCAACACTTCATAGGTTGTTTCGCCATACCATCCGATAATAAGATCTCGCAACATACTATGGTATCTATTGTATCAAAACTCAGCAAAACAAAACAGCAGACCTAGGTCTGCTGTTTGTTGATAAACTAAGTTTAGCTTTTTAAAATTATGAGAGAGAGTATCGTCCTTCTTTATCTTTCTTGAAGAACTTTGGGTTTTGGAGATTTACCATAATGGTGTTCTCTTTCACGTATCGTTCTTTCAAAACTTTGTCGATGATTTTATCTTTTGGTAGTGGTCCGTTTTGTTCGATAACTTTCTTAATAACGTCTTTTACTACTCCTGAAATATATCCCCATTCTGAGAGAGCATACAATCCTCGTCCAACTAGAACAAATCGTGGATCTTTAATAAGTTCGTTGTGAGTTGTTGCAACATGAGCCTTTTTCTTGAAAAGCTTTTCAATTTGCTTTGCAACTTCAGTAAAGTGAATTGGTGATCCGTGCTTTCGGATAACCAGGAAGGCGTAATCTCGCATTCCCTTAGCATTTACATTAGAACTTGATGCTTTACCCCATTCTCCAAGTGGATTGCGGGAAATAGCCTTTGAGAGGGCAAGCCATCGCTTAAGGATTTCTTCTTGCTTATATTCGTCAGCGACTTCTTTAAGATGATCTGCAAATGTACTAATAATGTCTCCTTCTGAAATAAGATCGGTATCTGAAAGGTTTTCAAAAAGCTTGTGGAGTGAACCATGAACTTTGTCTGAAAGCTCTTCATCGATAAACCATCGGTGATTAAAGTGCTCGTCTTCTTTTCGCTTCTTAAATGATTCACCTAAAATTAAAAGAATATTGAGATGATTGTGAGTAGTCTTATCTTTTGTAATGTGGTTCAAAAGATCGTCTTCTGTGATAAGTCCGCCCAAATCGTGAATAACTACTTCCAATTCTTCAAAGGCTTTTTTCTCTTTCTGGTATTCCTTTGATTTTCGAATAGTTGCAATAGCGTGATTTTCGATCTGTCGAACACGTTCTCGTGTAATATTGTACTTTTTACCAATAGCTTCGAGGGTCATACGCTCTGGATCCTTTCCAAGCCCATAGCGAGACATCATAACGTCTCGTGCGCGTTCAGGGAGAACACTTAGAAGATGCTTAGTTACTTGCTTTGGCTTGAATGTGATTGCAGGCATATATGTTATTAATTGTTGTTTTTGACTTTGAGTTAAACCTGTGTCTATTATTTATCATTATTGTGTAAATAAGTCAAGGGGCGCCTAGAAATCCTTACGCCACAACGATATTTACTATCTTACCCTTTACATACACTACTCTCTTTAGCTCTTTTCCGTCGGTCCACTTCCTTATTTCGGCTAATTCCTGGGCTTTTTGCTCTATTTCTGACTGACTCGTATCAGGTGCAATTTCCATTTCTGCTCGTACTTTTCCATTCACTTGAACTGCTATTTTTAATGCATCTTCGATTATCTTTTCTTGTTTATATTTCGGCCACTTCTCTAGGTGTATTGATGTGGTATGACCCAATGACTGCCATAATTCTTCTGTAACATGGGGTACAAACGGAGCAAGCATTGTAAGTAAGTGTGAGTAATAACTCTGGGCCAATTGTTCCTGTTTATCCATTTCGTTAAGTAAGATCATAAGAGAAGAAACAGCAGTATTAAATTGCATTTTTTCTATGTCTTCACTCACCTTCTTCATGGTCTTATGGATGGTACTTTCAAGTGATGCAACATACGGTAATTTTGGTACTACTTTATCTCGCATTTTCCATACTCGTTCAATAAATCGTCGAGGACCAACAACTCCGTCATTACTCCATGACACAGCTTGTTCGAAAGGTCCCATAAACATTTCATACAAACGTAAAGCATCTGCACCAACCAAATCAATGATGACATCTGGATCCACGCCATTACCAGACGACTTTGAGAATTTAGCACCATCAGCAGCCAAAATGAGGCCGTGAGAGGTACGTTTAGCATACGGTTCACTTGTAGGTACTAATCCCTGGTCAAATAAAAACTTATGCCAGAAGCGAGAATACAATAAGTGAAGGGTCGTATGTTCCATTCCTCCGTTGTACCAATCAACAGTTCCCTTTTCATTTGACCAATATGTAATTGCGTCAGAAGATACAAAAGAATCGCTATTCTTTGGATCTACATACCGTAGATAGTACCAGCTTGAACCTGCCCAATTTGGCATAGTATCTGTTTCTCGAGTAGCGGGACCACCACACTCTGGACATGTAGTATTTACCCACTCTGAGATAGCAGCCAATGGTGACTCACCGCTATCTGTCGGTTCATACTTTTCTACATCAGGAAGTTTTACCGGTAAATCTTTTTCTGGAACGGGAATCCAGGCTTTTCCTGTTTTTAATTCGCATGCCGCACAATGAATCATTGGGATTGGTTCACCCCAATATCGCTGACGTGAAAATACCCAGTCACGGAGCTTGTAATTTACTTTTCGCTCTGCATATCCTTTCTGTTCTAGATAAGAAATTACATCTTCTCGAACGTCACTCCATTCTCGTCCTTTAAACTCTGCAGGTTCTAAAAGAATACCTGTTTTAACAATTGGTTTTTCTATACCTTTGATTCCATCTAAAATAAGTGGCATTTCACTATGAGTCATATTTGTACTCATAATCTCATCCATAGTTTTCCAAACAAGTTCATGCGTATCAGATTCTTCTGCAGCAATAGCATCCTGTTCTTCATCAATAAGTTCAAATAAAAGATTGCGAGTATGAGCAACTCGATTTACGCCTTTATGGGCAGCGTAAAATTCTGACTGTGCCATACCTAAATTCTTTATGAATTTTACATTTTTATAACCTGTTTCTTCTTGAATTTCTCGAAGGGCACTAGTTACAGCGTCTTCGCCTGATTCCATTCCTCCCATCACAAAGGTTGTCCATGGTTGTTTTTTCCATTTCAAACATAGATATTTATCTGTCTTTGGATTTTTAACTACAGCAATAACTGCATCTCGAAATACCACTTCTTTTCCCGGAACATGTGGATTTGTTGCATCTATAAGTCGTGGAATAAGAACTTCATGTAATGGAATATTGTATTTCTTAGCAAAAGCATAGTCACGAGTATCGTGGGCACTAGCGTTTACGATACCTGTTCCGTAATCTGAGAGAACATATGATGCAATCCATATTGGCAAATCTCTACCTGAACCAGCAAAATTTTCTATGTATCTACCCGTAAAGATTCCCTCCATGTCATTTTCGACATCAAATTTATTTGCAGCTTTCTTTTGCTTTATTTTTTCAGCAAATGCTAAAACATCTTTCTCGTATTCAGTCCCAGCAACCAACTTTGGAACGAGATGATGATCGGGTGCAATAACTGTATATGTTTCCGCACGAAATGTTTGAGGTACTGAGTTGTACATTTCAACAGCTATGTTCAAATCCTTAATGGTGCACTTAAAATTCACACCCTGACTTTTCCCTATCCAATTTCTCTGCTGAATTTTAATTTTCTCTTGATAGTCAACAAGATCTAAATCTTTATCCAGCCTGTCTGCATATTTAGTAATAGCAAGCATCCACTGTTCTTTTTCTCGCTTTTCTACAACAGTTCCACACCGTTCACATGTCCCATCAACAACTTCTTCATTTGCAAGACCAATCTTATCTTTAGGGCACCAATTGATAACCATCTTTTTCTTGTACGCCAAACCATTCTTTTCCATCTGTAAAAATATCCACTGGGTCCATTTGTAATAGGCAGGATCAGTAGTATTAATTTCTCGAGACCAGTCAAATGAAAAACCAGCAGACTTTAGTTGCTTGCGAAAATTGTCAGTATTTTCTTTAGTTACGAGTGCGGGAGATTTACCTGTTTTAATCGCATAGTTCTCAGTAGGTAGACCAAAAGCATCCCAACCTATTGGGTAAAGCACGTTGTAGCCTTCCATACGGCGTTTACGTGCAACAATATCGATTGCGGTGTTACTGCGAAGATGTCCCACATGCATTCCTGCTCCTGATGGAAATGGGAATTCTATAAGACCGTAAAACTTTGGTTTATCTGATGAATCTTGTGCATTATAAATTCCAGATGTATCCCATGAATCCTGCCACTTTTTTTCTATATCTTTATGATTGTATTCAGCCACAGTAGTAAATTATTCTAATATTGGAGGTGCTTTTTGTTGTGTTTTATTCAACATTGGATAACGTTCTGGATCAATTGTTCTTTCAAAACAATACTGTCCACCTGTGTGTTGCCACAGCTCTAGATTTTCTCGTCCAAGCATTGCAGATGAATTTGAAATTCCTGGTTGCTTGCCAATATTATTTTTATTAAATTCTGCACACAATTTGAACGTTGTTGCAGTTACTTTTTCATAATCGTATGCAGCACCTGTTTCTAGATCATTAGGAACCATAAAGCTACTTAATGGATCATTGAGATCAGAGAGAGCTTCAGGCAATTTACCTTTCTGCTGCCAGTAATTAATAATCTGATACTGAATCCCTTGTAGATCTGTTACCTTCATTTCATCATATCTATTGAGTCGTTGAGTTCGAGGAGAGCCAACAACACTAAATCCAACAGCTATTACAGCTAAAATGGCTAGACTTGCAATAACTGCAGCTATTTTGTTGTGAGAAGAAGTTACTTTGTTGAGTAACAAGAATATATAGTACACAAACACTGCTGTGGCTACTACAAATACAGCGATTACTTTTAGTATAAATGCATTTGTTATGAGTTGACCATCAAGGAAATAATAAATTACTGTTACTAAATCTCCAGCAATGACAATTCCAGATACAAAAAGAGTTATATACAAAAGCCATTTTCGCATGATTAGATTCTTTTTGTGAGAATCTTCTGCATAACTTTTTTGTAAAAGCCATGAGAGCAATAGAAAGATAGGAAAAACAACAATGAGTGTCGCTACTGGGAAACTAATATTTGGAGTGTAGTTGGAATAATAATCCCGAACTATCGGAAATGCACTATCAATGATACTAAACAAAAGTACAAGTAAGGTTGGCACAGTAATATAGAGGGCAACCATTGCTCCGAGGTGAAGGAAAAAATCCTTGGGAGTCATTCGTACTTTGTGAAGTATTTCCATAGCGAAATCACTAGTTATTAATGAGCAAACTATATCACGTTTTTATTGCACTAGCAAAGACCGAGCCGTTGAGCTTATTGAGCAGGAGGAGGGCTAACAATTACAATATTTAATACTTTTCCATCTTCAGGATTCAAAACATAGAGCTTTGTATTTACCCCAGTTCCAATAGTTACATACAAAGCCGGTTGTGATTTGAAATCATCTATTCTCATTTTTGTAACAAAAAAATCTAAAAGTTGAACATCTTTTTCAAGATTTGGATCAATTGTTGGAGTCGCTACTTCATTTTTCCACAAAACAGTAGTTCCCTTCATTGCTACTACTTCAGATGGCTTTTCAAGACTGTTTGCAGCAACAAATTCTGTATCACCAGAACTAGCTTTCATTTCTTGTGGAGCAACAATCTTACCCATTGGTCGAGATTCAGACTGACTACCACTATTATTATCAGACATTTGAGTAGTATTAGTATTTTTAAACGCAGCAATAATACCCACGATAATCATAATTGCAACAACAGCAATCAACAACGACATTTTTTTCATAGATATATTATATCTTGAACTCCATTACATCTCCATCTTTCACAATGTATTCCTTTCCTTCAGTTCGAAGCAATCCCTTTTCTTTTGCAACAGCAAATGAACCTGATTCAATAAGTTTATTCCACTCAATTACTTCAGCACGCACAAATTTATCTTTAAAATCAGTATGAATTGCAGTCCCAGCTAGTGGCGCAGTCCAACCTTTCTGAATTGTCCATGCTCGAGTTTCTTTCTCACCAGTAGTGAAATAGGTAATCAAACCAAGCATTTTATAGCCTTCAGTAATCAAATCATTAATTCCATCCTTTACACTTCCCAATTCTTTTCGGAACATTTCTTTTTCTTCCCCCTCCATTTCTTTTAGATCTTCTTCAATCCGAGCGTCTACTACAACAAAATTAGAATTAGTTTCCTTAAAATAAGCCATGAGCTGTTGGTATCGCTCATCATTGGTCTCATCAAGATTTGTTGATCCAGCTTTTTTATTGAGCACATACAAAATAGGCTTCATTGTAAGAAGGTGCAAAGTCTTGAATACTTCACGTTCTTTTTCATCAAATGAAAGGGATCCAGCAAGCTTTCCTTCTTTTAATACTGGCTCAATTTTCTTGAGTACAGCTTCTTCAAGCACAGCTGCTTTATCACCACGCTTTACATCTCGGCCAATATTCTGAAGTCGTTTAGTTACAGTCTGAAGATCTGCAAGGGCCAATTCGAGATTTATAGTTTCAATATCACTTAAAGGATGCACTTTTCCTGCAACGTGGATAATATTTTCATCTTCAAAAATTCGCACAACTTGTGCAATTGCATCTGTCTCTCGAATATTAGTTAAAAACTGGTTTCCCAATCCTTCACCTTCTGAAGCTCCTTTTACAAGTCCTGCAATATCTACGAATTCTACTGCAGCTGGAATAGTTTTTTGAGTTTTAGAAAAATCAGCAAGCTTATAAAGTCTATTATCAGGAACACTCACCACTCCTACAGATGGATCAATAGTCGCAAACGGATAATTTGCAGCAAGCACACTCTTTTTTGTAAGAGCGTTGAAAAGTGTTGATTTACCTACGTTTGGAAGACCGACGATGCCGATGGATAGTGAAGACATTGATATTTGATGTTATTGGAATGTATCCACTGATGATTAATGATTCTCTTGTACCGACAACTTTATCTATAATGTTCTTTACTATCTCCTGTTTTTGACTAAATTTCAAGTTTTTAAGGGCTTCAACTGCTTTATTGGCAAATTCATTTATTTTATCAGGTCTAGGTAATTCTCCTGTAGATGTACTTTGGATCTCTGACTGAGCTTGTGTAAGCTGATTATTTAGAGCAATAATTTTATCTTTGATTGGTTGAGTATAGTCTTTTAATTGATCTATTGTAATTACTCCAGCCCCATAAGCTTTGGCATATCGATCCTCTTGATCTTTTAACTTTGAAACTTCTTTTGTAATATCATCTACATTAACAGTTGAAACTTTACTTCCTTTATTTTTATCAGTAAGCCACCTTTCTACTTGTTTTTTAATTAAGTCTGGAGAACTCATAAGATTAGATATCTTATCCCATACCACCTGATCTACAACTCTTGCATTTAGACCTTTCTCAGGGCATGTAGAAGCCAATGGAAAGCTCTTTACGCGACTGGTGCATCTGTAATATAGATGCTTACCTTTTTGTGGACCCTCTCCAGCTCGTCTACAACCACAAGGACACCATATTCTATGTGATAGCAAATACTCATTCTTTGTATTCCTTACAGAAGCCTCAAAATTGCTTCTAAGTCTCAATCCTACTCTATTGAATAGTTCTTCTTCAACAATCTTAGGAGTTGTGATTTTAATCCATTCATTTTCAGGTTTACTTTTTCTACTGGTCTTCTTTATTTTTCTGTAACCATCTTTCTTTAACGGATTTAGAGGGACGATTGCATACGAAGCACCATAATGAGCCTCTCCAATATATGTTTTATTTCTAAACAGGGTACTTAATGTACTTGTACTCCAAACCCCTCTTTTACTCTTGCGTGGAGGAATACATAATTTCTGAAGCCTTTGCACAACCCCTCGTAGGGTTAAGCCTTCATCACCTACCCATGAAAACATGCAATTTACTATTTGAGCCTCTCTTTCATTGATTTCATAATATCCTTGATAAAATCCAGTATCACCAGGCTTACCATTCCTTTTTACAAATGTGTAACCATATGGGGCTTCACTAGCAATAACATGATTATTCTTTGCTTTTCGGACTTTACCCAATCTAAAGCGTTCAGCTATTTTCATTCTCTCGTACTGAGAAAATAAGCCACGCATTCCATACATGATTCTATCTTCATCATTTTTTGCTTGAGGTACTGTTACAAATAAAACAGGTATACCTTTTTCTTTAAGTTCATCCATCACAAGCTCTTGATATGAATATCTTCGAGCTAACCGATCAGGATCGTATATTAATACAGCATCCCATATTTTACTTTTTGCATCTTCTCGCAATTTATCTAATTCAGGTCGTGCCAATGAATCACCACTCCACCCGTTATCTATATATTGTTGAACAATTGTATAGCCATTATTCTTAGCAAATTGATTTACAGCAGAAAGCTGTGTCTCTATAGTACCTTCATTCTCTTGATTAGAAGTTGATACTCTGCCATACACAGCAATCAATTTAATATTTTTGTTAGTATCTTCTATCATATTAAGCTTTATTTTTTTCTAAGAACTTTTCGATCTCCTTTTTAGGAATACGTAAAAGAGCAGTTTTACCTTTGCCCAACTTGTATCCCTTTAATTGACCACTATCGATCCAGCGAGCCACAGTCCTTTCGTGAACTCTCAATAATGTTGCAACTTCCTGTTTTGTTAGAAATTCCATGTAGTAAGTATATTCTTAAATGTCCATAGTTGTCAATTTAGTTATGCTCCACCTTTTAGAACGGCATCAAAAAGAATATTAAACGCCATATCTAACTTTGACTGTACCTCTTTACTATCATTTTCTGTATAGAAATATTCAGGGGTAGGCTTAGTATCCTTCCCTTTTATACCAGTATGGCTACTAGTAATAGACTTACTTATTCTTTTTGAAACTTGGTACGTCATTCTTAGTTACTATCTCTCATTTCACGCATTAACTCTTTAATATCATCAGTACCTAAAACATATTTGACCTCCTGCTTCTTTCCATCAAAATCAATTTCAGCAATGATCTCCACCTGTCGATCTTCAGAAATCTTTCCATAACCATATGAACCAAAAGTTGTACCTACGTCCTCATGTCCAAGATTTTGACTTATTGCTTTCTTTTGCTCCTCAGTTAATGGAAGTTTTGATATGGTCTTTACTAAAAGATGTCTAAAGGTATGGGGATGGTAATAGGTAACATTCGCTTGATTGAATCTCTTTTCAAAGACCTTCCTTGCTGAAGCAGATCCATTCCAATATATAGGTGCTACTTCATTGGTACTAAAATATCCTAGATTTTCTTTTCCATTTTCAACTTTAGTCGCAGGAAAGATTGGATCATTAGCACTAAATTTTTTTTGCTTTTCTAGATAATCAAACCATGTCACAAAATAGTCTAATGACTCTTTGTAACCAAACGGTATTAATGTTGTGATGATTCTTTTAGAGAACTTTGTCTTTACTCCTAGTCTTGGATCTTGATCAATAGTTAATTTCACCCTATCAAAGCTCTGCATTGGCAATGAGGAAATAGCAGAAATCCTTGCCCCAGTAAGGAGAGTAAGTGATATTAGTGCTTTATCTCTCATCTCAACTTCAGTTTTCCCTTTAATATTTTCTATTACAGCTTTTACTTCTTCATGATTTGGACATTGCTTATGTTTTGGCTGAGTAGCAATTCTAGCCTCTTGCTTAGATAGGTTCAGATACTCATAATCAATCTGGTTGATTTTTGATCTATATCCCGATTGCTTTGAGAGCCAATCAAAGAAAGTCTTTAAATGTCTGAGGTTGTCATAGCAATAGGAAAGACTTACTTTTTCTTCTGATCTCATCTTCTTCTTATTCTTTAACCAAACTTTAAAATCCTCTGCTTTTGTCTTAGTGAAGTTGGCAAAGTCTGCCTTACCTGTATAGTCTTCCCAAAGATAAATAGCATCCTCATAGCACTGGACCGTTAATGTTGAAAACCCTTTTGAATTTAAGAGGTATTCATAGAACTTTCTCTTTATTATTTCATTTTTGTAGATTGTTGATGACATATACTATTTTATTAAATTTATTAGGCTACTTCCTTAGGACATTTACGGGACACATCAGGTAATCAATTAGTCCTTCTGGCATACCCTTAAAAATTTATTTATTTTTGTCCCACATATTTCACAAATACCTATTTCGACCAATTGTTCCTTATTTTCTTTTCCAATATACTTTCCTGTCTTCTGCACACTTTTACTCCCTCGTTTTGGCCTTACAGCTTTCTTGCATTTACAGCAGTAAAACTCATCATCTTTTAAGCTCACCTTTTTAACAGCACGCTTGAGTAACAAGAAAGTTTTTAATGAGCTACCCATAATTAATATTGGATACATGTTCTTCTCAAGAACTTCTAATCCCTCCTCATTAATCCACCTCGAACACGTTTTTATATCGATGGTTAAAAGAGTACTTACCTCTTTCATGGAATAACTTTTTCTTGATTTAATATGATGCGTATTGTACTTAGCCATAAATTAAGCCCACTCTTTACTTAACAGGTTCTTGAACGCCAAAAGGCGACCTGCTAAGTAAGCAATGGGCTTACTGGAGCGTTCAAGATTAAGCCATACTAAAAAGGCTATGCACAAAGCATATCCTTAAATGAAAACCTAATTTAGAGCCTATCTGGTTACTTTTGGGGTCTCTTTGGGGTCGATTTGTCGGATTTTTTAGCTAACAATGTTAGATTACCCGCATTCATAACTAGTTGCTGTGTATTTAACCCTGTCTTTTCTCTAATGCTTTTTGCTCGATCATTAATAAAAGTTGTTTCCAAAGTCTTTTTTGATGGATCAGGCTTATCATAGTCTTCGTAAAAGCTACCTGCTATTAATACATCTTGACGGGATAGCTTTTTCGTTAATCGTGAATACAATTGAGTAAAAATCATATGCTCAGGAGATCCATCTTTAAACCTAAAATCTCTAATACTATTAACACAGCCAATACCAGTGGTGGGATTGAATTCAATATTTGGTAGCTCATTTACCTGTCCGTCCATATTATTTAGCCTTGTTAAAATTCGATCCGTTAAAGCTTCTTCCTTGAGTCCATCATCAAGGACACTCTTAAGAGCAGCTGTTTGATGCTTCATTTTATCTGGAGGTATTGCACTAGCTTTGATTGGCTGAAATTTTGAGAATTTGGAATCTCTATTTTCTTCTATAAAATTATAAAAGTTATGAACTTCATTTCTGAAGTCACGAAACTTTTGATAACTTGGCACTATAATCCCCTCATTACTTAGAAACTTGGTAACAGGTACATTTGAGGTTATTCCTGCACTTCCGAACTTCCATCTACATACTCGCTCATAAATAAGCATCATTAGCACAGAAATCACTATATTTTCTGATAAATCATCACTGAGAACGATTTTCACGCTTTGGTTCTTTTCCATAAAGGGTGATAATTGCTTGTATATAGCATCTACCAAAATTTTAAGCGGCTTCCATTTATCTATTTCATGTTGATATTCATCCTCATCATTTATTAAAAGTAGATTCTCACGTTCATTTGCAAATAAATTCATTAAAAATGGTTCTGGAATTTTACCTACATTAAATTTCTCTCGATATTCTATATATCGATTATTAAAATCATCTGGGAACGATATAAAGAGACTACTCATATTCAGCAATAAATTCGAACTTTAATAACAGTCCCTCGTTTTTAAGTATTTTTAGAATAGACTCGAAATGAGTATAGTCAATATTTAATTCCCTCGACCATTCTCTCCAACGTGCCTCGGGTACTTTTGCTTCGCATTGTGGATTATAAGTATTATATACTCTACTTACTTGAGGTCTTTGTCGTTTCGCAATTTCATATTCACTCTCAAGTTTTTCGAGAATAAAGAGCAAACAAGTATCTAAGTCATTTTTCGCGTTCATATTCATTCTAATTTACTTCTTTTTAGATTTAAATTCAATTTATAAATCATTCGAAGCAAGAAAAATATGATTATGATACCGCCACCAAAGTATATACCCTTACTTATCGATAAACCTCCGAAATAATATATAACAAACATTGTAGGAAATGTTCCTAAAACAGTAGTAAGAAGGTACTTACCTGTACTAATCTTAGTTAAACCAGCAGCATAACTAACATAATCAAATAAAGGATTAAAGAATAATCGTAATCCTACAAGAACCCAAAATTCCTGTTCACCAGAAAGCTTCTTTTCCCATATTTCCAATTTCTCTAAGGACACAAATCTTTTGAGTAGTGGCTTCCGCAAATATCGAGCAATCCAGAAGGCAATCATTGCTCCTAATACAACTCCAATTTCTCCATAAATAAATCCTAAAAACCAAGGAAACGTTGCGATACCAATTAAATCGATCACAATGCCAGGTATAGGAGGAAATATAATTGCAAATGCTCGCACAGCAATAAACACAAAAGGTGCAAGTAATGGATAGTGAATAAGTATATTTGTCAGTGCATCTTTCACAGACTAAATAAAATTTACAGAAAAGTTATACATTCCCATAGAACAAATACCTTGTAGATTAGTTCCTACTTTCTGAGCTGGTACTTCAATATCGGTTACACCAGATTGAGGAAGATTCTTTTGATAACTAATGCTTGGAATTGTAAGGGCTGACGAACAATCAAATGTTCCAGAGGTTTTCATTTTTATTACAGTTGGCATATCTGCTTTAGCAGTTGTTACTTTCGGACTATATCCTCCTTTCACATCTATCTCAATAATCTGTTTTCCATCTACAACAGTTACGTTATTTTTAACTTCTCCTGGATTTGCATCATTTTTACCTTTAACTAAAAATACAGCACCTCCTATTAATACTATTGCAATTAAAATTGATATTATTGTTGATTTCATGTTTTTAGAAGCTAAATAATGCTGGTAATAATCCTACGGCTACTAAACTGTTGTATATGTTAAAGACGGCAAAGAATAGAACTACTAAGCCTGCTGTTTTAAAAAATACACCAGATTGTGCCTTCTTGTGGATGTTTGAAGTACTAAAACTTAATAATGCCAGTACAGGTAGTGTTCCAAGTGCAAATGCTCCCATCGTCATTGCTCCTGCCCAGAAACTACCCGTAGTGAGAGTATAAATCTGCATTGACTGAGTAAAGCCACAAGGCAAAAAGAATGTGACGATACCAATAAGAAGAGGCGTAAGTGTATGATTTATCTTTTTAAGACCCTGAACATGGCTTGAGAAAAAAGCAGGAAGGGTTGGTTGTAGTTTCTTTGCCCAAGGAAATACATCTAGCAGATTGATTCCTAATATTAACATTATTATTCCAACCAGAATCCCAAGTATAAATGTTCCCGTAATTCCCAGTTGAAAAGCTGATCCAATTGCTCCAATTACTCCTCCTAAGATAAAGAATGACACCAATCTTCCTGCATGGAAAATCACTTGAGGACGAACCTTATCTCCCTCTTTAGCAAAGTTAGCCGACATAGAGAGTACCAAGCCACCAACAACTGCCATACAGGTCGAAACTGAGGCAATGAGACCTATTACAAAGGCTGTCCCATATCCAACCTCTGAAGTATTCACGAGATTTACTATGCCTAGTTTCTGAAGAATGATAAACAAAGCAATAAATGCTCCAGCTATTGGAATTGCTATATTGAACTCTTTCCAATTAACGGCTTTTTTCTGTTTCTCAACAGTAACGGTATATCCATGTTTTTGTAGAACACCACTTAGCTGTGAAGCAATTTCTTCTTGGCTCTTATCGCCAAAATCTCCCTCTACTTCAACACTATGTGTACTAAGAGAAGACTTTGCCTTTTTTACTTCAGGAAGATCATGAAGTTCACTTTCTGTAAGAGCTATACAAGCCTTACAGTGCATACCGTTTACATGAAATGTGTAAGTACTCATATTGTTATAGTTGTTTAGCTTTTAATCGTAATGAATTGAACACTACTGATACACTTGAAAATGCCATAGCTAGCCCTGCAAATACTGGGGACAGTAACCAGCCGAAAATAGGAAAGAATAATCCTGCTGCAAGTGGTATTCCAATAATGTTATAGATAAATGCCCAGAAAAGATTTTGTCGTATACCACGCATAGTTAAGCGAGATAATTTTATTGCTTTTACAAGTTTTGAAATATCACCGTGGAGAAGTGTAATACCAGCAGTCTCAATAGCAACATCAGTTCCTGTTCCCATAGCAATACCAACATTAGCCTGAGCTAGTGCTGGGGCATCATTTACTCCATCACCAGCCATAGCCACTATCTGACCTTCTTTTTGAAGATCAATTATTTTCTTGAGTTTATCTTCAGGTGAAACTTCTGCAACTACTTCATCAATACCAACTTCTTTAGCAATAAATTGAGCCGTGTTTTTATTATCACCAGTTAGCATCACAACCTTAATACCAAGTTTATGAAGATTTCTTACAGCTTCAATAGCTTCAGGTTTTACAGCGTCTGCAACCATTACTACACTCAACACTTTGTTTTTAGTAGCAAGAATGACGGGAGTTTTACCCTGAGTAGTTTCCTCCTCAATCAGTTTGCTATCAAACATAAGTTTTAAGTCAGATATGAGTTTTGTGTTTCCAGCATAGTACTCAGTACCCTTTATAGTACCCTTAACACCCTTTCCTTTAATCATTTCAAACCCTTGAACTTCAGATAACTTAATATCTTTTGCTCGTGCATATTCTGCCACAGCATGAGCTATAGGGTGCTCTGATTTATTTTCAAGTGTAGCAAGGATAGAAATAATCTCGTTATCACTTTGAGTTGAACTATTCTTAATGCCTACAAGTTCTGGCTTACCTTTAGTAAGAGTACCTGTTTTATCTAAAACAATAGTATTTACTTTATGGAATTTCTCTAAGGTCTCAGCATCCTTTATGAGTATTCCTTCTCGTGCCCCTTTACCAACACCGACAATAATTGCAGTTGGAGTTGCAAGACCAAGAGCACAAGGACATGCAATAACAAGAATACCCACAAATGAAACTAGACCGTAAGAAAGAGCTTGGGAAAATCCAAAATACTGAGTTCCGACAAGAAGCCATAACCCAAGTGTAATGACAGATAGTACCAAAACAACAGGTACAAAAACACTTGATATTTTATCAGCTAGAGCTTGAATAGGAGCTTTACTACCTTGTGCCTCCTGAACCATTTTTACAATGTTTGCAAGAAGCGTCTCTGATCCCACTTTAGTTGCTTTAAACGTGAATGTTCCTGATGTATTTATAGTTCCAGCAACAACGATATCTCCTGCTTTTTTCTCAACAGGTATTGGCTCGCCCGTAACAAGTGCTTCATCAACAAAAGATGATCCTTCTACTAGTACACCGTCTACAGGAATTTTTCCAGCTGGTTTTATTACTATCACATCACCATGCACAACTTGATCAACAGGTATTTCACTTTCCTTTCCTTCTCTAATTACAAGTGCAGTCTTTGCTTGTAAATTAAGAAGCTTCTCAATAGCATCTCCTGTTTTAAGTTTTGATCGTGCCTCAAGATATTTTCCAAGAGCAATAAAAGTAATAACTACAATTGTTACATCATAGTAAGTGTGTGTAACATCAATAAATGGTGCTAGGCTTTCTTCAAATGCAGTAACAATAAAACTATATAGAAATGCTACTGATGTACCAATTCCAATAAGTGTATCCATATTTGCTTTACCGTATCGGAAAAATGTATACATTCCTTTAAGATATGGCTTCCCAACTATAAAGAGTGTATATGTAGCAAATATAGGTAAAAGGTGGTGGAAGAATTCATACAAAGTATTAGACATAGCTGGAATAACATTGAACTGAGCAAGGATATCCCACGCCATAACTAAGATACTAAAAATAGCGAGAGGTATTACTGAACGTACTTTAGTCTTCATGTCGGCAATTTCTGCAAGCTTTTCTTCCTTAGATTGGTTGATACCTGTATGCATTGAATGGTCTTCTCCACTCATTACTGATCCATCAGCCATTACATGCTTAGTGTGCTTTGAATGATCTTCAACAACTAATGAATATCCAAGGGGTTTAATCTTTTCGGAAAGGGCGTGAGCATTAGTCTTTAAATCATCAATGGCGATCTTTGCAGTCTCAGTACCATAATTCACCTCAGCAGATTTAACACCTTCAGTTTTCTTGAAAGTCTTTTCAATGATAGAAGCACATGAAGCACAATGCATTCCTTTCACTCGATATATTTTAGGCTGTGAGTGTATATGCTCCATAATTTTTATTTACTATGATTAAGACCACCCTTTTTATGAGTATGTACAAAGACTACAGATATAACAGCACCAAATATAATTACATGGGCAATACCTACAAGAACTATTGGTGAGACATAATTTCTTAGAATGAGCATTAAACCACCAATAACTAAACCGAACACTGCAAACTTTGCAATGAGAGCCAAAACAAGGGTTCTTTTCTTGTTAGTTGTATAGCTAGACCATTTTTTAAGATGATGCATATTTTATTTTCGTTTTAGTTTATAGACCTTAAGAACTTCCTCTACTGCCTTTGCTGGTTTTCCTTCTTCAATTTGCTTTACTACACAGTGGGAGAGGTGGTGCTCCATAAGCATATCTTCTACATTAGAAAGGCCCTGCTTAATTGCAGAACTCTGGGTAATAACATCAATACAGTAGCTCCCCTTTTCGATCATCTCTCTTAGTCCACGTGCCTGACCCTCAATTATTTGTAAACGTCGAACGATTTTAGCTTTGTTAACATTCATAGATGAATAATACCCCCTAGGGGGTATATGTCAACTGCATGAGGAAAGGATTATGTTGCGCAGTACTAAGCTGGTTTATAGCTATAAAGTCTTAAGGCATTTAATATTACAAATACAGTCACTCCAACATCAGCGAATATTGCTAAGGCAAGATTGCTGTGTCCTGTGACAGCTAGAACAAGAAACAAAACCTTTGTAGCTACTGCAGCAATAATATTAAATTTAATTATTCTATTCATTTTTCTACTTACAGCGATGATATAAGAAATCAAACTAAGTTTATCGTTCATCAGTGCAATATCAGCATTCTCAATAGCTACATCTGATCCCACAGCTCCCATAGCAATACCCACTGAAGCTTGAGCGAGTGATGGAGCATCGTTTACTCCATCCCCCACCATAGCTACTGATTTATATTTCTCTTCAAGTTTTTTAAGTTCATTTACTTTTTCTTCAGGAAGTAACGATGCATGGATTTCATCAATGCCGACTTGTTGTGCAACATACTGAGCAGAAGAAAGATTATCACCTGTCAAAATCACAGGAATGATATTTAATTGTTTTAATGATTGAATTATTCCAGCTGATTCTGATCGAATTTCATCCGTTACTCCTATAACACCACTAATATCATTACCATCACTTACAACTATTGCTGTCTTGCCTTGAGATTCAAGCGATTGAACATGATTTATAACTTCATCGCTGATTGGATGTTTTTCGTCAGTAAGAAATTTTAAATTTCCTACGGTATGCTCGGCATTTGTACAAACCATACAAGTCCCTTTTACTCCTTTTCCTGCTACAGCTTTGAAGTTACTAAATGCATGTGCATCCAATCCTAATTCTTTTGCCTTTTGGGTAATGCTTCGAGATACTGGATGTTCTGAGAATGCTTCCAGACCCGCTATACAACTCAACACGCCTTCTTGTGTGTGACCCTTAAGTGCAATCACATCTGATACTACAGGTTCACCTATTGTAAGTGTTCGGGTTTTATCAAAAGCAATCGCTTGAATCCTTCCCATTTCCTCAAGAAATTTTCCACCTTTGATAAGAATACCTTTCTTGGTAGCATTGCCTATTGCGGAAAATACTCCAACGGGAGTAGAAATGACCAAAGCACAAGGGCAAGAGATAATAAGAAGTGTGAGAGCTTCAGTAAACCATTTTGTAAAGTCTTGCCCCATCAATACGACAGGAACAAAAAATACCAAAAAGGCTATCAGCATAATCGCTGGGGTGTAGTACTTTGCGAATTTATCTATGAATTGCTGTGACTCTGATTTTTTAGCTGCTGCTTCATAGGTGAGCTTAATGATCTTTGAAAGCGTAGTATCTTTAGCTTCTTTAGTAACCTTTACTTCAAGATATCCTTCACCATTTACACTTCCAGAATAAACAAGATCACCGATAAATTTACTTTTTGGTAATGGCTCACCAGTAATAGATGATTCGTCTAATAATGATTCTCCTGAAATAATTTCTCCATCAAGAGCAATATGATCCCCATGCTTAACTATAAATACATCACCAATCTTTACCTCTTCAATAGCTGTTTTTTCTTCCTTCCCTTTAAGTTGTACTGACTTAGGATTCTTATTTATTAATTCTTGTAGAGCAGATTTACTTTTATCAATTCCAAAGTTCTCTAGTGCTTCACCTAATGAAAAAAGAATCACAATAATTGCAGCTTCAGCAAATTGTTGAAGATAGACTGCACCAAAAACCGCTATAGTCATCAATAAATTGATACTAGAAAACTTAAGTTTAAGGAGGCTTTTTACACCTTTATAGAAAACCTTCCTTCCTATAATTGCAATCAAAATAATAAAAAATGGAATTTCAACTGCATCTGGAAGATATATATCCATAAACGACAGGATCTCAAATGGAATTACCAACACCAAAGCAGATAAAAGGAAGATAAATTTCTTATTTTTTATTATTTCTTTAAACATAGTAGATATACCTATTATATTCCTATAAACTCATTCTTAATAGTATCAACATGCGTAGCCCTACGATACTTACGCATACTCATTAATATTCCTAAAGCAGCAAATTCTGTAACAAGATGTGAACCTCCATAGCTCATAAATGGAATGGTAACTCCTGTAACAGGCAGAAGACCAATGTTCATGCCCACATTAACGGTAAACTGAATCATGAATAAAATTGCAATTCCTAGGGCAAATAATACTTCGAAATTAGAACTACCATACATGGCATTTAATAGGATTCGCCACATTATAATTCCATATAGTGTGAAAAGTATTATTACTCCTATAAATCCCCATTCCTCAGCAAATGCTGCAAAAATAAAGTCTGTTTGATACTCTGGCAAGAAACTAAGTTTTGATTGTGTACCATACCCGATTCCCTTTCCAAGCATTTGTCCTGAACCTACAGCAATAGTTGATTGATATGCATTATAACCAGCACCTCGAATATCAGCCAAAGGAGAAATAAATGAGATGATACGTTGTTTTTGATAATCTTGAAAGACGAATGTCCATAAACCTCCAAACGCAACGGCTCCCATAAGGAAGACCGCTAAAAGATGCTTTTTAGAAATCCCTGACACAAGCACCATTCCAAACCAAATAAAGAAAATAATTATTGCTCCTCCAAAATCTGGTTGAATTACTATAAGCAAAAATACAATTAGTGAATACAGCCCAGATACTAAAATATGCCTTATATTACGTATTTCAACATGTCTACGAGAAAAGTATTTTGATAACAATAGAATGAGAACAATCTTCATTGGATCTGAAGGTTGAATAGAGAATAACCCTACGCTAAACCAACTTTGAGCACCTTTTGCCACAGTTCCTATAGCAAATAATGATAAGAGCACGCAACACGAAAGAAAAAAGATAGTAGTAATTACTCTTGTTCTTTTTAGAAAGCTGAAATCAATCTTACTAAAAATGAGAAATACAATACACGATATTACAATCCAGACAGATTGGCGTGTAAAATAACCACTATCCGTAGAAAATGAATTCATTGTTACTAGACCTGCACCAAGTATAGGTAGAATTGCTAAGAACAGTATCCAATCAATATGTCCCAGAAATCTTTTAATCATTTAAGCAATTGATCAAAATTATTTAGGTTTAGTAGTTAACATAATATTTTATATTTGCATTTGTCTTTAACTGTTCAATCCATTGCTGAGCTACTTGGTTAAATTTTTCCTGCTGAAGTGTCGTCTTTATTTCAGCTTTAATATCTTCTATCTTTTCTCCAGCCTGAGGCTTCACATTATTATCTTTTATATATGCATCAACTTCTTGATCTGAAACCACTGTTTTATCAGCTAAAAGCTTTTCTAGCTTCTTTTGAAAAGATATTTGTTCATTTAATTTTTCTCGGCTTATACCTTGCTGTTGCAAAGCTAAGTCAAGCGTTGTTCCCTGAGCAGTAAGCCCACTTTCAATACTTTTAATTTCTTCGTCCATTTCTTCTTGTGATACTGTAATGCCTTTTTTATCTATTTCATTATCAATAAGCTTTTTAGTGATAAGAGCATCAACTGCTTGCTTTCCACCTTGTTTCTCGAGATCTTTAATAACAGACATTCTACTGATTGGGCTACCATTTACAGTTGCAGCAATGAATACGCCCTTAAAATAGTAGAGTGCAGCAAGAACTATTAATAAAATACAAATAGGTATAGCAGTTTTTAAAGTGAGCCATGATTGCCAACCTTTATTTTGAGAATTTTTAGTAATGTCTTTTGGTGTTTCTTGTTGATTATCCATATAATGTTATTTATTTAATTCACTGTCTATTAACTGCTTTAACTGAGCATAAGTTGGAACTCCTTTAATTATTTTTCCATTCAGATAGAATGTTGGCGTTCCTGTTACCCCTGCTTTTACACCATCATTTTTGTCTCTTGCAATCTTATCTTCATACTTAGTGCTTGCAATCACAGTATTAAAGTTTGTCATATTCAATCCCAATTCCTGGGCGTACTTTCTAAAAAGTTCAGTTTGTGGAGTTTGCTTCTCACCCCATTGTTTCTGATTTTCAAACAATTTGTCATGCATTTCCCAAAACTTACCTTGTTCCCCAGCAGCTTCGGCTGCTTTTGCCGCAAGCACTGAATTTCCATGAAGTGGAAAATTTCTAAATACGAAAGTCATTTTTTCTTTATATTCTTCTTTAATTTTCTTTAGTATGGGATGAGCCGCGCCACAAGATTCACATTCAAAATCAGCAAACTCAACCAGTGTGATTTTTGAACCTGCTACTTCTATTTTTTTACTGTCTTCTCTCACTAATACGGTTTGATCTACTATAGGTTGAGTATCACTTAAGGAATTTTGTGGTGATGTCCCTCTATCACTAAGAAAGATAATTCCAATAAATATAACTAGACATACTCCAATCATTCCCAATACAACTTTAGTTTCTTGTTTCATACTGTTATTTATTATTTTTAATGAATATAACCATACATGCATTTATAACTACAAATGCCACTAATGCTAAAAATGGAATTGTAATAAACCCGAACCATTCAAAGAATTTTGTTGTGCAAGATATACCTGCGACACAAGGGGCAAGATTTTCAGGAATAATTTTCCAATAAAGTAAATTATGGTAAATCGATATACCAAGTCCTACCAAGGACAAAGGTAAAACATAAAGCGCTATATCTTTATTTCTTCTAATTATTCCAACAGCCAGAACTACAACCAAAGGATACATAACAATTCTTTGATACCAACATAGGATACAGGGTGGAAGCTTCATTACTTCGCTGAAGTACAAACTTCCAAGCATGGCAACAATTGCCTGAGCTAATGCTGTATAAAGAATGTTCGTTTGAAGTTTAGTCATCATATTATTTTATTTCGCATACCGCAGGTTGTACTATTGTTTTACTAATAAGATAGATGGATACAACTAACAGACCGATACTTATTAACCCAAACTCACCGCCATTTAATGGTAATAATGCTAGTGCACCTGAAGCTCCAATTACAGACAGAATACTACTTAGGATAAATGTTCCACATGCAGCACAACCTATACCTATAACCCCTGCAAATGTTCCACCAAAGCCTGTAGCAAATACTTTACGATTCAAGGATATTCTCTTTTTTAAAAGAAATAAAACGAATGTAATATTTATTCCAAAGAAGAGAGAGATAATTACTGTATATGCTGCTGAGAATACTGAGAAATTAGTTGTAATACCTCCGAGAAGTCCTTTTACTAAGTTTAACTTCAGATCTATAGGAATACTCATATCTCCAAATACCTGAGAGATTAGTCCGAAGTTTGGAAGAAGAATGACAAAGATTAAAGTTAGAAAGCTTATTACAAGAGTTAGCAGAAAATAGATGGGACTGTACATAACAGACTTTAAAGCTTCCAGTATAACTTTCATACAATTATTTATCCTTTAAGGCAGTTTCAATAAGAGTTTTAACAGCATTATAAGGTTGAGCACCATTTACTGGATATAAAGTTCCTTTCGGTGAAACAACAATTGTCCATGGTGTTCCTCGTGCACCTGATGCAATAGCATCTTTTGAATCATTCTCTACTCTTTGTGCATACTTACCACTTTCTAAACATTGATTAAACTTATTAACATCAAGCCCGACAAACTTAGCAATCTTAGGAAGTTCAGCCAAATCCAAACGATTATTAGCTGGAGTTATTTCATAAATACGATCTATGTATTTCCAAAATGCATCATTACCACCAAGCTCAGCTGCACATTCAGTTGCTTCTGCTTCCTTACGAGCTTTAGGATGAATTTGATCTAAAGGAAAATGTCGATAAACCCATGCAACTTGATTGGTTTTTCCATATTCTTCAAATACCTGCTTCATTGTGGGATGAAACGATTTACAGAAAGGACATTCAGTATCTGAGTATTCAACAATTTTAACTATTGCATTTGGATTACCTCGTATATGATCTTCGGGAGTTACTTGTCGTATACTCTTAACTTTTACTTCTTCTTGCTTAGCAGCTTGAACTGGTGCAGCAAATTCACTTGGACTTTTATCTTTTATTAGAGCACTAGCAACAAGTGATCCTCCTAGGATGATGCTAGCTAAAAGAATCGCAATTGGAAGAAAGATATTTTGACCTCTGGTATTATTTTGAACTGGTTGTGGATTATCCATAATTTATATACTGATAAGTAAAAACTGGCGTATTAGGTACGCTTAAAAAGCTTTGAAGCTGTACATACGTTAGAAAACCTTCGGATTGAGTATCCCTTGAGAAAAAGCGTATTTGAAATAGTTTAAAAATAGATCCCGTTGTCTTACCTTGAAAGAATAGAATTTAAAATTAAGATCATTGTTGTACTTGTCTTGATATTTGAGATAGAGGAATAAAGTCAGAATGGACAATCCAACAACTAGAAGAATTTGTGGAATTATAGATGTAAATAAGTGCTGAAGATGTGAAATATGATCTAAAGGATCCATTTTACATATCGCCAAAGTATCACCGCCACAACCTAGAACTATGTGCTGTGTTGTCATTGGTGCAATACAAATCATAAGTATTGCAAAAACCAGAGTTGAAATAATTGTTACTGCAATTGCCTTTGATATAAGAGATAACATTAATGTGATTTTACTTCAATCTTTAACTATTCGCAAACTCTTGTATTAGTTACTTTTTGGTTTATCGTTAAATTTATCAGTGAAAAACAACATATAGACGATAAATATAAATGCTCCTCCGAATATAGCGTAATGAAACCAATGTTTTTGCAAATGACCAGTATGATTCACTGTGGTGGTAGCTTCAGATGTAGTAGAAATAATCTGAATAGTTGTGCTCGCTGTAGTTATGGATGAATGGTATTCCTCTCCATGTGCCATGCAAACAAAAGGACTAGCTGATATAACTATTACAGCCACAACTAATAGAAGATTTTTTTTCATCTCATAACTTTATCATTTAGCTCAGCAAAGACCACAAAGCGTTTTGTATATGTTTTTTGATCTTTTATCCATGTGCCATCACAGGTGATTAGATTAAGCATAACTTTATCTGAAGACTTAAAAACCTCCTGGGAAGCTGCAGTGTCCATATAGTCATACTGTTTAGTTTGTATAATTTTAAAAAGAAGCTTTTTACCATCCTCATCTTGAACATATATATCATCCCCCACTTGTAGTTCATTTAATTCATAAAATACAGCAGGCAGACCTAAGCCATTATCGAAATGTCCTGCTATCACAGCACTTCCCTTTTGCCCAGGAATTGGACCGTATTTATACCATCCAACATCTTTGAATCCTGCTGGATTTGCCATATTGCCTTTTTGATTTATACCAACATGTTGAACACCAGCATTTAATTCAATTGAAGGTATGATGAGTCTGTATGGGTATGAATGTTTTTCAGTTGATGTAGCAACAACTTCACTTGTTATGAATTTTTCAGGTATTGGCAATTCAGGCTCAGGACGTGCTGCAACAGAATTTTTGTATAGAATAAAAACTATTACAGAAAAAGCAGTGATTGTAATAATTAGTACTAAAATGAACTTTAAAGATTTCATCTAATCTAAGACTATAGACTTACCCTATTCTTGCACTAAGCTCTTGTTCTAAATCATTCTCAGCTTAAATGGGTAATTTTATAGTGTTTTACTAGCATATAAGTCATTATGGGAGATTGATAACTATATTTGGAGTTTGATTTTAAAGTGAAATGGAATACCTTTTAAGCTTTCTGTATGTCGAGTAGTGTTCGCTCCATGCCGATGGATAGTGCCATAGATGGATACTATAGCAGAGAATGAAGGGTTTTCAAATTACTGTTTATCTTTTCTTTATCACAGATATGTATACTTGAAAATATATAAAGTGATATAATTAATTCAACATATGATAACTGAGCAAGATATTACAAAGCTAAAGGATACTTTCGTAACAAAAGATGAGTTTTATAATGAGCTATATCCAATTAAAAATGATATTTCAAATCTCAAAGAGGATATGATCACTGTTAAAGAAAACACTCAACAGATACTTACTATTCTAGACACTATTGTAAAAAAACAAGATGAAGCTGAAATAGTAGCTCTTAAATTCAATCAAGAACGACACGATAGACAGATTAAATATCTTGCTGATAAGACTGGTAATACGCTTCCTGATTAATAACTATTATTTAATCTCTCCTAGATGAGCATGGTCGTTCCAGGTCTGTACTCGGAACACTCCGCTGTCTTCAGTCATATATGTGATGCCAGTATTCTTAGTTACTAGGAAATGATTGAGGCGTTTAAACATTGGCACAGTTAGATCATTGCCAAAGAGCATCACTGCAGCAATCATGCGCAACATATAGCCATGAGTTACAACTAAAATATTTTCTCCCACAACAGTCTTTAAGTATTCAATACATTGTGTGGCTCTGTCTCTCAAATCATGAAAATTTTCTTCATCAGAATGTCGCCATGCTGCATCATGTGCATTATCAGCAATAGCTTTCATAATTGCTTCAACATCAGGATCCTTTTGTGATCGATTGCGCACAATTGATGGACGCATGATTTCTTGAAACAGTTTTGTGTAGATTATTTCTTTACCAAGCTCTTTAGCAATAACTTCTGCAGTCTGAGCCGCGCGAGTCATTTCACTTGAAACAATGGTATCAATTGGAATTGTCTGAAATCGTTTAGCAACAAATTCTGCTTGTTTAATTCCGTTTTCAGATAAAGGTTCAGTTTCAACTTTATATAATTTAGATTCATTACCGGGTGTCGAACCGTGCCGTACAAAGTATATATGTTTCATTTATTTTTTAATTCACTTAATAAATCCTGAATATCCAATCGCTCTGTCACCATTTCAACTTCCCCATCATTTTTTACCTTCCAATCTTTTTTAGGTCTATCACAATAAAGCTCGACTCCAATGCCATCTGGATCTGAAAGATACAGTGCTTCTGATACGCCGTGATCTGCTGCACCGTCGAGTAGATATTGTGCATCTATTAAGCTTTGCAACACTTTTGCAAGTTCTTTTCGCGTTGGATATAAAATTGCAAAGTGATACAACCCTGAGTGACCTTGAGGTGGTGGCGGTGCACCTTCTCCAGCCCAAGTGTTTAAGGCAATGTGATGATGATATCCTCCAGCAGAAAGAAACACAGCTGATGAACCATACCGTGCGGTTATTTCAAAACCCAAAATATCACGATAGAAAACTAGAGACCGCTCAAGATTTGCGACAGTGAGATGAACATGACCGATTTTTACTTCTGGGTGAGCGCTCATAAAATGATTTCACTAAATTATGAGTACTATAGCAATAATGTATTTTATTTGATACTGTAACGGCGATTAGTTGTTTGATGTTATATATCCGGGGTACAAACCACAGGAGTACCAATGATCATCCGAAAGCTTGTACAAGCGGATCTGTCACGAGGCTTCCGCGAGACCTTACGGAATCTGCGGTCCGTTGGCCGGCTCAGCCTGCGCCAGATGGAAGCGATATTCCAGAAGATCGAGCAGGATCCCAACCACTTCATTTTTGTTGCGATTGAGAATGATGAAGTGGTTGGCTCGATCACCATCTGGATCGAACAGAAGTTCATCCGAAAAGGTGGCCGTGTGGGTCACATCGAGGATGTAGCTGTCCGAAAAGGATGGGAGGGACGCAGTATTGGCAGAATGCTCGTAAAGCGTGCTGAGCGTGAAGCACAACGCCGAGGATGCTACAAGAAGATTCTCGACTGCAGTGCGAAGAAAGCTGTCTTCTATAGGAAGTTGGGTTTCAGGGAGCATGAAATCGAGATGAGAAAGGACATCAAAAAGAAGAAGCAAAAACCCAGAGCCTAACCGGCTCTTTTTTATTGCATCAATGGTCGCTCTGCTTTTTTTACATCAAGAGCATTAATAACACCATCAGACATTTCTCCTTGAATGAAGATCCTATCGCCTGGATTTAAATCTGATATATCAAATGCTGGAGGAAGGACAACACTTCGAGATGTTGTAGAAGCATTACGTCGATCATCAATAGTAATATCTAATGTTGAAGTACCAATACTTGTAATAATTCCCCGATAAATGCCTCTACCCATCGGCGGTGGTGGTGGACGTCGAGCTCGATCATATACACCCCCAAACGATTTTGGACCACGTCGCATGACTTCATCGTGCATATGGAGCTTATCTATTACAAATGCGCTTGCTGAGATAAATACTACAGCACCAATAAATAAAAATAGCACTGGAATTTTATACCCAAATCTAAATGAGCGTAATAATTTCTCAAGGATAATAATTAAAAGAATTTCTACAATAAGCCAACTCCATGGAAAGAGATGGAAAAATACTTGTGATCCACTTGGACCAAATCCGATAAGAGACGCTTGGCCACTTACCCTGATAGTAAAGAGAATGAGGCTTGAAAGAAAGAGAGAAAGAAAAACAATAGCTGTAACAGTAACAAACAAAGCAATGAGTTTTAACCGAAAGTATGTCTTTGGTTTTATAGTAATTTCATTCTTTTGGATTTTCTCAAGAATGCTTTTGAATTTGTCGTTATTTTGATTATCCTGTTCCATATGGTTTTTCTATATTCATTCTCTCATAGACCTTTCGCAATGCTTCTTTTCCTCTTTTCACTCTTATTCCTACTGTGCCTGTTGGTATCTGCAAAATATCTGATAGTTCTTTATAGCTCAATTCTTCTAAATAATGAAGAATAATTACTTCTTTATATTTTGGTGACAACTCATCAAGTCCCTGATCTATCATCTTTTTCATCATCTCATGTTCAGTTTCATTGAATGTCTCATCCTCGGGAACGTGGTGAGAAAGAAATGTATCAAAATCAAAGTTTGGAATGAAACTTCTCTGATGCTTCTTCAATCCATTTACAAATGCATTATGTGCAATTCGATATATCCATGAAGAAAACTTTAATCCGGGATCAAAGTTATTTATATTTTGAAATGTACTGATAAATACATCTTGAACTATATCATCTATGTTTTCTTGCTGTGATAAAAACTTTTTTCCATAGCGGGAAAGCTTTTTGTCATAGCGTTGCATAAGCACGCCAAATTTCTCTTTATCCCCTTCTTGGATCAGTGTGGCAACCTGTTCATCAGATAAATGTTCCTGAGACGTATCCATTATTAGGTGATTATACTCTTATTACAAACAAATCAAGGTTTTATTTCACTTCTATCAACCAACAAAAAACCCCTTCTCATAAAAGGGGTTTTTTGTTTTAAGATTATGAGCTTACTGGTCGGGGTCCTTTCATTCCACCATGACCTCCAAAGCCTTTACCTCCTTTTACAAAATGAAGATATTCTTCTGGGATACCATTTGTAGTTGCCCAAGTTGTAAGCGCTGTCTTTCGTTCTTCCATCTTAGCTTTTCGCTGTTCAGCTGTGAGAGACTGATCTGCTGTTCGATCAGCTTCCATTGCCGCTTTTAACTCTGCTGCTTTTGCAGTAATTAAATCAGCTTGTGCTTGAGTAAGTTTTCCATCAGTTACAGCTTGAGTGAGTCGTGCTGCAAATTCTTGCTGCATTTGTGCTTCTCGAGCTGTATGCTGTGCCTCCATCGTTTCATTCAAGACTGTCTGTACCTCAGTGGCATTAAGATTAAACTTTTGAGCAATTGCTGTAGCAAGCGCAGTCATTGGGTTGTCTGTTGTGCTTGATGTTTGAGCGTGAATTGCAGTTGCTCCTGCTAATAGCGCAAAGGCTACCATAGGGATGAGTAATTTTTTGTGACGCATAATGTGAATAGTAAATAAGTAATGAAGAATTAATAAACCATGGTGAGGCGAAAGTTGATTGTTACTTCCCGACCCTCATGTAGTACTACATTCTACCCACTTATTTATTTCACTTTATTTTTCTAAATACTTTTAAATATCTTCCCTGGCTTCCATGGAGTTCCAAGTAGCGGCAAGAGATATCTATCTAATCCTATATATCCAGAGATTTTCCAGGCAAGAATTAATCCTATACTTAGTGTAAATAAAATTGGATTTATACTTACGGTCCCTGCTAATAAGAAGTTGAGGTTCATGAAAAGTCCAAAAAAAGCAGCAATTCCAACAAATGCTCCAATAATTAATGCTATTCCAACCAAAAACTCACCATATGACACAACATGAGCCCAAGTATCAGCATTAGGCAAAATAATATTTTGTAAGAAAGCCGCGTACCAACCTTGAACATCTGGATGTTCACCAGAAGATTTTTTAAGAGCTCCCTGGATAAATCCAGATAGGGCTTTTCCTGCACTACTACCTACCCATGCATCACTGTGTAATTTCCCCCAACCAGCATGAAGCCATTCCCATCCCACATATAAGCGTACAACCAACCACAACCATGCCATTTTTGTATTACTGAATAAAAAGCGTGACACAGGCGATTCATCGATGATTACATGACTCATTGGATTTTGTAATTGGTTAAGGAATTAATTGTACAAAGCTATCACCGTGTGATTCTGGAAAACTAGTGCTGTCAAGATTCATAAAGATAAGTTCTTTAGGAGTGATTTTGAAAATTACTTTATTTCTATCTTTGAAGTTCTGTAATTCTTCAATCGGTAAGTTTGTAATATTTTCTCGTTTATAGAGCTCCTCCATTTTTCCCAAAATCCGGATCTGCTCTTCAATATCAGTTACTATGTTTACCTCACCATTAGCCATAACACTAATATGTTCAGGTCCTGTTCCCACTACTACAGCTGCACGAGGATTCATTTCAATATTGATATATTTGCCTGTGTTCCTTTTTGTGACAAAATAAAAGTCTAATGCTTCATCTGCATAATAATATACAGTAGAAGCTCTGGGCTCATCGTTAAACGATGTAGCAATAACGGCTGTAACATTTTCTGAAAGAAACTTTTGTACGTCCTTCTTAACTTGATCTTTGTTGTCCATACTTAGATTGGTTAGCCAATAATTACTACTGATACACCCTTCTCTTCCTTTTTTTTACTATCTGTAAAATCAGACCACTTTAAACGAGTGGGAGTAATTTTATACATGACAACTCCCTTTTCCCAATCAAGCTTTGTTAAGGGTACTGGATAATGAGTATTTTCAGTTGCAATATCAATATATAAGGCAGCTAAAGCATTTATGGTGTTCTCATCAGAAACTATTTCTGCTGAGCCTTCTATTTGAACAGTTTGGGGAGGTTTTGTTTTACCCACAGTAAATGCGACTTTAGATCCAGATGCAATATTTTGATGCTTCTTAGTATTTACAACTGTTGTAAAGTAAATATTGAAATACTCGTCACATATATAATATATAAATGCTGCATGTGGATTACCTTCTGCCACTGTCGCAAGTACACCAACTTTCTCATTCATTAGAAAATCTAATGCATCTTTTTTTGCTTGGTCGTTCATAACCCAAGTATACTCCTGATACTTATTTATTTAAATAGGTAATAGTAATTTGTAACACTGTGGCAAAGCTCACCCAGGCTAGATATGGGATGTTTATAAAACTCACCCATTTTACATAGGGATATATAGCAATAAGTGCCCAAATTAAAGTCCCCAATACTAAAACAATGTCTATAGATGCTAATAAGTTATTTCTTAAACCAAACTGGAGTGGAGTAAAAATGAAATTAAAAATAAGATTCAAAATAAATGGCAGTACTACAATAAATGGAATTTTCTTTGTGAAATAAAGATAGCCAACATAGCCATATGAAATAGCTATTAGTGTATACAGGACACTCCACACAGGACCAAAGAGCCACGATGGTGGCGCCCAACTAGGTTTTAATAATGCTTGATACCATTCGTAGGTTCGCATAGGGATTCAATAAATATTACCGAGCTTTCAAACCTTGATTGTAAATTTTCTTTGCTATAGCATTTTTCTTTTCATCAGAAGCATGCTTGAGCCAGCCAACTTTTTCAATATGTACAGGATGAATTCCAGCAAATCCCAAAATAGCGCGACCAATTTCATTTGTTGAGTCACCAAACAAAATTCGTGAGGCCATAGGCCATGAATCCATGGTAATAATTACTCTACCTGTGCGGCCTTTCAAAAGCTTGTCCCAGCCTAGATGCGGATGAAAATGAAACGCAAAACCAGGGATCCAAAAACGATCAAAGAGTCCCTTCAAAATAGCAGGCATTCCACTCCACCATGTTGGATATAAAACAACTATATGTTCCGCCCAACGAAAATCTTCTTGAAGTTTTTTTAGATCAGGTTCTAGTTCTTGAATTACTTTGTAGCCTTTATGTAGAAGTGGATCAAACTTCATATCGCCAATATTGGCTCGGCGTACTTCATGTCCTCCGGCTTCTGCTCCCTTCTGATATTCATCTGCTAACCGTGCACAAAAAGTACCATCTTTATCTTCCTGACCTAAGAACACCAAAACTTTCTTTTTCTTTGATGGGCCAAACATATTAATTCATCAATTTTTGTAAATCTGACTGATATTTTTGCATTACTATTTGGGCAGCCGCCATTTGATCCATTCCACCCTTCATTTTTTCTTGCATTTCTTCAGCGATTTTTTGAAATAGCGCAGGATCTTTTTCAATAGCAGTAAAGATCTTCTCCTGCTGATCCTCAGGAATATCCTTCATCTTTGACTTCAACATTTTTCTCATCAAAAAGCTTTTCAGTGACATGATTGTACGTTGCGTTAAATTTAATTTTCTTAAGTATACCTTATTTATTTATCAAGAGAAATATCAGTCATTATTGTGACATTGTTTAATTCTCGAGCTATTCTACCGGGAGTCTCCGCTAATGTACCCTCCTCAGACACTACTTTCATCAGAGCATCTTTTTTATTATCACCCGACATATAGGTTAGTACTTGATCAAACTTTCGCATTAACGTGAAAGTACTAGTCATTCGATATTTGTGAGGATTTTTATCTCCCACATCGTACCCAACAATCAACTTACTACCATTAAACAAATGATCAAATGTTTCTGGATCTTCTGGAAATGGCAAAATTCCTGAGGTATGACCGTCTGGTCCAATTCCCACAGTTGCACGAATTATTCCGTCAGGATACATCGTCATCCATTCTTTAATAAAATATTCGTATCGTTCTGCATATAATTCAAGTGTTTCAGGTTCATGTGGAGCAGAATCCAAGAATATACAACCCTTATCTAAGGCTCGAGCATAGAATCCACCAAGATTAAAGGCTTGTAGCTTTGAAAAACTATTTACTTCAGCATCAAATGAGTAACGATCATCAAGCATTCCAATTGTGATGCCTCCTTCCAATGACTCATCATGAATATATTCTAAAAGATCTAATGAAGACCCACCTGAAAGCAAAAGTAATAATGGTTTACCTGCCCGATCACTTATCATTGTATCTAAAGCCTCACCAGCTTTTTGCTTAAGATCTGTTTTTTCTGTAATAATTTTCATATATATGTATGTATGTTAAATATTGTGAGGCATATCTCCTTTCTTGTAGGTTAGCAAAGGAACATTGCGCTTATGGGTAATAATTGGATCGATAAACTTCCAAGACGCACGAACTTCATCCATACTTACAAAATATGAAGCAACTCCATTCATTGCTTCTTTTATTAGTATCTCATATGCATCATTGTGTGATGGATGTTTTTTTTCCATATCAAACACTAGTTCAGAATCATCAGAAAAAGTAATTGTAATTTGAGATTCTTTAGTAGGCATAGCTTTACCAGCCTCAAGACTCACCTGAACGTGTCGTAAGAAACCAGCAGTAATTGAAGTAGAAATCTTTGCATACGTTTCAGTATCAGAAGCTGGATCCACACCATCTTCAGATTGATACCCATTATACTGTGCTCTAACAAATGAATACTTGAAATCTTCTCCTTGTGGAACAGTAAGAGAGCTAATTGCTGCTGCACGAGCTGCTTGAATATCATTTGTAGGTGATGTAAGCATTATGCAGGATGCAATCATAGCTAAAAGATGATTCTGAATTACATCTCTTATTACTCCAACTGAATCATAAAACTCACCACGCCCTTGAATATCAAGTTTTTCTAATACATGTGCATGAATTTTTCGGACAGGTTTTGCTGTAATATTTTGTGATTTCTCAGCAATCATTTCACGTAACCCAGACTTTGCTAAGTAATGGTCAATTCGAAATATATTTGATTCTGAAAAGTATTTCTCTATTGTTTTTTGCAAGCTTTCAGCTGATGCACCATCTATGCCAAATGGTTTTTCTATAAGAAGTTTCCCCGTAAGACCAACTTTTCCAAGACCTTCTACAATGTTTTTATAAAACTCTGGTTGAACTGCAAAGTGAAATAGAACATCTGATTTCTTAGAATATGATTCAAGTTTTGATTTTAATGCTTTGTATGAATCAGCACTATCAAATGTACCTTGTACATATGAAATTTTGTTTAAGAATTGTTCAATTTGCTCATCTGTATATTTTCTAGAATCAAGTGACGGTTTAATAAATGCTCGGTATTCATCGTCATTCCATGGTCGCCGTGAATACGCAACTATAGATACATTTGAAATTGTTGAATCTGAATTAATGAGAGCCAGCAAGCTTGGAATGATCTTCCGCTGAGCTAAATCACCTGTGGCACCAAAGACTACGTATACTGCTGAATATTGTGACATGAAAGAATTATAGCTCAGCACACGTCTCTTATCCACAAGACCTTATATAAACTCGTAATATCTGATATATACTAATAGATGAGTTTGTTTAAGTATCTTAAACAAAGGTCGATGGTTTTAATAGTAGTTTTGGTTAATTAACTAAAATTATGGCAAAAAAATTAGCGGTAATCTTTGGAATAGTTTTTGTACTTGTAGGAGTTCTTGGATTATTTGTACCTAATCCCATCGTAGGACGAGAAGCAATGGATGCTTCTATGAAAAGTCCAATCTTTGTTACAGATGCAATTCACGATCTCGTACACCTTCTCGTTGGTGTTGTGCTCCTTCTTGCTTCTGGAAAAGGAAATAAAGCATCAGCAACGGCTCTCAAAGTTTTTGGAGTAGTATATCTTATTCTCTTTGTAAACGGACTTATTAATCCAGATTTACTTCTTGGATTTGTTAAGCAAAACGCAGCTGATACATATCTTCACTTAGCACTTGGTATTGTTCTCTTGATCGCCGGAATGGCATCACGAGGATCAAATCCAATGGTTATGGATAAATCAACAATGTAGTTTGTACGTACGTATAAATCAAAAAACTCCCAAGCTTTTCGCTGGGAGTTTTTTGATTTAAACTATTGTCGTTTCTACATTCTTAAGTTGTTCTGGAGTATTAATACCTAGAGATTCTTCAAAAGTTGGAATTGCATATGCAGAAACTATTTTGCCTTGATTCTTAGCTAATTTAATCATATCAGTAAGATAGTATTCTTTAGCAGCATTAGCATTTGCGAGGGTTTCGATATTTTCCCATAACCACTTTGCATCAAAACAATAATAACTCAAGTTCACCTCAGCGCATGCTCGTTCTTCTTCACTAGCGTCTTTGTATTCAACAATGCGATCTACTGTGCCATCAACATCACGAATTACTCGTCCATAATTCAAAAACAACGCATGCTCACCTTCAAAACTTGGAGCTATTGCTGTTGCAAGACTAACGGTAGCACCAGTTTTTTTATGTAATTCTAAAAGAGCATTAAGTGTTGTTGCGGTAACAAGTGGATGATCTCCCGGTAATACAACTATTTCTGTATGACCTGCATTAACTAGATTTGGTTTTGCACACATGATTGCATGTCCTGTTCCTAGCTGTTCGGCCTGAAGTGCATAATCATATTTGTTTTCTGTAGCAGCCTTAACGTGCTCAGCCCCATAGCCCACGACAATAGTTGGTCGCGCGCAAAATGATTCTATATTTTCTAATAGATGATGGATTATTGGTATCCCATTAATAGGATGAAGGACCTTAGGTAAATCCGATTTCATTCGGGTACCCTTTCCTCCTGCAAGAATAATTACGTGTGCCATATATTTTATTTTTAACGAGTTTTCTATACTATCAAATTAATCTGTAATGTATAACTTATTTATCAACAGAGTTGTTACTACTTACCATCGAAATAACCCCATATGAAAGCGACACAGGTAAGAATTACTACAGGTTTAAACAATAGAAACCATATGTAGAAATAGACACCAATTGCAATAATTGTGAAAAATATTATTGAATATTTAACAATGTCGTCCCATAGCGTAACTGTCATAATAATGCAACTTAC
This sequence comes from Patescibacteria group bacterium, assembly GCA_040387855.1. Lineage (NCBI taxonomy): Bacteria > Patescibacteria group bacterium. Next base: position 597,655 of record JAZKCY010000001.1, read on the forward strand.
CATAAGAGACGGACTCATGCACTATTTTTTACAGAATAAAAAAAAGGCGTGTACCGGGAGGGGCACAGCCTTGTACCAAGGATCTGTCGAACAAAGTACTAACACTGACCACCATCAGGGTGGTTACTGCCGGCGACGTCGCCGGGCCAGGAGCCCGAGAGCTCCGATTCCGATGAGCGCTGCGCTCGTCGGCTCTGGGACATTGACGCCCCAGTTGTTGGCGTACGCTGTTCCCGGGGAACTGGCGCCACCGAACTCGATCTGGTTGGCGAATGCCGCCAGATCCGCTGTGCGGGTGATGAGAGCACCCGTACCCATGTTGGTCACGTCGAGGCGGAATTGCCCGTCGGTGATCATCGTGAAGCGGATGCTGTACGGATTCCCGTCGAGTGCGGCTAGCGTTTGCTTGCCGCTTCCGCTCTGGAGCTTGAGGTTTGACCCTTCAGCCAAGACGCTCGCCGCTCCCGTACGGGTGGTGGAACCTGCGCCCTCACTCAAGCCGACCCATGTCGTCTGAAGCGAGGTTTGCACCGGCGGAGCGAATAGCACGGTTAAGTGATCGCCTGCCCGGAGTTCGCGCTCGAGAGAACGAACGTACGCGGTGGAGCCGGTCATTGCGAATGACTGGCCGAGGACGGAGTTCTTGATGACTCCCGAGGTGGCAGACGTGCTGCCAACCCAGTTGCCCACGAACCCGACCCCGCCGGCCTTGCCCACGACCGTCTGGTCGAGAGTGTATGCCGGATCGGATCCCTTGAGCTCGGCGATGTAGCCGGCGCTCACGGGACTGGAAAAGACACTGCTGAGGATGAAGGCGATCGTGCTGATCGCCATCATCTTCCCCACTTGGTGAGGAACCTTCATGAGAACCTCCAACGGGCGAATGAAGTGCGAGATCAGCAGGAGCATCCAAGCGCCTGCGGGTCCCCATTGAAGCAACACGACGTACACACGCCGATTAATTGCTGAACTGACTGGACTCAAGTATACAACATATCAAAGAAAAAAGCAAGTACCTCACATATTTGATTTTAGAGCCTAAAATAACGATTCGTACTGATGAGCTTATTTCTGTGGATAAATCTACCCTACTAGTTAATATAAAATTAACGATACATACTTTTGCTCTTTTATAGACGACATTTGCACAAATGCAATTTTCCTGTACAATGATTTTGTTAGTTTTACTGGGCCCTTAGCTCATCTGGTAGAGCACCTCATTTGCAATGAGGGGGTGGCAGGTTCGAGTCCTGTAGGGTCCACAAATAAAATCTAAAGCCGCAGAGATGCGGTTTTTTGCTGGATGTATATAACTTGACTTTATATCAATTTTATGATATTATTCCAGTAGATCCCAAGCGAGATGCAAGGGACGACCTTACCCAAGGAACTGGCGAGATGCTGGTTCCCTTTGTGGCGAGATGCCACGGGAGTTTCGAGATGACTGCTACTGTAACTGGTCCGGCGACGTCGACCCCACAGTTAGATGCCTTCCTCAGGGAGTTCACCTTCCTCAGCAACCACTTCGATTTCAACTGGAAAAAACCGATTACCCACAGGGTGTCCCGGATCAACAGTTCGATTTTGGATGTGTGCGCCATCGGTGAGTATCCCAAGGGACTTTACATCGGTCAACGCTATGTGACCGACCCCGACGAGACGATCGTGCTGTTCGATAAGAATGGCTCGAGAATCGGCGATGTCGGTCGCGCAGTGATCACCAAGGAGATCGACGTAACGACAGGGTTCTGGTGGGACAGGAAAACCCACGTGAAGACCGTGAAGGAAACCACCTACTTCATGGAGTCGATCTGGGATTGCCTGAAGCGGCTGGGCGACGCAGTGAACGAGGTTCACTACATCGTCCGGACCAATTTCAGGAACCAGTACTCTCACAAACCGACGATTGTCGTGTACAAGGCCCCTAAGGGCATGTCGATCATGGAGTTCATGGACTCCGAGATCAAGGAAGCGACCCTCGCGGTTGCAACCGAGATCATGGAGATCGACGGCAACAAGCCGTGCTGCAAGTGCCACTACGCACTACCGCAAGAAGCCAACTTCTGCTCCTCCTGCGGCCACCCGCAAAAGTAAGGAGCACAAAACCTTCCTCCAGGTATAATGGAGACAACCGAGCCCGGCGATTAACTTCGCCGGGCTCAATCACATTTATTTTATTACTTACTCTTCTCTAGTTTCTCTATCTGCTTTTCCAAATCTTTAATCTTCTTTTTTTCTTCTGCCGATCCCTCACCCCATCCAGAAAGCATTGCTAATTCTTCATTTAAGTCTTGTAGCTGTTCTTGTTTTGTTTTCTTTGCCATAGAGATTTATTTTAACAATTCATCCTTCAAATTAATATATACCTTCTGAGAAAGCATTTCTTTCTTGTACAAATCATTTAGTACAATCTCAGTAACTTTGTATGTGGCATTTAGAGTTAACCTGGTGTTGAGTTCACCTATCACGTTTGGGTTTGTTTTATGAATTTCTTCCATTCTCTTTTGAGCATGGACTCGTAGATCCCCGTATAATTTTATTGTACGATCTAAAGAATCCGCTTCAAAAATTCCAATTGGATAATTAACTGTTACTTGCTCTAATTCTTTTATCACCTTACGCAAGATAATTGCTAACGCTCGATAATAGAGATATGCATCGTTGATTTCTTCTACTTGTTGATCACGATTTCCTCGTAATACTTTCATTGTATAATCTGAGGTTCGTTCTATAAATCCTGAGGGGTCATGAGCATAGGGGTCAAAAGATAATGTGCCTTTTTCTAGTTGTTCTCTTTGTAGAGTTAGTTTTTTTAGTATTTTCTTAAATATATGTTCTGAAATTTCGTTATACAAGAACAATTCTTTTAGAAAGTGTTTCTCAATTCCTAAAGCATACATTCGTAATACACGTTCATGATGGGTTGTCTTTGTCCGGTGATGTTCCTGTCTGTGTGAGAGGAATTGTTCAAGTCCTTTTTCATAATCTACTTTGATAATTTCATATGAATGTTTATCGATATACCCTTTTGTGTAGAAATCAGCCAATCTACCCAGCACTCGAGAGTTAATCATAGCCATACTTTCTTCACGTTCGATTTTTTCTATATCAGTAAGATCACTAATCTTTAGCTTTTTTATGAACAATCCAATAGTTGTTGCTTTAAGGAAGATTGTGGCATAGATACACCCAATTGTTACAGCTAGAATAAACTCTTTAGGACTAAGGGCATGCGTCCAGCCAGGAATAGATAATGAATCTGGAATGAGTAAACCAACCATAATTGCCAATGCACCTCTCAAACTCCCCCATGCCAATAAATGTTGCCATGACATTGGAATATGGGCTTCTTTCTTTCGCCAATTTACAAATCCAACAATTGGATATATAGAGAGTGCTCTCCCTACAGCTACAATTATTACACTTGCAATAATTGGCCAAATGAGATCTGTAAATGCAATTGGAACAGATATAAAAATAAGTCCCATCAAAATAAACACCAAAGAGTTGGCAATAAAGGCAAACTGTCCCCATACTTTTTCAACATATTCTTCGGCACGAATTGAGATTTTATATCGTCCGTAGTTTCCGAGGACCAATGCAGCAGCTGTAGTTGCAATAATTGGTGAGAGTTTTACTTCCTGACCAAAGAGTATTAAATGTTCAGAAATAAGTTCACTGAGAATAAATGTGAGGTGTGATACTACAAGAGTCAATGTAATACTTACAAATTCATTGTCACGAGTATATTGGATGAACTTCGAAAATACCCATCCCATAAATGTTCCAAAGACCAACCCAAACGTTAGCATCATTATAAATATGAAGATGCCATGCACTACTGAAGCTGCTCCGTGAAATCCCGACTGGGCAATTTCAAGTACAACAAGAAAAAGTGCTACAGCTGTAGCATCATTAAATATACTTTCTCCTTCAAATATAAGGGCAAGCCGCTTTGGCGCTCCATATTCTTTAAACAATGCGAGTACTGCTACAGGGTCAGTAGATGAAATAAGCGAAGCGAAAAGCAGTGCCACTATAAATGGTATTGGGAATCCAAAAAAGTTGAAGACAAGATACATTGCTCCTGCAATGAAAAATGCTGAGAAAAGTAAGCTTATAAATGCCAATGCTGATATGGATCGTACATTCTCCATAATCTTTCGGAACTCCATATTATAAGCAGATTCAAAGAGAAGAATCGGCAAAAATACATAAAATAGAAGATTAGGTGTAAGTGTAAATTCCTTAATAAACGGGAAAAACTGTGCTAAAGGCACCAAGATCACTCCAATAGCTACCAATAATACGGTATATGGTAGTCGAACCTTTTTTGCCAAGAAAAAAGCACTACTAGCTATAGTGAGGAGGGTAAACAGGGCTAAGACGTATGATAATGTGATATCCATATGTTTTTTAAATTGTGCTCTACTATTCTATGCTTGATGAGGATGATATTCAAGTTTTTTTTGCTATACTATACGTATGGGCAACAAACCTACTTATAAAAAGATAAGTGAGTTCCTTCTCTCCTTTCTTATTACATGTTATGAACTAACTGCTGGCTTCTTTTCAACTGTTGGCAGGGTTTTGCAGAATATTAGCAATTCTATTCCAAATTGGGAAATTCGAGAAAAAGCACATCCCGCATTATTGCGATTTGGAGTAGCTTTCATTTTGTGTTTAATCGCTATTGGTATTAAAAGTATTGCAGATCCGTACTTCGCATCGAGTCATCCTTTTCTGTTTTTCTATGGAGTCATCGTAATAAGTGCATGGTATGGAGGAAGTCGACCAGGCATATTTGCAGCAATATTTGTATCTGTATTTGCCTATTATGCATATTTGAAACCGTTGAACCCAGATGCAACTGGACCAAACGTATTCGCATCATTTACATTTTTCATACAAGGACTACTTGTTGTAGGAATTAGCGCAACAATGCACAAGACTCAGCAAGAATTTGAAGAGAAAAAAAGATATACCCAATATTATGCCAATATCGCCCGTCATATATCTGATGCTGTAATTTCTACAGATGAAGATCTCATAATTCAAAGTTGGAATGACGGAGCCGAACAATTGTATGGATGGAAAGCAGATGAAGTACTTGGAAATAAACTTCACGATATTATCTCGTATTCTAGTGGATCAAATGCTAAAAGAAGTATTCTGGAAGTTCTAGATATTGATGAACACTGGAAAGGCGAAGTCGTCCATCATCGAAAAAATGGATCACGTATTCATATCCTTACGTCTGTATCAAAACTCTATGGCGAAGATAATGAAATCCTAGGTGTAGTAATGGTTAATAAAGACATTACAGACCGCAAAAAGCTTGAACAAGGAAAAGATGACTTTATTGCTCTTGCCAGCCATGAACTAAAAACTCCCCTTACCAGTGTAAAGCTTTATACCGGAATCTTAAAACAACTTTTCACTAAAAATGCTGATCCTAAGCCTTTAGAGTATTTATCTAAGGTTGATGGACAGATAGGCAAGCTTCTTGAGCTCGTAAATCATCTTTTAGATGTATCTAAGGTGCAGGCAGGTAAGATTCAATACCAGTTTGAGCCAGTGGAATTAGACAAATTTGTAGTAGAAGTTGCACATGATATTCAACAAATTACTACGAGTCACACACTTACGATTACTGGTAAAACAGGTAAAATAGTGGCTATAGATAAGGATAGATTGCGGCAAGCAATTGTGAATATTTTAAATAATGCTATAAAGTACTCAGCTCAAGCACATACGGTGAATATTACGTTAACTAAAGAGCGAGATCAGGTTCGAGTTGCAATTCAAGACTTTGGTGTTGGTATTCCTAAAGAAAAGCAACACAAAATCTTTGATCGATTCTACCAAGTCAACGATTCTAAAGGGTATACTTATTCAGGTATGGGACTTGGCCTTTATATTACTCATGAGATAATAGAGAAACATAACGGTAAATTATGGGTCGAAAGTGAAGAAGACAAAGGTTCTACATTTATATTTACATTACCAACCTTAAGAAAAGGATATGAGCAAAAAAAAGACAATTCTCCTCGTAGATGATACTCCTGATATTTTAGATGCGTTAGAACTAGTTCTTGGCATGGAAGGTTATGCTATTGAGCGAGCAACAACGCAATCACAAGTTGATGAAAGAATAAAAGATACTTCAGAACTTCCAAATCTGATTTTACTTGATGTACTTTTATCGGGACAAGATGGTCGAGTTATAGCAAAGTCACTTAAAGCAGCATCTAAAACAAAAAATATTCCTATCATTATGATGTCTGCTCATCCAAATGTTTCTAAAACTATTACAGAAGCTGGTGCAGATGATTTCATTGCCAAGCCATTTGAAATGGAAGAGCTTCTCTCAAAAATTAAAAAGCATATATCTAAGAAATAGGTTTATTTAGCATAATGTATATATTTGACACAGTGTATTATATATAGTATAATACAGGTAGTTTAGTGGAGGCTAATCATGGTGATAGCAGCATTTGCTGCTTGTACGGCTGTGAAAAGGTTGTGGGCGAAGTTCTTGCGCTTCATGCGTATCCTCGCCCTGATCTTAGCAGGAGTAATCCTGGGATGGTACGCAAAAACGTACCACCACAAAATCTCCAAGACATGGCAGTATCAGATGGCTTTCGGCTGGCTAGCCGATGAACCAACTGAGAAAGTCAGAGTCACGGAGAAAGTCTCCGACGGGACTGTAACCGTCGCGAGAATCCCAGGCAAAGCGTGGCATGCATTCCGGGAGGAGTTCAACAAACCTTCCGAGGTGCCGCCAGCATCCCCTGCCACACAGCCAACAACCAAACCAGCACAACGCTGGTGGCCCTTCTACCTAAGGAGCAAACCCGGACCGGGATAATTATTTCCCCACGTCCAACGCCCTGCATCGCATTTCACTATGCGATGCAGGGTTTTCGTTTATCTACGATGTGTATGAGCAAGAGTGATTAGATGCTCAAGAAAATCAGGAAAAGAAACTCCAATAGATTCCAAAGACTGTGGCAATAATGACTGTGGTGTAAGTCCAGGCAACGTATTTACTTCAAGAATGTACACACCTCTTCGGGGAGTTACAATAAAATCTGAGCGAGAGTAATGTCGCAAGCCTAAAGATTCATGTGCTAGTTTTGCTAGTCTTTGAATTTCTGCTTTTTCTAGTGCTGTAAAATTGCCTGGGTATATTTCCTGAGTCTTACCGTTATATTTTGATTCATAATCAAAATGATCTGTATGTGAAGGATGAATTATTTCAACAGGTGGTAATATGTAGTGCGTTTCCCCACGTAATCCGTCGATAACTCCACAAGTAGCTTCCTTTCCTCGAATGTATTCTTCCATAAGTACCGTATCAGAATATTGAAATGCATTATGAAAGGCTTCTTCTAAATGATTGAAATTTTTAACAATACTTACTCCCATTGATGATCCTGATGTTGCAGGTTTTACTACTATTGGCAAAAAGAAATGATGAAACGCATAACTCACTTTCTCTTTTAGATTGTCTGTATGTCGTATAACTGTATGATATGGAGTTTTTAATCCATGATGAGTAAAAGCATTTTTTGAAAGTATCTTATTCATACCTACAGCTGATGCCATAGAACCAGAGCCAGTATATGGAAGTGCTAGCGCATCAAGAATTTGTTGCACCTTACCATCTTCGCCATATTCACCGTGTAGCGCATTAAAAACAACATCAACATGAGCTAATGCACGCTCTGGAGATTTTTCCATACCATCTCGATGCCAAGTACCATCTTTTGAAATAAAAATATCGTGGCCGTGATATTTTTCTGGGAGATGTTTCAAAACAGCACCTCCACTTTTTAGAGAAACATCATATTCACTTGATGGACCGCCACGCAATACTGCCACTCGTAGTTTTGTCATTACATCTAGTATAACAAATGATGAGGCACTTTTGTTTCGCGTGTGTGTATAAAAATTGAATTAACCAATTTTGTCTCGTTTTTTTCTATGATAAGCCAAAGCAAATCTGTGAGCTTCGCTATTTACGAGCAAAATAGATTTACCATGATTTATTACAGTCTGCTGATCCCCTAGTATTTCTTTTGGTTTATGTCGTTCATCTTTTATCACAGCAGCAAGCTCAATTGTGAGCCCTCGTTCTTTAAGCACAGCTTGTGCAGCATTCATCTGAGCAGTACTACCATCAACAACAATCAGATTCGGCATAGGCCATTCTAAGTGCCCCAAACGTCGTCTTAAGATCTCTTTAAGTGCTCCTGTGTCATTAACTCCTGGATTTATTTTAATTTTAAATTTTCTATACTGCGATTTATTTATTTCACCATCTTCTACAACTACCATTACACCAACAACAGACGTTCCAGAACTATGCGCCACATCATATGCTTCTATTCTAAATACATCATCAGATCCAGATACAGCTCCACCTGCAGAATCATAAATTTTATTAGTACTCTTGAGAAGTGCTACATCATGAATGTGATTGAGGGCAAAAATAGTATTTCGTGCTCGTGATGCGAGTTCAAATTCCTGAACCTTTGCATAAGCATCCATCTGCTTCTCAAGATTTTTAATAAGTGCTTTCTTTTTACCTTCAAAAAACATTCTTAGATTTTGGATATGGTCACTATATGCTTCTTGAGTAATCTCGCCAGTACATACTCCTGGACACAAGCCGATCTGCCTATTGAAACAAGGTTTACCAGACTGAGGTGTACACTTATTGTCAGAATAAGGAAAAATCTTCCTAATTATTTTCATTGCCACTTTAAGCTGGCCTCCATGAGGAAACGGCCCAAAAATATATTTATATTTTTTATTATCCTGCTCTGTTAAGACAGTTCTCCCTCGAACTGTTAAAATCTTTGGAAAATTCTCGTTAGTAAAGACAACATAGTTGTAGCTTTTATTATCTTTTTCTTTTGTATTAAATCGTGGTTGATGAGTTTTTATGAGATTTGCTTCAAGCAATAGAGCCTCAAGTACAGAATCAGTTTGTGTAACATCTATGTCATGAGCAAGAGCGACCATATCCACCAAAAGTCTTCCACGAGTTTGAATAAGATCAGCACCAAAATAACTTCGCACGCGATCGCGAAGTGATGTGGCTTTGCCAATATATAAAATATCTCCTTGGGAATCTTTAAAGAAATACACACCCGGTGTATCAGGTAATTTTTCAGATATGATTTTAAATTCTTGACCTGTCATGATTTAAATAGTACGTTAGTTAAGGGCGACGGGCAAATTCACATTTTAGCGAGGTGTCTATGAATTCTCTCAGAGGGCATCTCCAGTCTGATGAGGAGATGCTCAACCAATGTACGATGTTGCAGTGGCCAGTTGTGAAAACCTGGCTGTTTGTCTGCAATCATCTTCCCGCTCTCGTAGTCTGCACCATTGTTGCCGGCTGCGCGATCGTCTGGATGTGCAAGAATTAGGGTTCGTCTTCCGAGGCGAGCTTTTTTTATGTACCATTTGACAAACTCATCTATTAGGCGTATCGTTTTAGTAGCACTCTTGCCCTTAGGGCAGAAAGGTTCCTCTATGACCGCGTTGGAACGACAAGACTGGCTGAAGAAGCACTCGAGCAACCACATGACCATCATCATGCTCAGCATGTTCGGTGGCGGTGGGATCGCGGCACTCCTCAGCGTGATCTGGAAAGAGTCGTACTACCTCATCGGCCTGATCCTGCTGGCCCTGGTGGTCGACATCGCCTACGTGTGGGTCATCGACATCCTGGCCACCAAGGAGCTGAAGGTTCGCGCTGCTCGAGCCGCACCGCCGGCGTCGACATCGACCCCCATACGCAGTGCGCCATCAGACCTACAGGCAGCCTAAGACCATTCGGCCCCCCGTTTGGCCTTTTTTATTTCAAAATTTTCTTCAAATACTTTCCTGTGTGAGACTTAGGATTGTTTGCAACATCTTCAGGAGTTCCCTTTGCCACAATCTTTCCTCCTCCTACTCCTCCTTCAGGTCCAATATCTATAATATAATCTGAGCACTTAATGAGATCCATATTGTGTTCGATAACCATTACCGTATTTCCTTTATCTACAAGCTTCTGAAGAATTTCAATAAGTTTATTTACATCTTCATAATGAAGACCAATTGTTGGTTCGTCCAAAAGATAAATAGTCTTCTGTACATGAGGCTTGTATAATTCTGAAGAAATTTTAACTCGCTGTGCTTCTCCACCAGAAAGTGTTGTTGCAGATTGACCCAATTTTAAGTATCCCAAACCTACTTCGTTGAGAGTTTTAAGTCTGTCTGAAATTGCCGGAATATCTTCAAAAAATGTAGTTGCCTCTTCTACTGTCATTTCAAGCACATCATAAATACTTTTCTTTTTGTACTTTACTTCAAGGGTTTCTTTCATAAAGCGCTTACCGTCACAAATATCACAGGGCACATACACTGTGGGCAAGAAACTCATTTCAACAGCAATTTCACCATTTCCCTGACATGCTTCACATCGTCCACCTTTTACGTTGAATGAAAATCGATTTGCCTTCCATCCTCGAGCTCGCGCTTCAGAACTTGTAGCAAACAAGTCTCGTATAAACGTGAATGCACCAGTATATGTGGCAGGATTTGAGCGTGGTGTACGTCCAATAGCTGATTGATCTATAAGTACTGCTCTTCCTACATATTCAGTTCCATGAAAACTTGAGCAATTAAATATGTCATTAGTTCTATAGCGCTTTTCAAATCGTCCCTGCAAATTCTTATGGACAATCTCATACATGAATGTAGATTTTCCAGATCCAGAAACTCCCGTTACAGTAATCAATCTTCCAAGAGGAATATCAATATCCATATTTTTGATATTAAAGATATTTCCACCCCGCACCATAATTTTACCTTTATCCTGATCTCGACGTTCGCTAGGTACTTCAACTACTTTTTCACCACGAAGATATGAAAGCGTTACCGATCCAGAATCATTCTTTTTTGCTGTTAGCAATTTGTCTAAATATCCAGATACCACAATTTCACCACCATGAACTCCTGCTCCTGGTCCGATATCAATAATATAGTCAGAGGCAAAAATAGTATCTTCATCGTGTTCTACAACGATAATAGTATTCCCCATATCTCGTAGATTAAGAAGCGTTTTAATGAGTCTGTCATTATCTCGCTGGTGAAGACCAATAGTTGGTTCATCGAGTACGTAGAGCGCTCCTACAAGGCCCGATCCAAGCTGTGAAGCCAAACGAATTCGCTGAGCTTCTCCGCCAGACAATGTGTTGGCACGTCGATTGAGAGTAAGGTACTCGATACCCACATCTATCATAAAGATCAAACGCGCCTCTATTTCTTTAACCACAACCTTTGAAATACTTTTTTCTTTTGGAGTTAACTTAAGATTTGAAAAGAAATCAAATGTTTCTTGAATAGAAAGCCCAACAAGATCAGAAATATTTAGCCCTGCAGGCTTTGTATAACCTGAGTTACTTTTTGCTTTTGTTTTATCTTTAGGATTTTCATCTGTTCCTAAGAATACATGCAATGCTTCTTCTCGTAGTCTAGTTCCATTACAAGTAGGACACAAATCTTCACCCATAAAATACTTAGTACCCAAGCCGTTACACGTTGGACATGCTCCATAGGGTGAGTTGAATGAAAACAAACGAGGTTCGATTTCTGGATATGAGAATCCATCATATGGACACATAAACTTTGAAGAAATTAGTTTTTCTTCTTCAGGTGTGCATACTCTTAATAAACCTTTTGATTCTTCCAAGGCTTTTTCTACAGCTTCAGATAAACGTTCTTTAGCTCCTGTTTCTGTCTTTGCATGAAATTCACTCACATACATTTCATCTACAAGCACATCTATGTTGTGCTTCTTATTTTTATCCAAAATTATTTGCTCTCGAAGTTTTTTGACTTCTCCATCTATTTTTACCTGCTCATATCCTTTACCTAGTAAATCATAAAGCATTTGATAGTACTCACCTTTGCGACCGACTACTATAGGCGACCAAATTTGAACTTTTAGTTTGTCATATTCAACTCCCATTACTTCGTGCTTTTTGCCTTTTGTATCAACAGCATTAATAGTCTCAAGAATCGTACTCATGATTTCTTCTTGAGTGAGCTTTTTTATTTCACGTCCACATTCCAAACAGTGAGGTCGGCCAATACGAGCATACAAAAGTCTTAGGTAATCATAAATCTCAGTTATAGTAGCTACGTTTGAGCGTGGATTATTTGATCGAGATTTTTGATCAATAGAAATAGCTGGAGAAAGACCAATGATTTCATCAACATCAGGTTTTTGCATTTGTCGCAAAAACTGTCTGGCATATGAAGAAAGAGATTCTATATATCGTCGTTGACCTTCAGCAAAAATAGTATCAAATGCCAAAGACGACTTTCCTGATCCAGAAAGCCCTGTAAATACAACCATTTTATTGCGAGGCATTTCAACGGTCACATTCTTAAGATTGTGAGTTCGTGCTCCTTTTACAATGATTTTGTCTTTATTATCACCGCCGATGTCTGTTTTTGTGGCCATACTAGTTATATAAAAATGATGCGTTAAATCCCTATGGCGCTGGCCGTAGGGGTTGTATATCTCTTTGAATAGACAGATTCTAGCATACTTTCTGACAAATTGAACTTACAAATAAAAAAACACGTAGTGAGCCGAAGCAAACTGCGTGTGTATGGTACTACTTTTCCACCTTGATCTTAAGCATCTCCATCTTCCGATCGAGGTCTCCACGGGTGATGTTGAGTGATGCTGCTGCGGCAGAAATGTCGCCCTTATGACGCAGCAACACCTGCCCGATCAGACGCTTCTCAGCATTGTCCTCATCAATTTGCTTGATGTCAGCAGCCGCTTTCTGAGGCGTTGAGGACCCTGCAAGCCGACCAATTCCTGTGAGGTCCTCGGGCCGCACTTGCGCAGCCGCGCGGTTCTCGCGGCGGATGGCATCGTACACCTCTTTGCGGTGAACGCTGATCTCCCGAGGTGCGGTGATCCCGAGACGAACTTTGTCGCCTCGGATGTCGACGACGGTGACCTCAATATCGTCGCCTATCATCACTGTCTCATCGCGTTGGCGTGACAGTACTAACATGTGGCGGTCCTCCTAAACGTGCTTCGCACGCGTGGGGTGCGAAGTGAAACTCCGTTTCAAAGGTTGTCCCGCCACGTTGGCAAGAACAAAACCTAGTTTGAAAATAACACTTATATATGAAAAGTCAAGAGCTGTCTGTTTTAAAACAAATTATAAAAAAACTGTGAGCATCCCCGGAGGGACACACACAGTTGTGCTACGCCTTTTCAGGCTCGAGCGGGCCGAAGACGAGGGTGTGACCCAGGTCGGGCGACACCAAGAAGAACACGTCTTGCCGTGAAGCGGGACCCAGGACTTCTCGTCCTGTCAGGATCACCGTGGCGATCAGGTTGACCTTGCAGATCTCCGCTGCCCGCTTGGCGGCAGCGCTGGGATCCTCCACCTCGAAGCCGATCACGTTGGCCGGGTTGTTGAGCGTGGCGCTCACATCGGCGTTGGTCCGCTCGATGAACACCGGCCGGACCGTGGCCATCTCGAATGGCCGGTAGGTGGCCCCGGGGGTCACGTTGGGATTGCCTTCCTCCACGATTTCCCCGATCTCGTTCACGATCCGGCAAACGGCCGCGAGGGCGTTGGGGTTCACGAAGGTCGGACAAAAACGAACGATTGGCTTTCGCATAGCTACGCCTCCTGGCGTACGGGTTAAGAACTCAAAACACGGTCTATACTATACCATAATATGTGTATCTAGTCTACATATTACTTCTTACCCTTCTTTTTACTTCCCTGCTTTTCCAATCTCTCAATAAGCTCTTTTATTTCATCACGTAAAATTGCTGCAGTTTCAAAATCGAGTTGCTTCACTGCATCATTCATGTGCTTTTCTTTTTCAGCAATTAATTTCTTTGGTTCTTTTTCAAATCGCTTTTCATCTATTTTGAGCAAATCAAATACTGTCTTTTGATGTTCACTTTTTATATGCTCAGAAATATCATTAATATTTTTAATAATAGTCTTTGGAGTAATATTATGCTTTGTATTATATGCAACCTGAATTTCTCGTCGGCGATTTGTCTCACCAATTGCTCGTTCCATTGATCCGGTCATAACATCCGCATAGAGAATTACTCGTCCCAATACATTTCGAGCGGCTCGTCCAATTGTCTGAATAAGCGAAGTTTCTGATCGCAAAAAGCCTTCTTTATCTGCATCCAAAATTCCAATAAGCTGCACCTCAGGCATATCCAAACCTTCTCGAAGTAAGTTGACCCCCACAATTACATCGAACTTTCCTTTTCGGAAATCAGAAATAATTTGGATTCGCTCCATTGTTTTTATTCCCGAGTGAAGATATTCAGCTTTGATTTTCTTTTCTTTCAGATATTCACTCAAATCTTCAGCCATCTTTTTAGTAAGTGTAGTAGCAATAACTCGCCCACCATTCTTAATAGTCTTTTCTGTTTCTTCAATAAAATCAAAAATTTGTCCCTTATAGCTACCCTTTTCTACAACTGGTCGCACAGTAAGCTCAGGATCAATTAGTCCTGTAGGTCGAATCACTTGTTCAACAAACACTTCACTCTTTTCCTTTTCGTATTTACCTGGAGTTGCCGATACATACATAGTCTGGCCCACTCGAGCTTCAAATTCATTAAACTTCATTGGTCTATTATCACGAGCCGAAGGAAGTCTAAAACCATGTTCAATAAGTGTATCTTTTCGAGACTTATCTCCAGCATACATACCATTGAGCTGCGGGACAGTCACATGAGATTCGTCAATCACAGTTAAAAAGTCGGGAGTTCCATCTGCCTTATGAGGAAAATATGCGAGAAGTGAATCGGGAGCCTCACCTGATGGTTTACCAGAAAAATGTCGGGAGTAATTTTCAATACCGTTGCAATAACCAATCTCCTGAATCATAGCCAAGTCATAACTCGTGCGGCGTTTGAGTCGTTCTGCTTCGAGAATCTTTCCCATGGAATTTAGTTCTTCCAAGCGCTCTTTGAGTTCTTTCTTAATAGAAACCACTGCACGTTCTAATTGTGGTTTGTCGGTAATAAAATGTTTAGCTGGAAATAAGAAAAATGTTTTTACTTCTTCAATAATAGATCGTGTGATTGCATCTATCTTTGTAATGCTTTCTATAGTATTTGCAGAAAGTTGGATTTTATAAATAACGTTTTCACTCACTGGCATAATTTCCACAGAGTTTCCAAGTGCTCGAAATACTCCAGGATTGAGATCGGCTCCTGTTCGTTCGTAATGAATATCAATAAGCTTTCGAATAAATTCTGCACGTGAAATAGTCATACCTACATCGATACGCATATTTACTTTTTGATATTCAACTGGACTTCCCAAGCCGTAAATACAAGAAACTGTTGCAACGATCAATACATCTTTGCGTGTTAAAAGAGCCTGTGTTGAGGCATGTCTCAATCTGTCTATTTCCTCATTGATTTGAGCTTCTTTTTCAATAAAAGTATCAGTAACTGGAAGATACGCTTCAGGCTGATAGTAGTCGTAATATGATACGAAATAGTGGACTGCATTATCTGGGAAGAATTCTTTAAACTCCTGAGCAAGCTGTGCCGCAAGAGTTTTGTTGTGAGCAATAACAAGGGTCGGTTTTTGAATTGCTTGTACTACATTTGCTGCAGTAAAAGTTTTTCCTGATCCAGTTACACCCAAAAGGGTGAGATGCTTCATATCCTTCTTCAATCCATCAACAAGCTTTTCAATAGCTTTTGGTTGATCTCCGGCGGGTTTATATTCAGATTTAATATTGAATCCTGACATGTCGATACTATACAGTTAAATAGACGTTTAATAAAGAAAAAATAACAGGACAATAAAAAACCGCGACAACTAGGCCGGCGGGTTTGGATCTTTCGGGGGTGCCTCATGGTAGAAGATAATTTGGTCAGTGCCATCTACGGCAATGGCACAATTCTCATTCCATGAAATCACCCTCACAATTCGAGCTTCGTTCAGGCGAGAAAAAACTCCGTTGATGGATACAACAGCACCCTTGAAGAGCGAAACGTTCTCTTCAACAACGGTAACGGTGATCCGATTACTTGGTTGAAAGAACAGAACAAACGCATCCTCGGGGCTATTGATGTCGTAGTACTTTCCCTCCTTGAGCTTGGTTGAGGACGTGACAGGAATAGTACGCTTTTTCGGCACGAATCGTTTTACAAACTTGTTTACTCTAGCAGGCATAGGCCTCCCTTCCTCGAGCAATATAACCACAAGTTTAGAACTTTATCAAATAAAAAATCGTAACCTAGTGGAGCTTTCCCCACGCAGCTACGATTATGTCATCTCGACTTACTTGTCCAAGATCAACGACCTTTCCATCCAACGCAACTTCAAGACCTATTGTCCCACTACAAAGGACTTCTTCAATAGGATACTTAACTTTGAGTTGGTGCTCTGGAGTCACCACGTATGTCACTGTTTGCCCAAGGCACGTTACATTGACTTCGCGATAACGCCTGAGTCTGATCTGCGGCATCAAACCTATCAATGCCACACCCTCCTTTACATATGGTTGCATACAACCTCCTGCTGATGTAGTTATACTCCTTTAAAACGACAAGTCAAAATATAAATGTGTATAAAAAAAGACCGCCTTGCGACGAGTCTAGTATGGAGGCTTTTCTCCGCGCTTCCACCAGTCTGCAGGATCTGGAGGTTTGGTCTGAGGAGGAGGTGGTGCCTCTTCATTTGGCCTTTTGGTTTCCTCGCTCGCACGGTCTTGAGCGCCCGCAAGTGCACTCATAAAGATTGACTCTGATTGAACGAGGAGATGTTTGTCACTACCCGTAAACGTCCCACCTTGTCGTTTGTGGCGAAACACCAAAAGGACTCCACTGACACTTCCCAACGATGTGAGCCTCATTGCGATCACATCGTTGTCTGCCAAGGCGCGTAGATGTGAAAATCTCCGCCGACTAGCCGAGAGCGTCACGAGCCCTTCATGAATAGCTCGTGACACCACCACATGCTCCAAAGCGGAGAGTACATCCTTCGTCTTTGGCACAGTGTGTTTGAAGTATGCCACATTCTCAAAGTGACCCTTTTCCTGCTTGAGCCACAAAGCAATGTTGAGCCCCCTCAAATTCCGAATTATCCAATCCATGTAGATTGCAACAACTCGTTGAGGATTGGGATTGGAGGAAGCCAACAGCATGTTAACAAGCTGAACGATACGCTCTGCGTCGCTCATGAAAAAACTCCGGTTAGAACTACTGCTGGCTAAATTAAACCATACCTATATCTCTATAGCAAATAAAAAATATTTATTTATGTTTTATACTCTTTCAAAAAGTTAGTCTTATATTCCTCAAAATCTCCATCAATAATAGCTTGTCGCATGCCTTTTACGAGCTTCACTAAGAAATGCAAATTGTGCACAGATGCCAATGTTCCAGCGAGCATTTCTTTTGCCTTAAATAAATGAGCTATATACGCTTTAGTATAATTTTTACAGGCATAACACGCGCAGTCGTCTTCAATTGGAGTAAAGTCTGTTGTGTATTCTGCATTGCTAATATGTATCTTCCCTGCTTTTGTGTAAATAGTTCCGTTGCGACCTAAACGAGTTGGTGTCACGCAATCAAAAAGATCACAGCCATTCTCAACTGCTCCAAATAAATCTAAGGGCTCACCAATACCAAGAAGATGACGTGGCTTTTCTTCAGGCAAAATTCCATTCACCCACTCTACAACTGTATTCATATCTTCTTTTGCAAATGATCCTCCAATACCAAAGCCATCAAATTTTTTGCCATCCACTTCCATATCTGCAAGTACGCGTGCACTTTCTTTTCGTAAAGATTCCTCTCGTCCTCCCTGTACAATTCCAAAAAGTGCTTGACCAGTATTTGCCTTCACATGATATTCCAAACTTTTCTTTGCCCAGCGATGAGTTCTATCTAAGGCCTTTGCTTGATAATGAATAGACTCTTCTGGCGATGTACATTCATCAAATGCAAAAATCATATCTGCACCAAGATTGTGCTGAATCTGCATGGATTTTTCAGGAGTAAAATAGTGAGCGTCACCATTTAAATGAGATCGAAACATCACGCCGTCGTGATCGATTTCTACTAATCTAGGTTTCTTCTCTTCTTCATCCTGATCATTCCCAGCTTCTGGCAATAATAATTCTTTGCTCTTTTTTGTATTAGAAATCTTTCCTAAGTTATTTCCATATGCAGCACCCAGAGAGAAAACTTGAAATCCTCCTGAATCAGTCATGGTAGGTCCATGCCAGTTCATAAATTTTCCAAAGCCTCCTGCAGCTTTTACAATCTCATCTCCAGGCTGCAAGAAAAGATGATAGGTATTTGCAAGAACAACTTCAGCACCAACAGAAGCAACCATCTCTGGAGTTAATGCTTTAACTGTAGCTTTTGTGCCTACTGTTACAAATGCTGGAGTATTAATGACGCCATTTGGAGTTTCAATAGTACCTACGCGGCCCATTTTGCCTTCAAGTTTCTTTAAAATAGTGAATTGTATACCCATAGGTACACACTATAAGAATATGTTGGGTTATGCAAGGTAAACGGGCTCATCAATATCTTAATAGAAAATTCATGATGGATTTTGTATAAATACTCTTGACCTCGTCGATAAGAGGTATATACTTTTTGATAGCAGTTCCCCGGCACTATGGACAGTGTCGGACGCCCAAGCACCAGGCGTTGTAAACCAAGAGGTGCATCTCGAGGAGTGTTTTACATGCGTCCCACCACCGCCCACGACGTGATTCGTTCCCGCATCGAGCCCGCTGTCACCCAGCCGGCACCGTCGGTCATCGTTCACCCGGACACCGTGGAGACCTACCCCAAGGACCACGTGCCGGGTCGGGAGAGCACCATGCCCTCCCACACCAAGTACTCCGGCGACTGATCGCCCGCAAGCCGGCGCGTCAGCCAGTTCACAGCGAGCCTAGCTCGCACAAACAAAGAGGACCCCGCAACACGTTGCGAAGGCCCTCATTTTTTTTGCTATTTTTTATATCACTTAGGCTACCTTTTCTGCAGGACCAGCTTCTTCGTCTGATTCTTCATTTTCAATCTTCCATGGGTTGTTTCCTACTGGAGCATTGATATCATCTACTGTTCCAATATCATCAGAAGGTGCGAGATCAATTTTTCCTATAACGTCTTTACCCTCTGCTTCTGAAATTTTTCGTTCAGCATCGTTATCAATTTCTGCTGCACCTCCCATATTCTTCATTTCTTCTGACATATATTTTTATATTATTTTAGTAACTATTATTTAACGTCCATCAACTCAACTTCAAATAGAAGTGTTGAATTTGCTGGAATTGGACCAACGGCTTGAGCTCCGTATCCTTTTTCTGGTGGAATTACGAGATTCTTCTTTTCTCCAACTTTCATACCAAGAATTCCCTCTTCCCATCCCTTAATAACCATACCTGCACCAAGAACAAATTCAATAGGTTCACCACGGTCTCGAGAACTATCAAATTTTGTACCGTCCTGAAGCGTACCAACATAGTGCACGCTCACTGTTTTTCCATTTTCTGCAATCTTAGGCATACTGCGTGAGTAAATTATTGGGACGACAATGGCTAGGACTACTAATAATCCAAAACCTAAGGTAATCCACTCTATTTTTGATAATTTCATACCTGGCTATTGTATCACATATGCTATACTAATTTCACTATGAATGAAGAAACCCAGAAGACGACAGTAAATCTTCCTCCAAAGGAGCTCAACATTGAACCAATTACGCTTCATGAGGTTGATGAAGAAATAACCAAGCGTATTTCTCGTATTGAACAAGAATTTAAGCGAGGCTTTGATTTTATTAAAACTCAACCAAAAACTGTAACCTTTTTCGGATCAGCACGATTTCCTGAAGATAATGAACACTATCAGCGTGCACGCCGAATTGCCTATAAATTGGCAAAAGAAGGATACTCAATAGTGACTGGTGGAGGTCCTGGAATTATGGAAGCTGCTAATCGAGGGGCATTTGAAGCAGAAGGACCATCACTTGGACTTACTATCAAGCTTCCCAATGAACAAGTTCGCAATCCTTATCTTACTGATACTGTAGAGTTTTACTATTTCTTCACTCGAAAAGTAGCTATGACATTTTCTGCAGAGGCTTATCTTATGTTCCCTGGCGGATTTGGAACTTTTGATGAAACTTTCGAAATCCTAACACTGGTTCAAACAAATAAGATCGAAAAACTTCCTATTATTTTAGTTGGAGAGAGTTTTTGGAATCCAGTAATAAATGCAATGAAACAAGTTATGCTTGATGAAAATCAGGCCATAGATCAAGCAGATCTAAGTCTCTTTACTATTACTGATGATGAAGATCGAATAGTTGAAATTGTAAAAGCTGCTCCAATTCGAACGGGAGTACGAGCTAAACCTTTAGATGCTGATGGAAGAGCTCAGACATAAAAAATGTGTACCTTGTGAAAAAGGAGGGAAAGCACTGGAACCAGATGCTATTCACGAGCTACATCATAGAGTAAAAGGTTGGGATGTTGTAGATCATAAAGAAATAAAGAAAACCTTAAGCTTTATTGATTTTAAACATGCTATTAGTTTTGTGCAGGAAGTTGCTGATCTCGCTGAATATGAAGGACACCATCCTGATTTAAATATTTTTGGTTGGAATAAACTTACTATTACTTTGAGTACTCATTCAGTAAAAGGCCTTACTGAGAATGATTTTATAATGGCTGCAAAAATTGATCAGCTTCTCGCTGAATCTGAGGAAATTGAGCAATAAAAAAAGCATCTCCCTTCCAGGATGATGCTTGTTATGTACGTGAACAGAAGCTTTATGCTGCCACCACTTTCAGCTGCTTGAGCCACTCGTAGATCTCCTTAAAGATCGTATCGAGTGGCCGTTCACCGCCTATGGTGATGAAGTTGAGCTCATGAGCATCATGTGCTCTTTCAAGCTCTGCACGGAGCGGCGGGAAGTCCCGCTCAAATTCCTCGATCCGCCGATCGATTACATCTATGGTCTCGCCCTTACGCCGACGGCTCTCCATTCGAGCCTTAGCAGCGCTAGCCGAAACCTCGATGTTGAAGACGATGATGTTTCCATCGTTACGCTCATCAGTCCAGCGCCTCAGGTGCTGATACTGATTGATGTTACGCGGAACTCCATCGTCAACACGGTTCCCCGGAGGGATCCTATCGAGTGCAGGTCGGTAGATCCTTGGCAGCAGGATCTGATCTGGAACGAGAAGACCCTGCGACGAGTATCCGTGCACGAGCTGCCCAAGTTCAGTGCTTGGTGAGATGTTGCGACACTCATCCCCCACATTGATCGAGGGCCAGTCCAACGCTTCCAAGATCTTCGAACCCTGGGTACCTTTGCCACAGCCCGGATAACCTACAAGTAGGATAACCGTGCCATTAGCCGATTCAGCATTTCTCAAAAGTCACCTCCACGAGTTAATTCAGGTGTACGACGCCAGACGAAATACTACTGATTTATTAAAAATGTGTCAACAATGCCTATTTTAGCAACCCTGACACTATTTGGTCTTTAAGAGATGCTGACGACCGCTTAGCAAGTGCTTCTAAGAAGGGCTTTTTATTAGTGTCATCCATTACTCCCTGCACACTGCGTTTGCTCTGAAGCGGGATTAAATCAAAACTGAGATTTGGTGTAGTGCCCGGAGTTACATTCATTTTTACAGCCAAACCTTGCTCAACATCTTTTGAAAAATACTGATCAAATATAAAATTACCTAGAGAATAAAAGATAAGCTTGCCTTTATAACTTTCTATTTCTTGCACAACATGAGGATGATGGGCAATAACACTAGTAACACCAGCATCTATAAGACTTCTATAAAAATTTTGTTGTGAAGTATTGGAGACAAGTTTATATTCTTCGCCACCATGAATCATAGCAACAACTATATCTTGAGGATTTTTTGAAAAGTTTTGAGTAAATGCGGTAGCTTGAGCGTAATCAAAACTTGGATTTGTCATATTAAAGCCAATGAATACAAATGGCTGATTTTTTATTTTTGTACGAACGACATAATTTTCACTAATAGTTCGTGGATGGCCTACAGAAATAATTCCTGCTTTTTCCAAATAACTTCGAGTTTCATTATATCCTTCAATACCTTGATCATAGGTATGATTATTGGCAAGAGATACGATACTAATATTATGTTTTGCCAAAAGTGCTGGCATTCTTTTTTCAAACGTAAATCCAAAACCATTTGATGGAGTGCGTACATGATTTGTAACAACGGGTCCCTCAAGATTTGCCACTACAGTATCTACACTTTGCAATAATCCTGAAATATTTGTAAATGGATACTCATCTCCATTTGTATCCATCAAAAGTTCTACATGTCGACCAACCATTACATCTCCTACAAAGAGTACAGAAAATGACTGAGGTGTAGTACTACTTGCTATAGGTGCAGAAGTACCTGATTCCAAACTAGCAACAAATGTACTAGGTGTACGATACATATATGCCAAAAAACATATCCACAACGTGGCTATACCAAAAAGTATTGAAAATAATAGTTTCATCTCAATTCTTGATTTTAGGCATTTTTGCACTTCTGCACGTCGTCAGTAAGCACTTTGAGCACGGTGAGCATTTGTCTTGTATCGAGAGTGTAATACACTTCCTGACCCTTTTTTGAGCTTTCCACGAGGCCGCAGGTGCGAAGTGTAGCAAGATGCTGTGATACAGCTGGCTGAGTGAGTTTAATATTTATCACAAGCTCACTTACCGTCTTTGGTCCTGTCATAAGAAGCTCCAAAATTCTATATCGTGATGGGCTAGAAATTCCCTTTCCGAGCTTTTGAATTTTTTTGCAGAAATCCGTCATAGCTCAATATTAGCATGTACTTATATAATATCAATAAACCCCGTACCTTTCGGTACAGGGTTTATATGATTACTTAACGATACATTCTTTACAAAAACCGCACTCACACCCACATCCACCTTCACTCCATGTATCTTCACATTTTGCACAACCTCGTCCATTGCATCGGCATGTCTTTCGGAGAACAATTGAAATACCTAAAAGCAAAACGATAATTGGCCACAAAATACTCCACTGAGTCATGTCGATAATCCCCAGATTTTTTAGGAGAAACATCGCACCGATAAGAATTACAATAAGACCTGCTCGCATTGAATTAAGATGCTATTAATAATATATACATATAGTATAACGTATATACATTATTATTGCTGTGCCCCCTGTGGAGAACTTTATGAAAGCCTAGGACCAACAAGCATCAACATCTTTCGGATCGATTCATCCATAACATCTAAAATTTCTTTTTGCTTTCTATTGAGAGGTCCAATTTTTTCTTGTTCCAATAATTCCAAGCCAAGTTTAAAGGCCGCTAAAGGTGAGCGGATTTCCTGTAAGAAATCATCTGGAATTTCTGGATACTTAAACATCATTATTGTGAAAATTTATAACCAATACCTCTGACGGTTTCAATGCAGTTTTCTTTTTTGCCCTTATTAAGTTTCTTTCTAAGGTTATTGATGTGTACGTCCATAATATTGCTGAGTGAGCTAAAATTATAGTCCCACACATGATCAAGCACTTCATCTCGTGTAACTACTTGATTTGGATGTCGCAAAAAATATTCCAAAATATTAAACTCTTTAAGTGTAAGAGGGATTTCTTTTCCTTCGCGAAATACCTTTCGAGTTGAAGGATTCATAGTAATATCTCCATATGCAATTTCTGTAGGTAGAGATTCTTTTGGGCGACGTAGTAGGGCTCGTACACGAGCTAATAGTTCTTCTAATGAAAATGGTTTTGTAAGGTAATCATCCGCTCCAGAATCCAGTGCATTTACTTTATCACTGGTTTCATCCCGTCCTGTAAGCATCAATATTGGAGTAGTAATTTTGTGTTCTCGTACACTTACACAGATTTCCACACCCGATTTACCAGGTAGCATCCAGTCCAATATCAAGAGATCATAGTCCATAGAATTTAAGAGTACATGCTTCTCTCCCGCATTTCCTTCAGAGAAAGCAGTTACAGCATATCCAGACGCCCCCAAACTCGCTTTAAGCGAGGTATTAAGCGAAATATCATCTTCTATAAGTAAAATCTTCATATTTGTTATGTATTGACGAGCTTATATGCCTTTCCTTACGAGATTGCTCTTACTAGTGTATCTGAATCCCCTAATGAAAGTAAAGCTAAAGCTTATTCTGGATTCTGAGAAAATACTTGAGACCAAATAAAATAATAAAAGAATAGACTTGAGAGAATACATAAAACACTAGTAGGGCGACCAAAAAAGAAAGCCCAAGATTAGTTTGCTGCTCAGCTAGCTTAAAGAAAGTAATTACTGCGACTATACACGAAATAGCCATAGAGCTTAAGCCAATGACGAATGCAAAGCTTGAAGATAGATCGAGCTTTTTGAGCTTTTTGCTAAACTTACTTTCCATAAATTATATATGAATAGATATTTGGGATAATAATTATTCCAGCGATAATTGCAATAAAAAGTGGGGTTATATACTGGTTTGGAATAAAGGCCATACCAATGAATAAGACCCCAGCAATTACAAAAAGCTTACCCGAAAATGCATGGGTTTTGTCCCAAACTTTAGCATGAGAGAGTGTCCAAGGATTGCGCACTCCCACAAACCAATTATTTTTAATTTTTCCAAAATAACTTCCTAATGTTATAAACAATGCCCCTACCATGATTGGGACAACGATATGTATTGGGATAGTGTAACCTAAACCATAAAAGCCTACTAAAAGATGCATGATTGTAAGGAAAACAATCACTGATACAACTATAAGATTGTATGTCTCTTTAAAAGCTGCGTACATATCTTTTCGTGGATCAATTTTTGGAAGGAGTTTAAAAACCACATACAACATCAAGCTCAATATTGGCAAAAAATATGCAGCAGCAAACGGCGTACTATATCCATCTGCTTCCCCAACCAAATTCCAATGTGTAACTACTTGTTCTGGAAACCGTGGATAGAAATACGAACCCGCTATAAATGATAGTACTAAAAGTGCAAATGTAATACTTCGAGATAATGATGTTTTCATATATAAAGAGATCCCTTTTAGGATCTCTTTATTATACTCTTACAATTTTAGATTTGAAAGAATAGTTTCAAAATCTTTTTTAATAGTATCTTCAGGAGTTAGATACGTTACCGATGCCATTATAATATTTGTAGCATGAGCAAACACATAACTGTCGCCTTGATACAATCCATCCCATGTATATGTGATAGCTTCTTTTCCGGCTACTGTTGTTGAAGCATATTTTCCTTCTACAACTGACTGCTTAAAATTTGATTCACTATAATTTTTTACCCATGAAGCAATAGTTTGTTTATCAAGATTGTTTTGATAAATATCAAAATTAATAGATGTAGGTCCCTCAGAATTTTCTCGAACAGTTGTATCGCTCACCAGCGTAATGCGAAGATGCTTACGTTCTGCATTCCCCAATTCTTTTTGAGTAAGGGTATATGTACTTGGATAAACAAATCCAATACTATGCTCAATGTTTTGATATGACTTTAGAGTTTGTGGTGTACTTGTAGAAGTTTGCACTATTGGTGGCACGACTACTTCATCCCGTGTATCTGGCCATGCAAAAATAATAACTGCAGAAATAAGAATAATACTACTTACTATATAAGCTGTTTTTTTATCCATAGTATCTATACTACGACAAAATTCTTATTTTGTAACAGCTGAGGTAGCGGCCTCTGCCATATGATCTTCCCTTTCACTTTCAGGCGGCTTTTTGGCTTTAGTTTTTTTTAATCGCAACCTTGGAATTTTCAGACTGAAATGTGACGGTATATGTCTAATCTCTGGTTTAAATTCAAAGCCAGCTTTTTTATCATAAATATCAAGCACAGACTGAAATAATCTAAAGTTATTGTCAGATATTTCTTCATTCCATACTTTCATTTCAAATCCTGATTTGTGTTTTGTACCCAATCGCACTATCCCTGTCCACAATGACCCGAATTCAGGAACTGGCTGGTTCTTAAAAATTGTTTCAAGCGCAGCCTCTCGATATGCGGCTACCTGCAATTCGTAATCATCCCATATGCCACCCGATGTTTTCCAATCTAATAAGACTAGAATTCTCTTGCCCCAACTTGATTTACCAAAGCATTTATCATTTTCCGGAACTAAGATTGATCCAATGAAGTCTACTGTACCGGCATACAAATGTGTGGGTGACCATACAGCATGTTCTGATATGAGTACCTGAGGTTGGTATACCGCACACCATTTTGCAAAAGCTTCAAGATTGTCCCATTCATCTGGAGATAAAGGTTCATAACGGGATGTAAGCTCATGATAAAATCTCGTTTTAACATCTACAAGCTTACCTTCAAGTAAATTTCTAATTGCTTCATGCGTACGAGAACCTTCTTCCCCCGCTGATCTTAATTTACGCTCTGCGGCATCAGGTTGAGTGCTCAGCAAATACGAATAGAAGCGTTCTCCTTTTGGATAGCCAGTTTTAATAATATGATTTACTGCCGGCACAAACATCTTCTTAGATTTTATCCAATAGTGTGTCCAATCCCCTTCGCGGTCCACAAAACGCATGATATTTCTATCTGTTGTGGGTTGATAGGTATGACTTGGAATTGTCGTAAGACGTTTTGGCATAGGTATTAAGCAAACTTTGCTCTCCTTGCTTTATATGAGTTATCAAGAATTTTTTTTGCTTCACCTTGAGGTTCGGTTAGATTATTTAGTTCTGCTTGATCTTGTATTTTTTGTAGGAAAAATTCTGGATGTTCGTGATAATAATTTCCTGCAAATATATATGAGACTTTTGATCTGAGTTCAGTTGGCAATGCATCTAGAATATAGTTCTTCATATGATCAGGCGTAAACAGATACAGTGTATCAATATTTTTCTTATGCATGTGCATATACATCTTAAGATGATGTTTAAGCGCAGTAATAAAATCACGAATAACTACTCTATCTAAGTCGGTAAGTGAACTTCCTGATTGAATCATTCCGTTTCTACTTGTTGAAGCATAACTTCCTTCTCTATCAGAATACTTTGGATGCGGAATAGAAATATCATCGACTAATTCTATAGTCGCATCATATACATGGTAAAATTTTGCATCCTGCTTACCCGTAACCAGAAATAGAGCTTCTTCAGATGTAAACTGTGGGTAGTCTTGAGATATAGTTGTTCGCATATACGTAAATATATTAGCTACTACCTATCTAGTGACGCACCAGCATCTAAAAACTAACACTATTAAAATTTTCTACTATCGTATGCCCAATGCAAGAGTGCTTGGCGTTGTTTTGTATTACAAAATACATCTCCCGGACGACATTTATTCTTAATTTGTGCTATATGTCGCTTCATTGCTTTCCATCTGCGTATTTGTCGAGCATCTTCTTTGTCCAATCTACGTCCGACATAGTAACGGCAATACCATTGAAACCAGCCTCGAGGATCATCCACATAAATCCAGCCTTTCTTTTGCCATTCTTTCAGACTCTGACTTGCATCAACTTGAAAATAATTAATGCTGGGATTCTTTTGGCCGTACGAAAGCTTTGCATGAGCAAACCATGACTCAGGAAACTCATCTTTACAATCAGTAAGATATTTTCCACCAAATACACCAAGCTCAAGCATCTCTTTTGGAGTAAGATCAGGCTTAAATTCGGGATCAAAGTTTTTACCTACAGGTTCGGTACATTCATATGTATAGTCGAGTTGCATACTGTCGTGCACGTACACAAGTCTTTTTTTCATGCTCAAAGCATACCATATGGCCATTCTTATGCTATAATCGCGCACATATGGAAAATACTATGGAACCCTTAATTTCAGGCGCTGAAAAACTTGGAATTCGTATAAAAGCAGATCAATTAGAGAAGTTTACTATACTTTTGAATACTCTTTTGGAATGGAATAAGACTATGAATCTTACGGGAATAACTGATCCTAAAGAAGTGATTATCAAGCATTTCCTAGATTCACTCACCGTGCTTCCTCATATTCCAAACAATGCTCGTACATATATTGATGTGGGAACTGGTGCAGGTTTCCCAGGACTTGTGGTGGCAATCATGAAGCCAAAACTAAACATTACTCTTTTAGAAGCAGCTGCAAAAAAGGTATCTTACCTGGAAGCATGTATTACTGCTTTAGAATTGGATCCTGAAAACGTGCAGTCAATTCACGGCAGAGCTGAAGATCTTGCAAAGATGCCAGAATTTCGAGAATCATTTGATATTGGAACTGCACGAGCTGTAGCACTCCTTCCAACACTTTCTGAATATGTACTTCCACTTATTAAAAAAGATGGTATTTTTATTGCTCAGAAAAAAGCAGGGACTGATGAGGTTGATCAAGCTTCTAATGCTATTAAACTTTTGGGAGCTGAAGTAGAGTCTTCACAAGCACTTAATCTCGAAGAATTACCTGAACGACAAATTATAATCATCAAAAAGATTTCAAAAACTCCCGACATGTATCCACGCCGATCAGGAATGCCACTTAAGAAGCCACTGGTATAAATAAAAAAAACCGCAGTGTTAGTGCGGCCCTTGTTTCAAAGCTAATCGGATTTTATCCTGAAAGAAATACGCAAGTATCGATCCCACAAAACAGAATGCTCCTACTAAAGCTAGGAACAGCCCAATTGTGTAGACATACTTGTATTCTATTTCGGCATACGTGATTCCATCCCTCATCTGACTAAATCCCATTATACAGCCAATGGCCATCAAGATCAGACTCGAGTAGAAAAGAATTTTCACAAGCATCAGACCTCCGTGATTCCCCCTGGTACATTCCTTAAAACAGACTACGGGAAACGCAGAGCTACGTCAATTTAAACAGAAGAATATCGTCGGAAAAGATATCCAGAAAGTGGAATTGCAATTGCAGTAACGGCTACACACCAGATGATTGCCATGGTTGCGTGATTGCCCACAGGAGTTCCTACCATATATCCTCGAATCGCTTCGATCACATGTGTCACCGGCTGATTTTCTGCAAAGATTTTCAAAACCTTTGGCATGCCTTCTGTAGGTACGAATGCACTACTTGCGAATGTTAAAGGAAATACGGCAACAAATCCCATCCACTGCACAGCTTCAACAGATTTAGCTAAGAGGCCCAACACAGCTGAGAGCCAAGAGATTGCAAAAGTAAATAAAAGAACTAATGCGAGGATCATGAGCCATTCTGTAAATGTGGCTGTTGGTCGAAAGCCTATAAGGAATGCAACAAGAATAAGCACTGCAGATGAGATTACGTTTCGTACGAGATCAGCAACAACGTGCCCCACAAGAACAGTTGAACTTGCCATAGGAAGTGATCGGAAACGATCGATGATACCTCGCTTAAGATCTGTAGCCACACTAATTGATGTGGTCATTGCTCCGAATGCCGCCATTTGAATAAGAATTCCAGCAACAAGAAAGTTTACATAACTTGTTCCTCCAGTATTAATCGCACCGCCGAAAACATAGCGGAATAGCAACATAAACATCACAGGCTGAATTGCCAACGACATAAGCTGGTCGAGATTCTTGAAGATGTGCTTAATACTTCTATTTATGAGTACCCAGCAATCACTCATGACCCAATATAAACGTGAATGTGTTGTTTTTTGCATGATATTTATTGAGTTTGTTTACCAGTAAGTTTTAGAAATACATCATCAAGGGTTGGCTTGTGTAATGAAAGACTTTCGATCTGGATTCCCTCTTTCTCAAACATATCAAGCATTCGTTTTACATCGGCCACACTATTGTTTACAGGCACGGTAATTGCTCGATCTTCTTTATCAAGTACAGCATCAGCATGATTTACAATACTTACAGCCTTTTCAAAGTTGCTATTTTTGGCAAGAACTAATTCAAGTCGCTCTTTACCTACCATCGCTTTAAGTTCATCAGAAGTTCCTTCAGCAATTACTTTGCCATGGTTGATCACAGCAATTCGATCTGCCAATTTATCTGCTTCTTCCAAATACTGAGTGGTAAGCAAAATAGTTGTTCCATCTTTCTTAAGCTTTTCGATAACTTCCCACATGGCAATTCTACTTCGTGGATCGAGACCTGTAGTAGGTTCATCAAGAAAAACGATAGGAGGTACAGCAATCAAGCTTGCAGCAAGATCCAATCGTCGTCGCATACCACCAGAGTATGTCTTTGCAGCTCTTCCCGCAGCATCTAAAAGATCGAATTGCTCAAGCAATTCTCCTGCTCGTTTCTTACTTTGCTCTTTTGAAAGATGATACAAACGCCCCATCATTTCTAAGTTCTCCCATCCGGTGAGAACTTCATCAACAGCAGCATACTGACCAGTGAGACCAATAGACTTTCGTACTTCGTAAGCATCGTCAACGACATTAAAGCCATTAACAACAACTTCGCCGCCATCGGGTTTAATAAGCGTACTTAAAATTTTAACCGTAGTTGTTTTACCTGCTCCGTTTGGTCCAAGTAAAGCCAACATTGTGCCTTTAGGAACATTAATATTAATACCTTCCAATACTTTTAGTTTACCGTATGACTTGGTAAGATTTTTAATTGTAATTGCTGAGTTTTCTTGCATTGGACTATACTACTCTTTTTTTGATGGATCGTAAACAGCTACAGTAATAGTAATATCAGCATCCATATGATCATGGAAATAATAGGTACCTGTGCGAGCAAAAAACACTTTGAATCCTTCGTCAGCTCCAAATGGTCCAGATTCTATTTGGTCTCCTGACATTTTAGAACTTGTTGCTGTATGTTCATGAGTATTACCATAATCATTACCTTTTCCAGAACTTATGTTATGTGTTTTTCCATCTTTACTATCAAACTGCACATATTCACCAATTTTAATCAGAAGCTCTGCTGGTACTGCTTTATCATCAGTTAGATCAACATAATGGGTTGTTGGAATCTTAATTTCTGATGTACCTAATACAGCATCCTCTTGCCATGAATTTTTATTCATAGCATATGCTGTTGCTCCTGCTGTTACTATGACTAAAGCGAGTATACCTAAAGTTATATATTTTTTATTCATGTTTTTATTATTATTTTATTACTGAGTTACAACTACTGTAGCTTTCATATATGGATGTGGCTCACAGAAATATTCAAATGTTCCAGTCTCATTAAAAGTATATGAGTATGTCTCACCCTTTCCAAAGAATGCACTTGCGGGGCCTCCATTTGACCCAGTAACTGTGTGCTTTGCAATATCTTCATTTGTCCATGTTACCATTGTGCCTTTCTTTACACTGAGTGTTTTAGGCCAATAGTCATAGCCTTTAATACTCACGGCAACAGAATTTGAAGTAGATTTTACAATTGGTGTTGTTGGTTTTGTGGTTGAAGGAGTTGGCTTAGGAGTAGTAGCTTTAACTGAGGTTGTTGCTTGCACTGAACTTGTAGCAGCATTCATATCATCCATATTTTCCATATCATCATGCATCATTGTTGTAGATGCATTTGAAGTTGTCATTGGAGTGCTTGTGCTATTCATATTTGTTATAGGAACATCAAGTTCTCGAGACTGCATATTTACAACTGCTACTATACCTACAAAAACTAGGGCACTTATGATTGCTATAATTATTATTCTAGAGTTCATATATTATTTAGATTAATTTTATTATTATCCTGTAATACTTTACCGATACTCAAGAAGAGCATACTATATCTCCTCTTGAGTCGCAGTCTAATATTCTGCAATCAAATACTTTTAATTAGAACTTTGATGGGTTCTGCTTTACGATAGCTCCTGAAAGCGCATCTGCAATAGATCCGATCTGAACGAAAGCATCATGCTGATTCTTGTATGATCCAGCAAAATCTCCTGCTCCGTATGTATCTACTGCGGCTTTAAGGTGTCCAACATGGGCACTTACAAGCTGATGAACTGCTTCTCGTGGGAGGTTTGGATTTGCCTGTGAGAAGAAATCGGAAATAGCATCAACATATCCTCCAAGGTTTGCTACAGCTTTATCCATTCCAGCTTTATCTCCTGCCTTTGCTGCTACTGTGTAATCAACAAAGAATCCAATATGGCTTCTCCAGATCTGAAGGAACTTTGCTTCTGCATCTGCTCCGTAGATTGATCCAACAGCCTTTGAAAGATCAACTGAGTTCTTATCAAGCTGTCCTGCAGCTGCTTCGAAACTCTTATGACCATCAAATCCAGCTCGAACTGCTGCAGATGCGAGATCAACGTGTTCATGCTCTAAAGCATTAAGTAGAACTCGTAGATCTGCCGCTTTTGTCATAGTGTTTGGCATTCCTGCTGACATAGACGCTGAAGATGATGGAGTAGTTACGGCACCACCAGAAAGCTTTGCTCGGGTTGCAGCATCAAACTTTCCTGTAACTGGAAGTTTTTGTGTCTCTTGGTATTGCATCACACCAGCCTTAGTAAGTGCTCCAAAATATCCTTTTACTGTTGGTGACATGTATTCATGTTCCATGAGATATGTCTGGAGTGTTACAACATCTGCACCCCGTGATCCAACCATAAGATCACTATTGATTGTTGTTGCATGTGCTGAAACCATTTGTGCTCCAGTAAAACTGAAAACAAGAGCTACAACTAATGAACTAACTAATAATTTTTTCATGTAATTTATTTAATTAACTTAAGTATTTAGATAAAATTTTTACCTATTCTTTACCTTCATAGTTATCAATAATAGTCTGAAGCACCGTGAGATACGCTGCCAAATCTGTTAGTGATGCACCATGAAACAACCGGCGTGTTTTTTCTCTGAGAATTTTTTCAGTTGAATCTACAAACTCAATTCCCTTTTGAGTTAGACACATGATCTTTGCTCTACTATCCTCAGGATCAGTGACAACCTCAAAAAAGCCTTTAGGTTTTAATCGATTTACCATTTGAGTTACAAAAGGAGCTTCTACACCAAGTTCATTGGCTAAGATACTCAATCGCAAACCTTTTGGATTTTCTCTCAGGAGTCCTAAGAACCCCCATTCAACTGTAGAAATATTGGAATCATCCAATACAGCAGCAGTATGTTGTTTTAATGCACGATAGGCTTTTGTTTGCAGCAAACCAGCACGATAGGTAGTCGTTGTGCTTGTTACTGTTTTTATTTTTTTAAAAAGTCCCATCGTCGTGTTATGTGCCTTATGGCATTAATACAGTATCGATCACATGAGTTACTCCGTTTGAAGAAATAACGTCAGCAATTTCTACCATTGCATTGTTTACCCATACTTTACCATCTTTTTTGGTAATTTTTAACTCCTTGCCATTAACAGTCTTTACCATTTGTTCTCCTTCCTTAATATCTGATGCTTTCCATGCTCCAGATACTACATGGTAGGTAAGAATTGCTGTTAGGTTTGCCTTGTTTTCTGGCTGTACCAATGTCTCTACAGTTCCTGCTGGAAGCTTATTAAAAGCAGCGTCAGTAGGTGCAAAAACGGTAAATGGACCTTTGCCTGACAATGTCTCAGCGAGCCCAGCTGCTACTACTGCAGCAACAACTGTTTTTACATTGTTTGCATTCATAGCGTTCTCAACAATGTTCTTTGATGGCACCATCATAGCTCCTCCCACCATTACACCTTGTTCTTGTGAATTCATATGTTTATATATTATGGCTCTAATACTTAAGATCCGACCTTTTTTGATTACTTAAGTTACTTAAGTATATATATAATAACGCAAAAGGACAAGCTTTCTTACAAGACTTGCCCTTTTTGCTTAGATTATGCTTTTTGCTCAGGATCGAGTTCCAAACACACAGAGTTCATGCAAAATCGTTTACCTGTAGTCTCTGGTCCATCATCAAATACGTGACCTAAATGCGAGTTGCAATTTGCACAGAGCACTTCAGTTCTCTCCATTCCATATTTATCGTCATGTTCGTACTTCACTGCTCCTGGAAGTGCCTGATCAAAACTTGGCCATCCAGTTCCCGATTCAAATTTTGCATCAGAAGCAAACAAAGGATTCCCGCATGCCGTACACTTGTACGTACCATCTCGTTTCTCATCCAAGAGTTTCCCTGTAAACGGAGCCTCAGTTCCCTTCTCACGTAATACTTTATATTGCTCTGGAGTAAGCTTTGCCTTCCACTCTTCTTCTGTTTTTGGCATATCGTTGGGTTGATAAATAGTCATATATTTATGGGTTAAAGAATTAAAGCTTTACGATGTCTTCGTTGTTCTTTAGCAATGCTTGAAACTGTTTCTGCACTTTCTCAAGCTTTGGATTAATTATTACCTGACAATAAGGCTCATTCTTATGATTGGCATAATAATCTTCATGATAATTTTCTGCTGGATAAAAAGTGGTGAGCGGCACAACTTCAGTTACCAGTGATTTACCATCTTGATTTGAGGTATTTATCTCACTAATAAAATCCTCAGCAACCTTTTTCTGTTCATCATTAGTATACAAAATTATCGATCGATATTGTGTACCAATATCATTACCCTGTCTATTAAGGGTGCTCCCATCGTGAGATGCAAAAAAGACTGTTAATAAATCTTTATACTGAATTTGAGTAGGATTAAAAAGAATATGAATGACTTCTGCATGTCCTGTTTTACCTCCACATACTTGATCATATGAAGGATTTTCGGTAGTTCCACCAGCATATCCCGGAGCAACAATAATTACTCCTTTGAGCATTTTAAAGACAGCTTCTGTGCACCAAAAACATCCTCCACCAAACACTGCAATTTCTTTTGTTTTCGTTGTCATAATTATATTGACGGTTAAGTAAGTTAATTATATCACATTGACACATAAGAGTATTCTTATATATTAAGTGAGGACTTAGCCAAGAAGGGACTCTGTATGTTGTTGTGGATGTTCAAAATGGTGGCGATCTGTGCAGTGATGTATGTGATCTACTGCATCTTCATGATAATCCTCACGGGGCGTAGAAAGGAGCTCAAAGCCCACAAGCGCGCAGTTGGGTATGCGTACCTTTCCCTACTCATCGCAATCGGCGGCATCGAACTCACAATGTGGGTATTCGGTCGGTCCGCGCGTGGATGGTTCTTCTACTTCCACCTGCATTGGTGCTCATACCCGTTTCTCGGACTATTGCTACTCACGACATTTGTGTTCCGGGGCGTGAGTACTAAAGAGGACGAGGATACCGTTTCATGCATCTGGATTTGGTGGAGGAATATCCTTCACAAATTCAGTGCATACACGACGATCCTTTTCGGCCTCGCAAGCATGGTCACCGGCATCGTTCTTCTTATTCAGCTCAAGCAACCCTAGCGGGTGCTTTTTTATTTATATATACTAGAGTCATGATTTTAATTACTCACATTATTGCATCTTTCATAGGAATTATTGGAGCATATCTTGAAGGTTATGCATTCTTCAAAAAGCTGCCTGGTGTTCAGGCTATTGCTACAAAAATAGCATGGATAGGCCTTATCATTCTTTTTATCACAGGCATCTTTTTGTTTTTGGGTGATATTCCAAAATATACTCAGTCTGTTAAATTTATTTCAAACATGTCTGTATTGGCAATTCTTATAGTGAATGCACTACAAAGAAAAAGCACACGAACTGTGTGCATTTCTCTAATCTGTTGGACCTGGATTCTATTTATCGCTGTGTTCGTCTAATGCTGTTTTAATATCCTCTATTATCTGATCGAGTCGATAATCTGCTTTTGTATAATAATTATTTACTCCTAATTTCAAGTATGAAGTTACTTTATCTTGGGTTGCTGTATTTGAGACTACAAATATTGGTATATTTTTCCACGCATCATTATTCTTAAGTTTTGCAACTAGATCTAAACCATTTTCTTTACCGAGCAAATAGTGATCAAGCCATATTACAGAAATATTTCCTACATCTGTGAGATACGCAATTGCTTGATCTACAGAACGTGCAGACAATACATCAAAACCTGTAATTTCAAGTTTCTTTTTTATTGCTTCAAGAAGCGGACGCTCATCTTCTAGTACCAATACTGTTTTGCGTGATTCTGCCATAAAGATAATTATTATTTATGATAATCCTTTGACTCCTTCTTTCTTTTTCATACCCTTAAGTGGTAATGTAACGGTAAATACTGTTCCTTTATTTTCTTCTGACTTAAAACTAATCTTACCACCTGATTGTTCAATAATTGATTTTACTATATAAAGCCCAAGTCCGGTACCATCTGTTTCTTTTTCTCGAACATTATCTGCTCTAAATAGTTTGCTAAAAATCTTCGATTGCTGCGCTTTTGGAATACCGTATCCTGTATCAGCTACTTTGATTTGCAAAGAAGATTTATTGTTTGAAATATCAATAGTTACATTACCTTTTGGTGGCGTATATTTGATTGCATTGGTAAGCAAATTTTGTAGCACAATGCGAATTAACTTTGGATCTAGACTTATCAACGGAATATTCTCTGCGTATTTTTTATCCACCATTACTTCCCGTGTTTTTATCATCGGGATAAGCTCAGTAAGAAGACTTTCAGATATTTTTGTAATATCTGTTGGTTCTGGCTCGACAGCAAAAGTCCCCAAATCAATTCGAGAAACATTGAGTAATGCATTTACTAGTTCAACCATACGTTGGTTACCTGTATATATTTCTTGAATATATTGAGTTTGATCTGGAGTTAATTTTCCAGCATCTCCCGCAAGAAGCATTTCAGCATACCAATTAATAGTAGAAAGTGGAGTTCGTAATTGATGTGATGCAAGAGATACGAATTCTGTTTTTGCACGATCGATCTCTCTCTCTTTAGTAATATTCTGGGTAGTTCCTAAAAGCTTGATTGGATTATTATGTTCATCAACCACAACTTTACCCTGTGTTCGGAGCCAACGTATACTGCCATCTTTTAGATTGATTCGATACACATTGTCATAAGGAGCGTGAGTCTTAATAGCTCTTTCTACATTTTCTTGAGTAACCTTTCGATCATCTGGGTGAATAAGCTCTGTGAATGTCTCTGGTGTTAATTCTCCCCCCTCAGGTGTACGTTCATGAAGCTCAAACATCATATCCGACCAATCAAATTTATTTGTCTTAATATCCCATGCATAGTTTCCAATCTGACCAATCTTTTGAGCATCAATGAGTTCTGCATCTTTCACTTTGAGAGATTCATTTATTTTCTCAATATTAGACTTTGACTCTTCTAAATCCTCCAAAAGATTCATCATAGCTTTCTTAGTCTTCTGTAATGTTGTGTTTTGCTTTACTACCTGATCTTGATTTGTTGAAGCTATTCGGGTCTCTTCCTGTAAATACGAATTTAATTCTTTCAGTTCTTTAGTTGTATTAATTATTTTTTTCTCAAAATTTTCCTGAATGCTTTGATAAAAATAGACAAGCAATGTCACTGCAATTAAACTTGCTACCATCTGTCGGATAACGACAAGTGGATATGCAAGTGTAATAATTTCACTTGCTTGAGCAAATGAAGCTACTATAGTAATACCTATCAACGCACCAACCCACATAATGCCGTCCTTTGTACCTCGTAGAAAAAATGCTAAAACTGGAAACGTGAAATACCAATATATTCCAGTACCCTCAATACCTCCTGAATAAAGTAGTGATATCAAGACAAATATCATAATTCCAAGTGCACGATTTGCTGCTTGTCGAGGTTTTTTCTGGAAATGAAAAATAATTATATTAGATATTAGAAGCGCGGCAAATACTAACTCTAGTGTACCCATACTTTTTAGAGTATCTATGTGGCTTATACCAAATATAGAAAGTGAAAGTATTCCTACAATAGAAAAAGCATTTACAAAGATAGTATGACGCTGTTCGGTGTCACTATATGTTTGTGGCAATCCATTGTGGATATATTTTTTCCACAAAGATATGAAATTGCTATATATCATTGCTTTTTATATTTTGCTATTTCCTTCTTCAAATCAGACATTTTTAATTCACGATCGAGCATAACATTATTCAATAGCTCCAACTCGGCACTTCTATCACGCAACGAAACATTAATCTTTTCTATTTCTTCAGTTCGTTCCTTAACTTTCTTTTCTAGAGTGATATTTGCAGCATTAATCTTTTCAGACATACTATTAAACACAGCTGCTAACGTACCGATTTCATCATTACCACTAAACGGCACTTTTGCAGATGTATCCCCAGCACCCATTTTTTCAAGAGTCTTAGTAACAATCTTTATTGGAATAAATACTTTTCGATCAATAATCCACCACAGAATGATTCCAAACACTCCTACGATCATCGTAATATAGAATGTAAGTTGTCGTATAAGCGAATCAATATGAATAGCAGCCAAATCTTCTTTGATTGTTGCGATAGGTACAGATACAGAAACACGCCATTTTCTTTCAGGAGAGAGATTAACTGGCGCAGAGGCTCCCACTTTTTCTTGAGAATCAAAACCAAATCTTGTAACTTTTGATACCCCTGCTTTTATATCGGCAATTGTTTTTTCAGGAGGTGTACCATTTGTAACCAAGCTTTGAAATTCTGGAGATGCAATATTTTTTCCAATCAGTTCTGTTTTATAGTTGTATAAAATAGAACCATCATCATCATACAAGTTTATAAACCCATCTTTTGCAAATTGAACATTTGAAATATATTGCTGCTGAATGTCATTTAGATAAATAGCCCCTCCTAGAGTTCCTAGGAATTCTTTTTCGTCACCAAAAACAGGTACATGCACAGCAACGAGAAAGCTTGTTGCTCCAGCTGGTTTTATAGATCGGCTCATAACAGGCTCATGAAGAGGATCTTCAAAAATTTTGGTTATGTATGGGCCCAATTTAGAAGCTTCTGTTCCAACAAGTGCTCTGTTTACTGAACACTTAAAAGTGCCGTCTGCATCCACTCGTCCCAAGTTTCCGAGTTTGGTCTTACCTCCTTCCTTAATTT
The DNA here is from genome assembly GCA_040387855.1 of Patescibacteria group bacterium. Taxonomy (NCBI): domain Bacteria; species Patescibacteria group bacterium. Next base: position 636,656 of record JAZKCY010000001.1, read on the forward strand.
GATCAAGTTTTGCATTACACTCATCGGTATCTCCATATTTAATTTCAGGCAACTCAGAAATAAAATAAAGTTGTTTTTCAAGTGAAAGGATTTCAATTTCAATTGTTTGAGCAACCTGACTTGCAATTAGTTTTTCCTGTTCACCATAATCAGTAATGAGATTATCAGTAATCTTATTCTTTATATAATTTGATGAAATCATTCCACCAATAATAATAAGGACTATGACACTTACTGTTATTATAATAAAGAGCGTACGTTTGTTCATGATTACAATTCTTGGTTATAAATATTCTCTTTTGCTGGTGCAACTACGCGTAATAGTTCTTCTAAAGTAGTAATTCCATTTTTAACCTTAATCAATCCGTCATCAAACATTGAATGAGCTCCTTGTGACTTAGCCATTTTCCAGACTTCTTGAGTAGATGGACTCTTTAAAATAAGACTCTGCAATTCTGGTGTTGTATATACTATTTCAAATACAGCTATTCTTCCCTTAAAGCCTGTTGAATTACACAGTGCACATCCCTTCCCTCTATAAAGTGTTACTGATTCATTTGAGAAATATCTTTCTGGATTATCAATAATTTTAGTAAGCTCTTGATGAGTACTTACATAGCTATATCTACATGCATCACAAATTTTCCGAACTAATCTTTGTCCAATTACAATTTCAAGTGTTGAAGAAAGTAAGAATGGCTCTATACCCATATCTAAAAGGCGTGGAAAGGCCGTAGCAGCATCATTTGCATGAAAGGATGACAATACTAAGTGACCAGTAAGTGCTGCGTTTGCAGCTATTTCTGCTGTTTCTTTATCTCTAATTTCTCCCACCAAAATAATGTTTGGATCTTGTCGAACAATTGATCGCAACCCCTGAGCAAATGTTAGGTGACTATTCTCATTTACCTGAATATGATTTACACCTGGGATTTTATATTCAACAGGATCTTCGATAGTTGTAACGTTTACATCAGGTCTATTGAGCATTTTTAAAATACTATAGAGCGTTGTCGTTTTTCCAGATCCAGTGGGACCAACTGTCAAAATAAGTCCGAACGGATTTTTTGCAATCTTCATGATGAGCGCCTGATCCTCAGACGAAAGACCCAGTTCTGTAGTTGAAAGATTCTTTACATATTCAGACAACAAACGAATAACTATCTTTTCTCCATCAATAGTTGGCACAATAGAAATACGTAGGTCTACATTCCGATCATTATGCTTTAATCGAATAGCCCCATCTTGTGATGCAGTATGTTCATCTGTCGATAGATTTGCTCGAAGTTTTACAACACGAAGTACATTTGCATATGCGTCCTTAGGGATCTCAGCTACTTGTTCAAGCATTCCATCTATACGGAATCGCACTCGTACAATAGTTTCTCCAGGTTCAAAGTGAATATCTGATACCTGAAATGACATAGCATCGGCTAAAATTTCTTCTATGATACTTGGAGCAACCGTCTTTTGCTTAAGAATCTCTGCAAATCGTACTTCAAGCTTTTTCTGAGATTTTAAAATAATATTCTCTATGTTTTCACTAAAAGTGTATGCATATTTTATTTTTGCTCCGGGAAAAATACGGCTAACAACCATAGGATCTAGATCCTTTGGATTATCTGTAGCAATAGTAATCTGATTATCCTCTTTTGCGATTACTACAATATGTGAATGTCGAGCAATAGGTTCCGGTATAAGATTTATATACTCTTTAGGAACATTCTGAGGAGTTATAGCAACAAATTCAATACCATATGATTCTGCAATGGCTTGTCCGAGCAAATCTCTTGAAAGATATTGTTCACGGATAAGGTAATCTATGAAGGAAATATTTTCTTTTTTTGCATTTAATTCAGCTTTAGTAGCATCATCAACTGAGATATAGTTTTGCTTTAAAAGAATATACTTTACATTTGCCTCATCTAATCTCATGGTAAATAAATTACACTACATGAAGAAACTCTTTGATTGTTTCTATTATTTTTAATAATGGCGTGTTTGATTTGATAAGATACCCCTGCGCTCCCAATTCTCTGGCTTTTTTCTCATCTTCCTGCTGACTTAAATTTGAAGTTACAAAAATAGGAGTAGTGTTACCCTTTTCCTTAAGTTCAGCAAGTACTCCAAATCCATCTTTTTTTGGAATAACAAGATCGAGCAATACAAGATCATATGAATTTGTAAGAATATGCTCTAACGCGGCTTCTCCATCATGGGCAACATCGGCATCAAATCCAGAGCTTTTTAATTTTAATTCAAGAGCATGAGCCATTGGCTTCTCATCTTCCACAACAAGTATTTTTTTCTTTAGTTCTGACATGTATCGAAGTATACCATGACGAAAACACAGTCTCGTATGAGACTGTGTATATCGTTGACTTTGATTAAAGAAATATGTTACGCGTGAGCTTCTTTGGCCATGCACTTCACACAAATCTTTTGTTCAGGTCGTGTCTTAATATATTTGTTTGCACAAGCAGAGCAAACCAAAATTTCAGAACGCGTAGGCTTGTGTACCCACTTTCCATCTCGCTGAAATGTTTTTGTTGGTTGTAGTTTAAGCATAAACGTTATTGTTAATTAATTACTAGTTATCTAAGAATGTAAGTGCAATTCCCTTCTTTCCTCCTCGTCCTGTTCGTCCAATTCGGTGAACATAATCTTCATAGGTTGCAGGAATATCGAAGTTGATCACATGTGATACACCGTTGATATCAAGACCTCGAGCAGCAACATCAGTTGCAACAAGAGCCTGAACTTTATTTTCTTTAAAGAGAGCAAGGGCTTTCTGTCGTCGAGACTGATTTTTATCTCCGTGAATTGATTCTGCACGAATACCTCGTTCTTCAAGTACCTTTGAGAGCTTTTCTACTCCGTGTTTTGTACGGCCGAAAATAAGAACTTTGTTAAATTCTGGTAACTTTAAGAGTGACTGGAGTACATCGATCTTCATTTCTCCTGGTTTCAATCGAATAACGTCTTGATCAACGTTCTTTGATGTATCCTGAGTTTTAACTGAAATCTTAACAGGCTCTTTTAAGAAATCCTGGATAAGCTTTTCAATATCAGGTGAAAGTGTAGCTGAGAAGAAGAGTGTATGTCGCTGTTTTGGCATTCCGGCCATGATAAATTTCATGTCGTTGATGAATCCCATGTCCAACATTCGATCAGCTTCATCAAGCACAATAGTCTGAAACTTAGATAGATCGATGAATTTTCTTTGGATCAAATCTTTAAGTCGTCCTGGTGTACCAATAAGGAAGTTGTGACTTCGGCGAAGATCATTGATCTGTCGGCCAATGTGAGCACCTCCCACTGCACATACTGAAAACATTTTGAGTCCAAATGAGAACCCTCGAAATTCTTGATCAATTTGCTGAGCAAGCTCTCGTGTGGGAGCAATAATAATTACTTTCTCGTTAGGATTTAAAAGTACTTTGTGAATAAGTGGAATAAGAAACGCTGCTGTTTTACCAGTACCAGTGTTTGCAATACCTACGATATCAGCACCTCGAAGAATATGTGGGATTGATCGGTCCTGAATAGGTGTTGGCTGTACATACCCCTTCTTTGTAATAGAAGTTTTAAGTACATCGTGGATTTTAAAATCCTGGAATGTGTGTTCAGGGACAAAGTGTTCTACCTGTTCGGTAATTACTGCTTTGTTGATAAATTTATTAGGATCAATATATTGACCCATATTTGGACGGCCACGTCGTTGACCTCCTCCATTACCAAATCGCTGTGGGGGTCGAGAAAATCGAGATCCACTTTGTGGTCGTGATGAATAGCCTCCAGTTCGTGGAGCTGATGAATATCCAGAACTTCGCTGTGAAGATCCAGAATAACCTGGTTTTGAAAAACCTGGCTTTTGGTAACCGCCAATTCGACGGTCACTATAATTTCCTCCTCCTACACTTTTTCGTGGAGAAGAACTTTGTGAATTTTTTTGATACATATAATTAAATACAAATAGTTACTTACTAATTAAGCATGTGACACCGTAAACTACGGCCATAGTTATGAGAAGTTCGAGTTTGGCCACAAATCTATAAGATAGAATGGCGAACCCGAGAGGGTTCGCCACTCCTTCTCATCAACTTATGATGTGCGATTTAGTTTCTCCAACCGCCGTTTCCACCTCCTCCACCTGTTCGTGGTTCTTGTGGTCGAGCTTCGTTAACAGTAAGAGTTCGTCCTTCGAATTCCTGACCGTTAAACATGTTGATAGCAGCCTGAGCTTCTTCATCTGTTGAATATTCAACGAATCCGAATCCCTTTGATTTTCCTGACATTTTGTCAATGATAATCTTAGCTGATTTTACTGATCCTGCCTTTGAAAATTCTTGTTCAAATGCAGCTTCTGTTGTGCCGTATGAAAGGCCTCCAACGTAGAGTCTTGATGCCATGTGCTTACAAATCTAGTCTTTATAATTAAACGTAAGGTGACTAGCTTCCCTTTAGTTTCCTTTATAGAGACACTAAGAGAGATATACTTACAAAGCCATACTATACCAGAATAGCCTTTTTGTCAAGGTAAAAAGCCTTATTTAAAGGTTATTACTACTATCTCACTCTTTGTGCCCACACGTAATGGTGGTCCCCATGTACCAGCTCCTGAGGTTACGAGCACCTGAAGGGCTCCTAGAGGCTTAAGACCATAGTCATAGCCCTTATATACGGCTTTTGTAATAAGACTAAGTGGAAAAACCTGTGCTCTATGAGTATGTCCAGAAACCTGGAGATCTACTCCTGCTTCTTCTGCAGTCTCAAGGTTTAGAGGTACATGTTTAATAAGTAAGCTTGGTTTATCTTCTTCAAGCTTAATATCTTTAAGTATTCTCTCGAACTCAGCCTGTTTAGTAGTAGTTACATAATCAACTCCTGCAATTTGTAAGCCATCAACTTCTACTTTTTCATTATTAAGCACAGTGAAGCCAAAGCTTTTTACTGCTGCCATAAATCCTGGAGTGTCACCATATTCTTCATGATTTCCTGCTACATAAAAATGACCAAGAGGTGGCCTTAGTTCTGAAAAAGGTTTAGCAACAGAAACTGGGTCAACTTTGGGTCCATCATAAAAGTCGCCTGCATTTAAGATCAAATCTGGATTAATTTCCTGAATTTTATTTACTACTTTTCGAGAAAATTTTACTCCGTTTACTTGACCCAAGTGCACATCAGAGATAAAGACAGCTTTTCTTCCCTTCCATGAATCTGGAAGATTAGGCAACCACATAGTAACTTCAGTAGTTTTGATGTCTCTTGCATTAAGTAGGCCGTAAACGCCTACGAGCACGGCAATCACAATTAATACTCTACCAATGAGCAACGCTGGGATAGATGGGATTAAATAAAGAGAAACATACACAATAAGTCCATAGATAACTCCCGCTAAAAATAGATACAATAAAAAGCCCAACCACACTACAGACATTGTATAAAACAATCGAGTCAAAAATGTATCATAATTTCTAGTGAGAATAGAAGAAACTATAAAACTAAGTGTGAGGAGAATAAATATTACTTTAAGCCACAATACTAGCTGAACATTTGTGAGCACAAAAATAGAAACGAGCGTTTTGTATGCTACGTAGTGAACCGCAAAGAGTAGTGATAGCAGTGTCGCAAAAAACAATATAAATGACGGAATCATTGGAATAGTATACGTAAAAACACATCTTTATGCTAGGATGGCCCCATGGATAAGGATCTCTCAATACTATGGGACGTAGCCGTAATTGGTGGAGGCCCAGCTGGAATGATGGCAGCAGGACGCGCAGCAGAACGCGGTCTTAAAGTTATTCTTATTGAGAAAAATGATTCTCTCGGAAAAAAACTTCTTATTACCGGTGGTGGACGCTGCAATGTAACGAACGGGGAATTGGATACCCGCACCCTTCTCTCAAAATTTAAAGACAACGATAAATTTTTGTTTTCAGCATTTTCTCAATGGAGTGTACAAGAAACGTTAGACTTTTTTCATATACACAATATGGAAACAAAAGAAGAAAAAGAAAAACGAGTCTTCCCTATTTCAAATAAATCTCAGTCAGTGTGGAATGTGCTTGTCGAAAATCTCAAAAAGCATAATGTAACTATTCTTTCTAACTCACCCGTGATAGAAATCATTCGAGATTCTGAAAAGAATACTATTTCTGGAATAAAATTAAAGAATAATAAAACTATTACTGCGCACTCATATATAGTAGCAACTGGAGGAAAATCTCGACCAGAGACAGGCTCAACAGGAGATGGCTTCGTGTGGCTCAAAAAGCTTGGCCACGATGTCATTGAGCCAGAAGCATCATTAGTGCCTATTGAAGTAGAGGATGCGTGGGTGAAGCGTTTGCAGGGTATCTCTATGCCTGAAGTGAAGATTACTCTTTTTCAGAATGAGATAAAACAAGACGTACAAAAAGGCAAAATTCTTTTTACACACTTTGGAATCTCAGGCCCAACTGTTTTAAATATGAGTAAGGATATTAGTGAGCTTTTAAAATACGGTGAAGTAATAATCTCAGTAGATGCACTTCCTGTGTATGATCCAGGAACTCTCAATCTTAAACTCCAAGAACTTTTACGTGGCAAAGATATAAACAAGAAACTTAAAAATGTATTAGATGAAATTATACCTGCAGCACTTGTCGTACCAGTGCTCGAACTTTCAGCAGTAAACGGCGATACAGCAAGCAATAGTGTAACGCGAGAAGAGCGTCTCCAACTGGTAAAAACACTAAAAGACATGCGGATGCGTGCCACAGGATTACTCGGGCTTGATAAAGCGATCATAACTTCAGGGGGAGTTTCTCTTGATGAAGTAGATTTTAAAACTATGCGCTCTCGCCTATTCTCGAATTTATACTTAATTGGAGATGTTTTAAATATAGATAGACCATCAGGTGGCTATTCTTTGCAGCTCTGTTGGACCACAGGATTTGTAGCAGGAAATTCTATTTCTTCTTCTCAATAAAGAGTCTTGCAAAACGCACTTCTGGAAAAGACACGGTATTCTTTAATAGAGTACGTACTGAGCCCAAACTATAATCTCCTGTAGTTTTATAAGACTCATGAAATGCATCAGTAATTTTCTTAAGTAATGCAGGTTTGATATTTGCAGCTTTCAAATACTCTATATCTATATCGTGATTATCTTCTTGCAATGTTTCTATATGACTAATGATAGTCTCAACTTTTAGGTTCCGTTCTTTTGCCATTGCCTGAAGTGACATCTTCTTTTCAAGAAGCGCTTTGGTAATAATGTGAGTTTCAACCTTAATACTTTTCTTAGTGCGCATTACAGCAGCGGCGCGTGCAAGAAATTCATCTTGCTGTTTTTGTAATTCTTTTTGATCAACTTTTGAAAGTACTTGCTGAAGCTTCTTTGATTGCTCTTGGAGTTCTTCATCAAACATAAGTACATCTTCATCAACCTCTAAAGCCTGTTCGTTGATACCTAAGAGTTTTAAACCTGATAGAGATTTGAGCCGCGACAACGCCACATATCCCATACCCTTTTCAAATGATTTTGAAAGATCAATCTCTGCAGCATCGAGAGTCATTCCCTGACTTTTGTGAATAGTAATTGCCCAGGCCAAACGAAGTGGCACTTGTTTTACTTTTGCTTTTACCTTCCCATCATCTTCAATAGTCCATTCCATGGGTTCTGCTTTAATGATTTTGCCGCTTGCAGTTTTAATTATAGGAGACGTAATTCCACACTCAATAACCGTACCCAATGTACCGTTTACATAGCCCACATCGTAATTGTTTTTAACAAACATTACCTGAGCACCCTTTTTGAGAGTTAACACACCCGGAGCAAGACAACTATTTTTGATAGCAGCAACCAGTACATCACGACCCTCTTCATTCATAAAATAACTCCGTGCTTCGCCTTCGGTAGCGGCAAGTTCTTGAGCATTAATACCATCTACGTCTACATTGTGAGTAAAAAGTTTGGTGGGCTTTAGATCACCAATCAGTTCAGAATTAAATCTTTTATCTAAATGTGACCGCAATACATCAGAAACAGAATTTGTTCTAATTCCATTTAGGACATCCAAGAAGGCAGTATCTGTTTGACGATATGAACCTTCGAGATAACAAATCTTTAAATTCAAATTTTTCCATGCTTCTGATTTATAAATAAATTCAGCATCTTCTTCATGTGATTTTGAAACTGGTGGCAACTGAAAAAAATCACCACACAAAACCACCTGTAGTCCTCCAAATGGCTTATCGTTTCGTTTGAAGAACCGCGCAATCTCATCAACGAGATCTAAGCGAAAATGATGGAGCATTGATACTTCATCAATAATCAGTACTTTTGTATTCTTAAATCTTTCCCATAAATATCTTTTTTCTTCCATTGCTTCCAAATCATAAGGAGTCAATGTATTGCGAATTCCAAGTCCAGACCATGAATGAATAGTCACACCATTCATATGACTGGCAGCAATTCCTGTTGAGGCAGTAACGGCATGAGCAATTTCATGCTTTTTTAAATACTGAATGTATTGATTGAGCACATAAGTCTTTCCACTACCGGCAGAACCTGTGAGATAGACATTATGTCCAAGTTTTAAAATGTTGAGTGCGTCTGTTTGAGTCACGGAGCTAGTATACCAGACCCAGATAAAATAAAAATAAAATCTGCTATAATCTCATGTATGGAGCAGATCATCTCGCTTATCCTAACCTATAAATACGCAATTATGGTCCCGGCCGCCGTGATTGAGGGGCCAGTTCTCACCATGATATGTGGGTTTCTCTATAAAATGGGATACCTTGCTTTTATACCCACATATCTCCTACTTATGTTTGGCGATATCCTAGGAGATGTCATCTGGTACGGAATTGGATATTATGGAGGCCGCCCGTTTGTACGCAGATTTGGCAAATATTTTAGTGTTACAGAAGAAAAGATTACAACGGTAGAAAAGTTCTTTCATACTCATTCAGATAAGATTTTAATTATTTCAAAAATTACAAACGGCTTCGGCTTTGCACTTGTAACTCTTATGACTGCTGGAATCGTTAAAATATCTTTTAAGCGCTATATGATTCTCAATACTATTGGCCAGTTTATTTGGACTGGCACACTCCTTGCACTTGGTTATTTCTTTGGTAATGTATACGAAACAATGGATGGGATATTTGCAAAGATTTCACTTTTCGCAATGATAGCTATAGCGCTTGCATTATTCTTTGGCATTGGTAAATACATGAAAGAACGAGTAACAGCCACATCAGAAAAACCTCTATGATTTCTATTATAATTCCTACATATAATGAAGAGAAAGCTATAAGCAAGATGCTCAAACATCTTACAACTACACTTACTATTCCCTATGAAATCATAGTTACCGATGATCTTAGTACAGATACAACAGTAGAAATAGCTAAAACATTTCCGGTAAAAGTTGTAGTTAATCCCCATAAAAAAAGCATCGGAGCAAATAGAAATTTTGGAGCAACTCATGCTCATAGTGAATATATTGCTTTTCTAGATGCTGGATGCATGATTCACAATCCTGATCTTTTTTTCACCAAAGCTTTAGAAGCTATTAGGAATAAGAAGCTTGCAGGCCTTACCTGTTGGATAAAGGTAGCCCCAGATGTAGAAACACTTCCAGATAAAATTATTATTACACTGCTTAATTATGTTTACAGAATAAGTAATAATATACTTCATACAGGTAATGCGACTGGTAAATTTCAAATGGTTGATAAACAATCATTTGATACTATAGGAGGATACAATGAAAATCTTATTTCATGTGAAGACTTTGATATGTTTAATAGAATTTCTAAAGTAGGTCCAACATACTTTCATACAGAGCTAACGGTGTATCATGAAAATAGAAGAGCACATACATTGGGATGGCCACGCCTGCTTTGGATTTGGACAGTAGATAATATTTGGTTTATGTTATTTAAAAAATCTCATTCTAAAGAATGGAAACCCGTTCGCTAAATAATTTTATGAAAATCTCACTTATTATTCCAGCATATAATGAAGAAAAATATATTGGCCAGTGTCTCGACGCTGTGACAAAAAATGCTTGCGAGAGTCTTGCCGAAATTATTGTTGTAGATAATGCAAGTACTGATAGAACCAGCGAAATTGCAAAAAGCTTTCCAAATGTACGCGTAGTATATGAAGAGAAAAAAGGTCTTACCAAAGCTCGCCAGTGTGGATACAATCATGCTCAATCACCTATTGTGGCGTATATAGATGCAGATACTAAAATGCCTGCTCAGTGGCTGGAACGGATTGCACAAGAGTTTGAGAACAATCAAAAAGTTGCATGTGTGAGTGGCCCATATATTTATCATGATATACCAAAGTGGCAGCAATTTTTTGTAAAACTCTATTGGTATCTTTTGGCATATCCTATGTATCTAATAATTGGATATATGGTTGTTGGTGGAAACTTTGCCATTCGTAAAGACACTCTTATAAAAATGAATGGATTTGATACAACTATCGATTTTTATGGAGAAGATACCAATATAGCAAGAAGAGCACATGCTTTTGGCAAAGTGCTCTTCAAACCAAGTCTTTATATGTTTACTTCAGGGCGACGTTTTTCTGGGCAAGGGTTTATAAGTACTGGTAAAACCTATGTTATTAATTTTGTTTCTGAAGTAGTTTTAAAGAAACCTCTCACTAAAAGTTATAAAGATATTCGCTAAGCTTTCAACGCTTTTCGTCGCACGAGGAAGTATGCAAGACCTCCAGTCCATGCAGCTAATGCAGTCATGAATAGCGCGATGTTTGTTGTTGAAGATCCAGTATAGGGAACCTGATTAAGATACACAGTTGTTGGTTCTTGTTGTACAGGTACATATATAGGTGTTACTACTGATGCTGTTTGCACACTTACGTTTACGCTTACACATGGATTACTATTATTTGAATTGTATACAGATGAACATACCGTGATAACAGCATTACCTGGATTTTGTGCGCGAATGTTTAGCTCATTTCCATTCAACGATGCTGAAGCGACATAACTATTTGATGAATTTGAAAGATAGTATGATCCAGATCCATGAAGTGTAACCGTTTGAGATTGACCTGTATTAAGACTGATATTAGTTTGACTTACATTTACCCAAGAGTTGTTGTACGGATGAGAACTTTGTACATCAACATAGATAGTTGCACATGGAGTATTGTTGTTTGAACTACATACCGTTACAGTTGCTGAACCTTGCTGTGAATAATTTGGAGCACTAAGAGTTACTACACTACCGTTTGCATACGCATTAACTATATTAGTATTTGTATTTGAAGAAATATAAAGAGAACCTCGTGTTGAAGTAACTGTTACTGTCTGACCTTGAGAAAGCTGCACATTATTTCTTGAGAGATTAAGTGCAGTGCTGTTGTTGTAATTATTTGTGTAATAAGGCCAGTTTACATACGATGATTGCTGATTGTTTACCATCGCATATACATTTGTTCCTGCAGGAATATTGTAACCATTACTACTTAATGTAGTTGAGAAATAACCATTCGCATCAGTAGTACCAATTGAATTTGTACTTGTCCATGATCCAGAGCCTGATGGCATATAATACAGATACACAGGTGCATATGAATCAGCCTGAACTGTTACTCTCACCCAATCATTATTAATTGTGTGTACCGAAAGAGACGGGGTAATTGCACTAGCAAAATTTACAACAAATACTGACACCATCACCACAACTGCCATAATAACCGACAATTTCTGTAATGTTTTCATAATGAATAATTATACACCAATCATCATTTGACATCATCTCAAAAACAGCTTGTTATGTTAATCCTTCTTTTTTAGAGGTAGTGTAAAACAAAATATAGAACCTTTACCCACTTCACTTTTTACCGTTAAAGTACCCTTGTGACGTTTAATAATTTGGGCACTAATATTTAATCCCAAACCAAAGCCGGAAATATTTTTTTGCTTCGAATATTCTGTTCTAAAAAATCTATCAAATACTTTTTGCTGTTCTTCTTTTGGAATCCCCTGACCAAAGTCTTCAACTTCTACAAGTATATTACCCTTGTTTTCTTTAACGCGAACTATAATCCGATCTGCCTTTGGAGAATACTTAATAGCATTAGCTAAAAGATTTGTAAGCACTTGTTCTATTCGATCTTTATCAGCACTCACCTTATGTTTTGCTAGGAGTTTATACTCAATAAGATGCGACGTTGTTGTGAGCTGAAGTGATTTTATAATATCTCGAGCAACTTCATTCATATCAAATTGCTGATATTTAAGATCAAGCTTACCAGCATGAACCATACTCATATCAAGAAGATCATGAATGAGATGTGAAATTCTTTCTGCTTGAGAATGAACCATACCTGCAATTTCAATGAGCTTTGGTTGATCTGAGTTCTTCGCCTGAATATTTAAAATATCAGCAAATAATTTTAAACTAGTTATTGGGGTTTTTAATTCATGACTTGCTATACCTAAGAACAAATCTTTTTGCTGTTCTAGATTTTTACGTAATGAAATATCAATAAATGAAGACACCATTGCATATGGTTCAGTATTGCCTTGTTCATACAATAATGTGCAGTTCACAAGAACCCATACAAGTGTTCCATCAGGCCGATATACACCCATAACAGAATTACTCTGTGGTTGGCGAGTTCTGAGTGTTACTAGAGAAGGGCGTTCTTCTGCAGGAAATGGAGATCCATCTTCTTTAATAACTTTCCACATAGGATCAGTGGGCAACTTACCAACAATCTGGTCATAACTTAAACCAAGTATTTCTAACGCAGCTTTATTTGCGGTTTGGACAACACCACCCATATCACTCAAAGTAATACCTTCTCCAAGCGTTGACACTACACGAGCATGATGACGTTCACTTTCTCTCAAACGTTCTTCAGTAAACTTCTTTTCAGTAATATCTATATTAACTCCCACAACTCGCTCAGCTTTTCCTTTTTTATTGAAGAACACATCACCTTTAGCCATCAACCAACGTGTTGTTTGATTGGGTAAAATAATTCTAAACTCAACATCATACTTGCTCTTATTTTTTAAAGCATGAGCTAGATTGTCATCAACTTTTTTTACATCCTCAGGATGAATCATTGAAACCCAATGATCATATGATTTCTGAAATTCTCCTGGAAGCAAACCATACAATGCCTCCAACTCTGGAGTCCAAATAAGTTTATTATCTTTTATTCGCCATTCAAAAGTCCCTATCTTCCCAGCCTTTTGTGCAAGATCGAGTCGTTCCTGACTATACTGATATTCTTTGCGAGCTTGAACTTGTTCTGTAACTTCAAGACCCAAAATGATTATTGAGTCTACCTTCCCTTTTTCATCGCGCAGGGGTTGATATACAAAGTTGAAATAGGCATCTTCGAACACTCCAGTCCCGTGTCGATCAATAGATGCATAAATTTCATTTCCATATACAACTTCGCCTTCATCGTATACCCGCTCAATAAATTTAAAATATCCCTGCTTATTTAATTCAGGTACTGCGTCTCGCATTGGTTTACCTAAAATATCTCGTTTACCCCACAACTTTTCAAACATGGGATTAAAAAGCTCTACAATGCCTTTACGTCCACGCAAAATTGCAATTAGTGCTGGTGCTTGAGTAAACACAGAATATAAACTCTGGCGAACCTCTTCTGATTTAGCTAATGCTTCACGCTCAAGGGCACGTATATGATTGTGTTCATCTACAGCTTTTTGCCGTTCTGTTCTATCACGAATTATTTCACTAAAACCAATAACCTTTCCGTGAGTATCTCTCATTGGATACAAAAACCCCTTTGCCCAAAACTTTTTTCCTCCTTTTTTAAAGTACCAGCCTTCCAGCTCTACTACTTTTTCTTTAAGGGCTTGTTTTGAGAGCTTACTAAATCCATCTTTTTGTTTATATTCTTGAGAACGCAGTGTAGATACATGCTTTCCAATAATTTCTTTTCGTTTATAAGAAAAGACTTCCTGAGCACCATCATTCCATGTCAAAATAATCCCTTCCTTTGAAACAGCAAAAACTGCATAGTTGTCGAGACTATCTACAATATCTTTATATATATTAGGCAATGCTGTAGGATCATCCATAAGTTAATAGATTCTATGCCTATTTTATGAATAAGTAAACGCTCCTTTTATAGCTCGATTTTGTTGAATTGGTATATACCAATGAGTACGGTAACCACTGAAACTCCAAGAAGAACTGAAATACTTACAACTGGTGAAAAAGCACTAGCACCGCTAAATGCATATCTCATACTATCTACGCCGTATGTGAGTGGATTTACTTTCGTGATATATGAAAGTACAGCAGGTAAATTATCAACTGGGAAGAGCGCCCCTGAAAGATAGAATAATGGCTGAATAATAAAATTGAAAATTAATGGGAAACCCTGCATATCTTCAAGCCGTGCAGCAATTGCGGCTCCCAATGCTGAAAACAGAAATGAAACAAGCAACATTATCAATAGACCCACAGGAAGCATTGCCAAACTATGTGGTCGAAATCCAGCAATAAGTGTTACAAGAAATACTAATAATCCTTGAATTGCAGCGACACTCATACCACCCAATGTTTTTCCCATAAAGATTTGAAAGCGAGATACAGGAGCAACAAACGTTTCTTTGAGGAACCCAAATTGCTTATCCCAAATAATTTCCATTCCCGTAAAAATAGAACTAAAGAGCACCGTCATGGCAATAATACCTGGAGCGATAAACTGTATATAATCCCCTCCACCTGTGGCAGATGAATACATAGGACTTAATCCAAAACCGAAAGCAAAAAGGAAAATAACAGGCTGGCCTAGGGCGCCAATCACACTCGCCTTCTTACGAATAAATCGCTTTAACTGTCGAATCCACAAAATATATATAGCATTCATAATTTTTACATTTTTGAAACTCCACGTAATGTGCCCTTACTAAAGTTTGAAGCTTCTTCTCGAATCTGATTTCCTGTTAATGCAATAAATGCATCCTCCAAATTATCTTTCCCTGCTTTCTTTCGAATTTCCTCTGGACTACCTTGAGTAATTATTTTTCCATGATCGATAATAGCAATCTTTGTTGCCATTCGTTCTACTTCTTCCATATGGTGAGTCGTAAAGAAAATTGTAACGTTTTCTTCTTTATTTAGATTATGAATGTAATTCCAAATATGATTTCGAGTTTGAGGATCAAGACCAATTGTTGGTTCATCTAAAAAGAGCACTTTTGGATGATGAAGCAAACCTCGAGCAATTTCCAATCGTCGCTTCATACCTCCTGAAAATGTCTTAATGAAATTATCTTTCTTATCAGTAAGCTCTACTAGTTGAAGGAGCTTTTTTATTCTATCTGTATATTGCTCTTTTGTGAGACCATACAAAATCGCATGAAATTGCATGTTTTCATAGGCAGTAAGTTCATTATCAAGACTAGGGTCTTGAAAAACAATTCCAAATGACTTTCGAGTCATACTTGGATTTTCAGTCACATTATGACCATCAAGAAAAATCTGACCTTGTGTTGGATGAAGCAAAGTCGTTAACATCTTAATTGTTGTAGACTTACCTGCGCCGTTTGGGCCTAAGAATGCAAAAACCTCTCCTTTTTTTACTGTAAATGACACATCATCTACAGCAGTAAAATTACCGAACTTTTTTGTTACGTTTTTTACTTCTATCATAATACCTAAGAATATAACACACTCCTACAAAAAAAGGCTAGAAAGCCTTTAATTTTGTAACTACATCATCAACAATAGTTTTAACCTGTTCATCGTATGTAGGAATTTTTTCTTTTAAAAATGCTACAAGCCCAGAGATATCCTCATCTTCACTTATATTCTCAAGAGTATCTTTATCTTTATCTGAAAGGTTATCTAAAGCAAATTCAAAGATTTTTTCACTGACTAATTCATTCAAATGTTGAATAATCTGATCCTGTTCTTCAGTAGTAAATGAATTGATATTGAGAAGCTCAACAAGTTGGCCTCGAATTTCTGGGTTTTCGGTAGTAAGCATGAGTTATACCCTATTTGATCATATTTGAGTTTAATGTCAAGGATTTCTTTGCTAATATCATTTTTGCTCTATTTGTTTTGTTCTTTTTTCGAATTCATCAGTTTGTCTTTTTGTATCTTCTGTTTCTGCATTTAAATTTACTGCTTCTGTTGCAAAATGAGCAGTCACACCAACACCAGCTACAATTGCAGCAGCCCCCACAGCGAGAATTCGCTTATAGAATTTATAAGACTTATTCATTCTTTCAATCTTTTTAATATCAAGCTTTACTTGTTCATCATCCTTTAGTCGCGCTTCAGCTGTAGTACGCATCTTATACTGAAGGTACGACTCTTCTTGAGGAGCTTCATTACCAAATGGATTTTCCATATTATTTACCATGTGATGATTATATCAAGAAGTGATATGGGTACACCAGTAGTAACCTAGGGTTTCAACACAACTTTGACACGTTTGTCTCCTGTGTCTCTAAATATTTTTGAAGCTTTACTTTTTTGTTCCAGCTACAATTGTTTCTAACTCTTTAATTTTATCTTTAAGTTCACGTTCTTGGTGAAGAACAGATTGAGACTTGGTCTCTATTTCTGTAACAGAAGCATTGAATGCCTGTAATTCTTCTTGCACGGCTCCCTCTTCTACCTCTATAGCTCGAAGTTCTTTATCTTTCTGCCATCGTTGTTCTTCAACTATATGCAGATCTGATGGATCTTTTGCTGAATGTTCTTTAAGCTCAATAGAATCAATTTCGGTTTGCATTACCTTTTCTTGTTTGTGTATTGCAGCCTCTTTATCAAGAACAACTTTCTTTTTATCCATTATATCCTTCCAATCCACTTCAAGTTTTTGACGATCAGCAAGAATTACTTTGAGTTTATCCGCCATAACTTTCAACTCTATTTCCGCCTGCAAAACCCGCTCATTCTTTTTAACTTCATCTATTGCATGTTCTACTTCCGTCTCTTGAAGCATGAGTTTAGCCTGCTCTGAATGAATATCTTGAACTTGCTTTGTAAGTGTGAGAATTGATTGGTCTATATCCCAACGTTCTTTTTCAATTCGTTGTCGTTCATCTTCCAAACTCCAGCGTTGTTGCTTTAGAGCCTTTTTTTCTTCAATAGTATCTACCTCGCTTTCTTTTAGACGTATTGCACGCACCTGCTTTTCTATATCATCTTCCTGAGCCTTCAAGGGCTGACGTTTAGCATCAATCTCATGAAGTGATGATTCTAAAGTTGCCTGATCTGTTTCAAGTTTTTTCTGTTGATCCATGAGTGAAGTAACTTCATCTTGCAAAGAAATTTCCTTCTTTTGAAGTTTCTCCAATGGTGAAAGTTCTTTAACGGGTTCAGGTTTAGGTTCCGGTGCAACAACTTTAGGTTCAGGCTTAATTTCTTGGACAGGAGGTTCCACTTCTGTAATTGGCTCTGCTATTGGGGCCTGTTGCACTACTGGCTCAGGTGCGGCTTGTGTGGGCTGCTGTGGCTTTGCTTTATCTTTTAGACTTAAAACAAAGTCAGCGACGCCAGATTCTCCAGTAGTGTCATCAAGATCGACAACATTATCTTTAAACTCTTGCTGTTCTGGCTTTTTATCTTTAGGATCAACTGCTTTTGGTTGCTTCATCTCTTCTCGAACAATTTGATCTCGAGGATCAATCGTTACTCCATCGGTAGTCGTATCA